>NZ_JANQVQ010000201.1 GCF_030730205.1 Paraglaciecola sp.
TATAACGAATTTATATGATAGATATATTGAGTCACATACTCAGACGAGGTGGGTTAAGGCGTAGCAAGATATCTTTACCACGGTTGTAAAGGAGGTTATTCGAAAGTCTGGTCTCTTCCTAGTAAAGCTAAGGCCGCTTCTTTAGGAGATTTACCGTTGTACAGCACCTGATAAATTTGTTCGCAAATAGGGAGTTCTACACCTACTCTTGTAGATAAAATTTTAACTTCTTTGGTATTCTGATAGCCCTCAACAACTTGTCCTATTTCTTCCATAGCTTGATCAATACTTAAACCTCTGCCTAAAGCTAAGCCGAAACGACGGTTGCGAGATTGGTTATCGGTGCAAGTTAACACTAAATCACCTAGGCCTGCCATACCCATAAAGGTTTGTGGTTGTGCCCCTAGTTTTATGCCTAATCGTGTTAATTCAGCCAAGCCTCGGGTAATCAAAGCAGTACGGGCGTTAGAGCCAAATCCGAGACCGTCAGCTAAACCGGCTCCAATGGCAATGACATTTTTTACTGCACCACCTAACTGAATTCCAATAAAATCGTTGTTACGATAAACACGAAAAGTTTTAGCGCAATGTAACTTATTGGCAAAATCTTGGGCGAGTTGATCATCGGTAGACGATAAAGAGATCGCAGTGGGTAAACCGGCTACCATTTCTTTAGCAAAGGTAGGCCCAGACAATGCTGCAAGAGGGATCTTATCTCCCAATATATCTAAGGCAACATCTTGCAATAGACGGCCAGTTTCAGGCTCTAAACCTTTAGTCGCCCAAATAAGACGGTGTTGAATATTCAAGAGGGGTTTGATTTGGCGTAACAATTCAGAAAAAGCATGGCTAGGTGTAACAACCAACAAATCGGTACTAAGGTTCACGGCTTCGCTAAGATCTGTAACAATGTGTAAAGCGTCAGGAAATTTAGCATCAGGCAAATAACGTGCATTACATCGAGCACTTGCCATAGCTTCCATTTGCTTGGAATCTCTACCCCATAAATAGGTTTCGATACCATTACGGGCTAGGCAAAAAGCAAGGGCAGTGCCATAAGAGCCTGCCCCTAATACCGAAACGGATTGTTTCATGTTTAAATTGTTCTACGCATCTAACTTAGTTGGCTGAGCTTCTTGTGACTGCTGAGCACGCTTCTGCATGTATGCCGCAAAGATGGCGTCAAAATTAACAGGTGCTAAGTTTAGTGCTGGGAAGGTACCGCGATTTACAAGATTAGAAATGGTTTCACGGGCATAAGGAAACAAAGTATTTGGACAGAATGAACCCATCATATGGGCTTTATTCGCTTCTGGCATTTCGCCAATAGTAAAGATCCCAGCTTGTTGAACTTCACACAAAAAAGCGGTTTCTTCACCGATTTTCGCTGTCACTGTTACAGCTAAGACGACTTCATATAAGTCTTCATCGATCTTATTGCTACGGGTGTCTAAATCTAATTGAACTTCAGGCTTCCATTCTTTTTTGAAAATGTCTGGTGAATTAGGTGTTTCAAAAGAGATGTCTTTAGTATAAATGCGTTGAATAGAAAATTGTGGTGCTGAATTTGCGTTTTGAGCTGCAGTTTCGTTAATGTTGTTTTCGTCAGCCATGGGGCGATTCCTTTGATAAAAAATAATTAGTTAGCGAGTAAACCGTCAAGTTTATTCTGTGACTCTAAGGCAAACATGTCGTCACAACCGCCAATATGTTGATTGTTAATAAAAATCTGAGGGACGGTCGTTCCACCGTTTGCTCTTTCAATCATTGTGGGTCTCAACTCAGGTTGCTGATCTATTTTGAACTCACTAAATTCAACACCTTTTTGTGTCAGAAGCGCTTTTGCGCGATGACAATACGGGCAATGCCCCTTCGTATAAATTTCAACTTTGCTCACAAAAATACCTTAATTATTTAGCTGTTGGTAAGTTGGCGCCTTGCCAAGCACTTATGCCACCTTTTAAAACAGTCACATTTTCAAAGCCAGCTTTTAACATTTGAGAAGCAGTACGTTTAGCTGTCATTCCCATATTGCATACAACAATAATGGGTGTCCCTTTGTGTTTTTCAAGGCTGGTAAAGTCGCCTTTAGTTAACAATTCGCTTTTTACTTGCTTAGAACCCAAAATATGACCTTTTTTAAACTCCGCTGCAGGTCTAACATCGAGTACAACGGCATCTTGCTTATTTATTAACAAAGTAGCTTCATGAGTTGTAATTTCCTTTAGTGGTGATAATGCACTAGCAAAAAAAGAATAAATTAACGCTATTACAAGTCCGGCAAATACAGCCGACAATATGTAATGATTGGTTGCAAATTCAATTACTTGATCCATAACAGCTTAGCCTTATAGAAGATTTACATGGAAAAAAAGAGTGCAAAGTATATAGATTTTGTCGTGGGAAACCAGCCCTCAGTCAGCCTCAATTCAACATAGTAGAATAAGTTATGGTTAAGCATTTGGTTTTTAATTGTATTTGGTCGTGACGTTGCAACCTGCAACAGGTTAATATTACTTATCGGGTTAAATTTTGGGGATTTACAATATGAGTCAAGGTAAGAAAACGACAGCATTAATCATCCTAGATGGTTGGGGATACCGTGAAGATAAGACGAGCAACGCAATTGCACATGCCAATACACCGGTATTAGATGGACTAAAGAGCAAGTATGCCCATACATTAATCTCAGGTTCTGGTTTGGACGTCGGTTTACCCCCCGGTCAAATGGGCAACTCAGAAGTAGGGCATGTCAATTTAGGTGCTGGACGAGTTGTTTACCAAGATTTCACACGCATCACTAAAGCGATTAGCGATGGGGATTTTTTTACTAATCCAGTGCTGGTCGAAAATATGGATAAAGCGATCGAACAAGACAAAGCGGTACATGTTATGGGGCTGCTGTCTCCTGGTGGTGTGCATAGCCATGAGGATCATATTGTTGCAATTTTAGAAATGGCGGTAAAACGCGGTGCCAAGAAGCTCTATTTACACGCTTTTCTAGACGGTCGCGACACGCCACCAAGAAGCGCTAAAGCATCACTACTTGCCATGGATAAGCTATTTGAAAAGCTGGGCGTCGGTAAAACCGCTAGCTTAGTGGGTCGTTATTATGCGATGGATCGTGATGAGCGTTGGGATAGAGTTGAAGCCGCTTATAAGGTTATTGCGCTTGGCCAAGGACTTCATCAAGTGGATTCGGCTATAGAAGGGCTGGAAGCGTCTTATGCAAGAGAACAAAATGACGAATTTATGCAAGCCACAGTCATTGGTGAATCTGTGCCACTAAAAGATGGCGATGCATTATTTTTTATGAATTTCAGGGCCGACCGTGCTCGAGAAATTACCCGTCCTTTTGTTGAGCCAGACTTTAAAGAGTTTGCGAAATCAAATCATATCAAACTAAGTGCGTTTGTGATGTTAACGCAATATGCCGATAGTATAGACGCGCCGAGTGCTTATCCGCCTGTTCCTTTAGTCAATGTAATGGGGGATTGGTTAGCTCAACACAATAAAACTCAATTACGGATCTCCGAGACTGAAAAATATGCCCATGTTACGTTTTTCTATAGTGGTGGCAGAGAAGAATTATATGATGGTGAAGAGCGTATCCTGATCCCCTCTCCTAAGGTTGCGACTTATGACCTGCAGCCAGAAATGAATTCAGCAGAACTCACCGACAAGTTGGTCGAGGCTATTGATTCAGGCAAGTATGATGTGGTGATTTGTAACTATCCGAACGGAGATATGGTCGGACATACAGGTAATTTTGATGCCGCCGTTAAGGCTTGTGAAGCCGTTGATGCCTGTGTTGGTCGAGTAGTGAGTGCAATTGAACGTAATGATGGTGATTGTCTAATTACGGCTGATCATGGCAATGCAGAACAAATGCAAGACGAATCAACTGGTCAGGCTCATACGGCTCATACCAGTGAATTAGTGCCTTTTATTCATGTAGGGCAGCGTCATACCACTGCGCGTAGCGGAGGTACTTTAAGTGACGTAGCGCCTACGATGTTGCACTTAATGGGAATGGAGCAGCCAAAGGAAATGACGGGAAAACCGATTGTCACCTTGGACTAGCCATACCTCTATGCCATCCATCAATAATCAGTTCAGGAAGACACCTTTATTAGGTGCCTTCTTACTGCTGACATGCTTTTTAGGTAGCTCAATTTCCTGGGCACAACAACAGCAAGATCTTCAAGCGATTCAAGAGCAAATAAAAGCAAAAAAAGAACAAGTCGCTAAACAGCTCCAAGAGGCGAAAAAGCTTCAAATACAATTAGAACGCTCAGAAGTGAACATTGCAAACACAGTGAAAGCCTTAAAAAAGACCCAAGCTGCATTAGTAGACAATAATAATCAACGTAGTTCCCTTGCTGAAAAACGTGAGACAGTGCAAAGCCAAGTTCAACAACAACAAAAGGGTTTAGCAAAGTTGATAAAAAGCGCTTACATGACAGGTAACTACGATTTCGCCAAAATGTTGTTAAATCAACGGGATGCAGCAAATTTTGAAAGAACGATTACCTATTATCAATATTTAAACACCGAAAGAAAAACCAAAATAGACGAGTTTAGGCTACTTGTATCTGAACTCGAATCAGTAAACCTTCAATTAGAGCAAAAACAAGCAGAATTGCGCAGTTTGCAAGTTGACCAAAACGCGCAGCAAATAGAACTCACTGAGGGAAAAGCCACAAGAGAAGCAACCTTAGCGAGTATTCGAAGTGCTATCGAATCTGATGAGGCGAAAATTGAAATACTGCAACAAAACGAGAAAAGCTTGCAAGATGCTTTAGCAAAAGCGCAAAGAGAAGCAGAAAAACAAAAGCAGACTTTTGCTGGCCTAGGTAGGGCGAAGGGTAAGTTGCTTACACCGGCCAAAGGTGAATTGATGAGAATGTTTGGTCGAATCAGACAAGGCCAAATTAAGTGGAAAGGCATTATTATCAAAGGCGAAGTAGGCAGTGCGGTAATTGCTGTTCATCAAGGTAAGGTGCTTTATGCAGATTGGCTACGTGGCTTTGGTTTGGTCACTGTTTTAGATCATGGGGATGGTTATATGAGTCTTTACGGGCATAATCAGGCCTTATTAAAACAAGCTGGTGATATTGTTGATGCAGGTGAAACTATCGCATTGCTCGGTCAAAGTGGTGGCCAAAGTTACCCAAACCTGTATTTCGAGATCAGGCACAAAGGACAGCCTGTTAATCCTACGACTTGGTTGAAGTTATAAGTGCTTCTTCTGCTATTGGTTTCATTTTAGTAAGTCTATTAAAATTTTACGTTGTCTCCCGTTAGTAAAAAAGTCACAGTACCCACTGACAAGCTCTGGATTAAAAACAATAGAAGATGCAAATCTATAAAACCCTTTTTATTATTTCACTGCTCGTTTTTTATATTCTTCCTGTGTCGAAGGCGGCAAACATTGCCTTGATCATTGATGATATCGGCAACAACAAACACGAGGCGGCTGCGTTTGACTTGCCACTTAATGTGACCTTTGCCATTTTGCCTAATAAGCCACTCTCTGGTTTTTTTTCTGAACGTGCTTTAAATCAGCGTCGAGAAGTGATTATCCATATGCCGATGGAGTCATTAGCGGGTATCAAACAAGAAGAAGCCTCGTTAGTGGCAGGAATGACAGATGAACAAATTAGCTCAACCTTAACAAATGCACTGGCATCGGTGCCATTTGCGACTGGGCTTAACAATCATATGGGGAGTCGACTGACACAACTTGAAGCTCCCATGAAAGAAACCATGTCTTTTTTGTTTAAACACGGTTTATATTTTGTTGATAGCCGTACCACGCATTTTAGCCGAGCCGAGAAGATCGCCCATGACTATGGTGTGTTAGCCACTAAAAGAGATGTGTTCTTGGATCACGTCGCGGACTTACCAAATATCCAAAAACAATTTAACCGTTTGATAAGCCTAGCAAAAAAACATGGCCAAGCCGTGGGTATAGCCCATCCTTATCCACAAACCCTACAATTTTTAAAAGAACAATTGCCAACTATCGAATCTCAAGGTATTAAGTTGGTCAAATTAAGTGACATGATTATTGAGCAACGTTATGTCGCAAAAAGCGAAACAGTTAACTCGGACGACTTTGTCGCGACACAATAAATAAGGAATAACTATGCCAGCAGCAAATTTACTTGCCCTCATCGATGATATTGCCACTCTACTAGATGATGTCGCTGTATTGTCAAAAACCGCTGCAAGTAAAACGGCAGGAGTGTTAGGTGATGACTTAGCCTTAAATGCTGAACAAGTTTCAGGCGTAAAAGCTGACCGCGAGTTGCCAGTAGTATGGGCCGTGGCAAAAGGCTCTTTTTTAAATAAACTCATCTTGGTTCCCTCCGCATTATTAATAAGTGCCTTTGTTCCTTGGCTGATAACAGTGTTACTGGTTGCCGGTGGTTTGTACCTTTGTTTTGAAGGAGTTGAGAAAATTTATCACTACCTTAGTCACGATAAACATGAGAGAGATGTGGAACATGCTAAAAAGTTAGAAGCCATTGCAGACCCGACGGTTGACTTAGTTGAATTAGAAAAAGACAAAATAAAAGGCGCGATTCGTACCGACTTTATCCTCTCTGCAGAAATAGTGGTAATAGTATTGGGTACAGTACAAGAGGCCTCGTTCGTAACCCAACTGAGTGTTTTATCATTACTCGCTATCGCAATAACCGTAGGGGTGTACGGTATTGTTGCTGGTATTGTTAAGTTAGACGACTTAGGCCTATTTTTGCTGAGACGCTCAATCACAAGCTCTTTTAGTGCACTGCAACGCTGGTTGGGTAGAGGTTTACTCATCGTTGCCCCCCTTCTAATGAAGGCGTTATCTTATATCGGTACTGCGGCCATGTTTTTAGTGGGCGGCGGTATTTTGGTGCATAGTATCGCTTATTTACATCATCTTTTAGAGCCAATCAAAGAGAGTGTGGCCAACATCAATATATTATCAAGCGTCGTTCCTATTGCCAGTGAAGGAGTGATTGGGATCCTCGCGGGCATCATCGTTTTAATAGTGGTAACGCTAGGTCAAAGGCTCTATTCAAACATAAGTCACAAAAACGATAAGGCTGCTTAGCCAGGCTTTTGACTTGTTGCTTTCTCTCAAGGCTATTTTTTGCGGTAAGCCTTGATTTTGCCAAGTAATGTTATATTATAACGTTCTACTTAGGTGAGGCGAAAGTTCATGCAAATTAATACCGATAAAACGCTATTAGACAAACTAGGCATTTGGGCATCTAGCCTTTGTGCTGTGCATTGTTTGTCATTGCCGATTCTTATTCCGCTTATACCTTTGGTTAGCGCCAGTTTTTTTGCTCAAAATTGGTTTGAAAGAACCATCTTGTCAATTTCAATGATAGTTGGGTTTTGGGCATTGTTGTCAGGTTTCTATCGTTACCATCGCCAGCTTTATCCTTTGTATAGTCTCGTACTTGGCGGCTTAATCTATTGGAACAAAGGTATGTTTGGAGATGCCTATGAGCCCTTTACAATTGCTGTTGGGGCAATGCTAATTGTTGGTGCTCACGTGGCCAATATTAAGCTGTGTAGAAGCTGCCGCAGTTGTGAATCAAGTTGTTCTACTTCTGAGAGCTAATAGACCTAATATAGTTTTTAGCCGCCCTGGGCTTATTGCAAAATACTCCATCTACATTCCAACGATATAACTGCGCTAAATCTTCTGGTTCGTCTACTGTGTAAACAAATACTTTCAAGCCCCGTCGGTGAGCATCTAGCACAAACGCCTCATCTAAAAACGCCATGTCGGCATTGACTGAAAATGCGCCTAGCTCGGCTGCAAATTCTGCATATTTTATCGGTTTACTGGCCGTTAAAGCGCCAATTTGAGTTTCTGGCTTGAGCGTTTTTATCTGACTAAGCAAATGATGATCGAACGAAGACACAATAAGTTGCTCAGTAGTAAAACCAAGTTCTTGTTCGGCTTTTGCCATAATAGAAAACAGAATGGAGGTATCTTGTAGGCCCTTTATCTCAATATTTAAATTACATTGCCCAGCAACCAATATCATTACTTCCCATAAGGTAGGCACTTGCTGACCTAAGCCCGCATCGAAAGAGCGCAATTGCTTGAAGTCTAAGTTAGCGACGAGGCCCTTTCCATTGGTCGTTCTTTGCACCCATCTATCATGGATAACCACCAACTCTTGACCAATTTGATGAACATCAATTTCAATGCCATCTACTTGATACTCAAGTGCTTTTGCAATGGCTAACAAGGTGTTTTCTGGTGCTTCCGCACTAGCACCGCGATGTGCAAAAATTTGCATAGTATTAGGACTTATTGTGGAGTTTCTGAGCGTTAATAGTTTCGTATATAGCCGCTGAAATAACCAGTAGCCCGCCGACAAATGTTTGCCATGTCGGTTGCTCATCCAAGATAAGGATAGCGAGAATAACGCCATACAGAGGCTGCATGCAGGCAACCAAAGAAAAGGTTTTGGCTCGCAAATGTTTCAAACTGGTAGCGATCAAAGTGTGAGGGAGAGCGGTTAAAAGTGTGCCAAGCACTGCAAGCCAAATATAGGTTTGCTGGCTAGCTGCTACGATATTAGGACTCACAAAAAAGCTCAAACACAATACAATAATTAAGGTCTGATACGCCATTGAATGGGCGCCAGAATAATGCGAAAAATACTTACGCATCATTAGGTTACGTATAGCGTACAAAAATGCCGAACCAACACCTACAACAATACCAAGGGTGATGTCATTATCCATACTTATTTCAGGAACAATGAGATAAATGCCAAAAAATACCACAGCGGCACTCAATAAGTCCTGCCACACTAATCGAATGCCCTCAAAAAAGGGCTCGAGTAACACCGTTATGACAGGGAAAGTAAAGAGGGCTATCATTCCTACCGAGACAGACGAATACTGCATAGCCGCAAAATAACTGACCCAATGGGACGCCATTAATACCCCTAGTGCTATGGCAACAAGGTAGTCTTTTCCACTGTTTAAACGGATTTTACCGCCGCTCAGTTTTACAATACAAAACAACATTAAACAGGCGATAACCGCCCGTCCAAATGTAATATCAACGGAAGATAGAGGAATTATTTTTGAAAATAGCGCTGTGGCGCCAAGCAGTACCACTGTGATGTGTAACGACCACAGGCTCTTTTTAACGGGATCCACGACTTACTTCGATATCGTTGCGAACAATTCACCAAGACGTGTTGGATCACCTTCAGCTAAGTCTGAAAATTCGATTGAATCTGCTTCAAAGCAAGCCACAATAGTTGACCCGAGTTTAAAGCGCCCCATTTCCTCACCCTTTTTCAAATGAACGGCATGTTCACCTTCAAGCGGATACTGCCAATGCTGAACGTTTTTACCTGCAGGAGGGCTCACTGTACCAGCCCACACGGTTTCTATACTTGCTACGATAGTTGCGCCCACTAAGACCATAGCAAACTTGCCAATCTCAGTGTCGAAAATAGCGACTACACGTTCATTACGTGCGAATAGTCCTGGCACTCTTTGCGCTGTCAAAGGGCTAACTGAGAAGAGCTCACCCGGTACATAGATCATGTCGGTTAAGGTGCCATCTAACGGCATATGAATGCGATGGTAATCCTTAGGCGACAAATATACCGTAGCAAATTTTCCATCTTTAAAGGGAGCTGCAATATCGGGTTTACCGCCTAATAAAGTCGTTAAACTGTAGTCATGACCCTTAGCTTGAAAAATACTGTCATGTTTGATGTCGCCAAGTTGGCTTACAGCACCGTCTACCGGCATTGCTAGGTTTTGCTCGCCCTCACAAATTGATCGAGCATCAGGTTTTAATTCACGGGTGAAGAAGTCGTTGAAACAACGATAATGCTCTGGGTCTGAGTGCAGGGCTTCTGACATATTCACGTTGTACTGTTTAATAAAAAGCTTAATTAAACCAGTCGTGATCGCGCCTGCTTGAGCTGCTGCTAAGTAACCAACCAATCGAGAGAGTAAATGCTTGGGCATTATGTACTGCAGAGCAATTTTTAACGAATCGAACAAAGTAACACCTTAAAATATAAATTTATCCGAGGCGGATTGTACCCTAATAAGACAATTTTTCGCACAGTCACTAAGTCAATTAGGCTATATGCTAGTATTGTTTATCACAGTCTGGTCTACCTCTTAAATTTTAATGTGAGCCGGACGAAGTTCATCCATGTTACTCAGTATTTTGTGGTAATTGTCAAAGCGCTGTGCGCTAATTTCGCCATTTTCAACTGCTTTTCGAATGATGCATCCAGGATCATCTGCATGTTTGCAATCTCTAAACTTACAACCACCAAGATAGTCTCTGAATTCTTTAAAACCATAGGTCAACCGTTCAATTGGAAGATGCCACAGTGCAAATTCACGCACGCCAGGAGAGTCTATTAATTCTCCGCCTAATTCAAAACGCAACAGTTTAGCCGCGGTTGTAGTGTGTTGGCCTAAACCAGAATTATCTGAAATATCACCAATCGCTTCATCAGCATCAGGTAATAAAGCATTAATTAGGCTGGATTTACCCACACCAGATTGGCCCACAAATACGCTGGTTTTATCTTTTAAACAGCGAGAGAGTTCATCTAAACCAGTCAAGGTAAGGCAACTGGTATAAACGATTTGGTAGCCAATTTTACGGTAAATATCGAGTTGCTGTTCAACGTCGTGTCGCTCTGAATCACTCAGTAGCTCGACCTTATTAAGCAAAATAACAGGTGTTATACCTACATCTTCAGAAGCGACTAAGTAGCGGTCGATAATGTTTAAAGAAAGGCTCGGTATGACTGAACTGACAATAATGATCTGATCGATATTGGCGGCAACGGGCTTGACCCCATCATAGTAATCAGGGCGCGTCAGGATTGTTTTTCTATCTTCGACAGCTTCAATAACCCCGGCCACATTTAGGGTCAGATCTTTGCCCGGTCTAAACAGCACATTATCTCCGCACACGACACTAACTATTGTACGACGCATGTGACAACGATGCACCTTACCTTGGCTGTCTTCAACATCAGCATGTTTACCAAAGCGGCCAATCACTTTGCCTGCTTGTTGCTCTCCTAACTGATTGTCATCTAATTCACTTGCTGGTCTTGTGGTCGCCATTCTGCGCACACGATTGCTAGAGACTTGACGTTTTTGTTGATTAGTAAGTTTTGGTTTTTTTGCCACGATTCGCTTTACTTTATTTGGCGCAATTTCTGCTTACATGTTACCGTTTGAACTACTATCTGCATACCGATAGTTTTTACCTTTTTCGCTTAAATCTGGTTTCGGAGCCCGTATGACAATAAATAATGACAACTTGGTGTGGGTAGATATGGAGATGACAGGCTTACACCCTGAAACTGATGTAGTGCTCGAAATTGCCACCATCGTCACAGACAAAAATTTGAACATACTCGCAGAAGGCCCTGTTTTAGCCATCTATCAACCTGATTCCGTGTTAAACAATATGGATCAATGGTGTGTTGATACTCATGGAAAGTCAGGTTTAACCGCACGATGTCGGCAAAGTAAGGTTGATATTGAGCAAGCGAGTGCATTGACCATAGAATTTTTACAAAATTACGTTGATAAGGGGCAGTCACCAATGTGTGGCAATACTATCGGTCAAGACCGTCGCTTTATGGTGAAGTACATGCCACAACTCGAAGCGTATTTTCATTACCGCAATATCGATGTCAGTACAGTTAAAGAATTAGCGAGACGCTGGAAGCCCGAAACGTTAAGCGGGTTTAAGAAAAAAGGGGTGCACCTAGCCTTAGACGATATTCGCGAATCAATCGCCGAGATGGTTTATTACCGTCAGCACGTTTTTAGTATTTAAAGGACTCAGCAAGCCTTTTGACGGCTGGTTGAATATGATTCGGCCAGTTCGTTGGAAATTTACCCATTCAATTCAAAAAAGTTCGTGTTTTGTAAATATTTTAAAATTAGCGCTTGCATCAATAAAATATTTTTGTAAAATGCGCGTCCGGTTGAGGTGACAAGGCCTCACACCAAAGCAAAACAAGCCATCTTATGCGGGAATAGCTCAGTGGTAGAGCACAACCTTGCCAAGGTTGGGGTCGCGAGTTC
>NZ_JANQVQ010000202.1 GCF_030730205.1 Paraglaciecola sp.
CAAGGGGTTGGAAAGTTTGGTGATTCCTTTAAAAACGCTCAGGCCTTTGTGATCAAACGCTTTGACCGTGTTGATGGTCAAGCTATACACATTGAGGACTTTGCGCAAGTGTTTGGTGTCTATCCTCAAGATAAATACAAAAAAGCCAGTATGCGTAATATTGCCCAGGTTATCGGTATCGAAGGTCAAGGCGAAGACATTGCCGAATTTACTCGCAGATTAGTGTTTAATACCGGTTTTCGCTTCGTCCCTGGTTAAATACATCCTCTTTATGATCACCTGCTTTTTGATCGCAACAAAAAAGCTCTCGGCAAGCGCGTTATCAAGGCAGTTACCTATGCAACTCATCGAAGGAATAATATTTTTCTCTTGCATAAACGCCAAAGAATCAGCGCTGCTGTTTTGGCCGACTCTGATATACGGCCATTAATACAGCTCGGATAACCAGATGCTTGTCCATGTTTTCATCCATTGACCAACCCACAACTCGCCGAGAGAACAAGTCTATCACTGTCGCTAAATACAGAAACCTCTCATAAGTTCGCACAGACGTGATGTCACTCACCCACGCGGTATTAGGTGCCTCAGGAGCGAAATCACGCTCTAATACATTATTTACAATCCGTTAATGTTTGCTGCCTTTGCAACGGATCAACTCAGACGGATATTAGAGCAACAACATTCTTTTAATATCACTCGGCTTTGAGTATTTATTGCCACCTCTATTTGCTCCGGTAATCCACCAGAAAACCATACCCGCATCTGAGCAATCAAACTTGTTAGTTTGAAATTTGACTACACCGTCTTTTTCCGCATAGGCGAGCATGTCCCAAATATATGCAATGCCGGCATGACTATGGTTTCTAGCCCAATCCCAAGTCTGAGTTGGGGTTTGCAATCCAACGTTTTGATCACCAATTTGATGTTCGCTTACACCAAAGTCTAAAATCTGTTGCCAAGTAAAATAGTCGCCACTATTGTCATTGGCAGGGTGATGAGAGACTACATGGACGTGTTGACGAGAGCTAGGTCTCGATGCTTCCAAAGCATATCCGATAACATCAGGCTCCCCTGCTTCAATAATCCAAAGTGGATCTTCTGCAGTAGACGCATTAATTGCATCACGTAAATCATTAACCGCACCTTGTTGATCTGTTCGACAATTATAATATGTCGTCAAATTATTAAAGGGGCCAAACAGCTCAATACTTTTACCACTGAGTTCATGCAAAATTTTCTGCCTTCTTAACTCGTTCGGAACATCTATCCGTTGTTTTCCTTTATTTTTGAAAGGATCTAAATCACATGAATGTGAAAGATGAACTAAGCGATCGTTAAGGCCAGCTTTGCTCAAAAGACCTAACATTGTTGGCGTTGCACCGATGTCGTCAGGGTCAGGTGAATTGCCATCGATAACAAGCGCTAATCGGCCTATTGGAGGACTAATATCCGCAGCAGATTTTTCGGCACAGCTTGAAAAAGCGATAGCAAGTAATAGCGGTAGTACATTTCTTATCATGATCTTTTACCTTAGTGAATCCTCTAATTAAGTTTGTGTTCTAAGCAAGCTATTTCAGCTACGAATTTGCCTAAAAAACCGTTAGCCCTGCATCTCTTCTAGCTCTCTGCCTTTGGTCTCGAGCACTAATTTGAATACGAATATAATGGAAAGCAAAGCACCAAGTGTGTAAATACTGTACGCACCAGCTAAGCCTATTGAGGCTAAGAAAACCGGAAAAGTAAAAGTGACAATAAAATTCGCAATCCACTGAGCAAAACCGGCAACGGCCAAACCAGAACCACGAATTTGATTTGGGAACATTTCTCCTAGCATGACCCACATTACAGGACCCCAAGACAAATTGAAGAAAAAGACATAGGCATTTGCTGCAACTAGGGCAACCATTCCTTTATCGCCCAAACTTAGGCTACCGCTGGCATCTAAGTCTGCATTAGCAAACACATAAACCATGGTTGCAAGAGTTATAGTCATACCAATTGAGCCAATCAACAAGAAAGGCTTACGTCCAACTTTATCGATGAAATACATCGTAATAAAAACAGCTCCAATGCTCACCGCGCCGCTAATCACGTTAATCATTAAGGCATCCGACTCAGAAAAACCAGCTGCTTGCCATAATACGGCACCGTAATAAAACACCACATTAATGCCTACTAATTGTTGAAAGATTGCCAGACCAATACCGACCCACATAATAGGGCGCATTTTGCCGCTAATCTTATCAATGAGATCTGATAGTTTTGGTTTTGTTTGTTGATTTTCTAAAGAGGCACTAATTTCCAGTAACTTGGCTTTTCCCTGTGCATCACCATATAAAGTACCTAATACATTTGTCGCTTTTTCACTATCTTTACTCATAACTAAATAACGTGGACTTTCTGGAATAAACATTAACGCGACTAAAAACAAGACTGCCGGGATGAGCTCAATCCAAAACATCCAGCGCCATGCTTGAAAACCCAACCAAAACTCAGCAGTGGAAGCACCAGCCAAATTGGCTAAAAAATAGTTACTCACAAAAGCAGAAAATAAACCGAAAATAATGGCTACCTGCTGCATGGAAGATAGAGTGCCTCGAAAACGAGCTGGTGCTATTTCGCTGATGTAAGCGGGAGCCATAACTGAAGCGGCACCAACCGCTAAGCCACCTAAAATTCGATATACCACGAACTCTAAAGATGAGGCCGCAATCCCCGACCCCCAAGCACTTATAATGAAAAATACCGCTGCAGTAATAAGGAGAGGTCTTCGACCAAATCTGTCAGCTAAACGACCTGCACTGAAAGCGCCTATCGCACAACCGATTAACATACTTGAGACATTAAAACCTGTGCCCGCACTATCGGACGCAAATGCACTTTGAAGTCCGTCTACAGTTCCGTTAATGACTCCGCTATCAAAGCCGAACAGGAAGCCTCCAATTGTTGCAACAAAACTGACGAGTACGATCATTAAGGTATTTTCTTTAGTTTGTATCAAAACTCTTTCCTTATTAAATTTGACGCTGAACAACTTGTTGAAAACAATTTTAGTAGTGAGTGAACATTACAAATATACCGGCAAGACATTTAGGTTATTAACTTACAAACGGCTTTCAGTAAAAGGTTTCGTAACCCATTATTTAAGTGTGTCTCTGGTATTAACAAAACTAGGACGGGCTTTTACCTCTTCCGTTCTTTGATCTTCATAACGCTCGATATATTCACCAGTACGCCGCTCAAACTCTTGTAAAATTGATTGATATTTAGCTGATTCAGCTAAGTTTGTCTGTTCTGCAGGATCTGCCTTTAGATCATACAACTGTTTAAAATCGTTTTTGTAAAACTCAACATACTTCCATTCAGTCGTTCTTATCCCTACCATTGGCGGAATAGACACACGTTTAGGCTGATACATATGTTCAAAGAAGAACTCCTTGCGCCACTCCAATGGATCCTGAACCGTCATTAAGGGATTCAAACTTAAACCTTGATAACTAGCTGGTATATTAACGTTCGCCAAATTCAAAATGGTGGGAGCAATGTCTATATTGAGCGCCATTTGCTGTTTAACTTTACCTTGAGATGATTTATTGCGTGGGTCATAAATAATCAGAGGAACACGTAAGTCTTCTTCCCAGCCAAACCATTTTCCTGCTAACTGACGTTCATTAATGTTGTAGCCGTTATCACCTGTGTATATGACTATGGTGTTATCTGCTTGCCCCGTTTCTTCAAGCATCTTGAGTATCATGCCCACCCCTTTGTCTACTGCACTAATAGCCCTGTAATGACGCTTAACCATTTTTTGATACATGGCCTCATCAGCGTAGCGATATTGCCAACGGACCCGACCAATGGAATTGCGTAAAAATTCAGGCAAATTGTCAAAATTAGCATCGTCGGAAAATTTTGCCGCGGGGATTTCTACATCCGCATACCAAGACTCAAACTCTTCAGGATAGTGATACTGATCTTGTTCGTCAGTATCATGAGCGTGAGGATTCCAATAATTAACGGATATGGCCCAAGGTTGCTGAGTGTTGTTAGATTGAGTAATAAATTCTTTTGCTAATTCAGTTATGTAGTACGTTTGCGGGATTGTTTTACCTTTGAACTCATTGGTTTTGGATTGCAAAAGTGGTTTAAAATAATCAAAATTTTGATGATCTTGATTCGAAAATTTAATTTCGTATTTGCCCACAAAACCAGAACGGTACCCACTCTCTTTAAGTAGCTTGGGATACATATTATTTGACTCAACCAAACCTGTTGCGGGGCGACCAAAAGTAAAGTCATGGGTGCGCTCAGTTAATCCGGTTAAAATACTCACTCGACTTGAGGCACAAATAGGCGTGGTAACAAAGGCGTTTTTAAACATTGTACCTTTGCCAGCTAATTCATCTAAATTCGGTGTTTTAATAATTGGATGTATTTTACCCAGCAAATCCGCTCGATGGTCATCCGCTAAAATAAACAAAATATTAGGGCGTTTTTTTGCTACTTCAGATGACGCTGCCAGAGCACTCATATTGAAATGCATGAAAGCAAGCAAAAGTAAAACAAACGCGCTAGCTGGATTAAGAATTTTAAAACGACTGTCAAGTTGAAACATTACGAAACACCTACCTCATTTAAGCGTAAACTAGGTTGACTCATTCAACCTGTGTATAAAATATCTTGTACTTTGTTAAGCGTCTGGCCCAAAGCGAACTTCTACTTTTTGAACTGCAAAGGACGGTATATCGGTAGTTATTTCAATTAGCGATGAAGCCGAATTGCCTTCGCTGGTCTCCCCAATCACCCAGTCTCCCCAAATTATGCTATTTGACTCGTTATATTTACGTTTATTGGCTAAATAGACCTTCTGACCTTCCGCGTTAAGTGCCTTAGCATTTGAAGCCGTTGTATTTACTTTACTATTCCACCAGCCTCCCTTTTCAATTGGTATTCGAGCCTTTGGGAAACTTGAAATAAAAAGTTGCTCGCTGTTGTTGTTGTTGTCAATGCTGCCAATACGATAACGAAATGCAGTCCCGCGGGCCTCAGCAACCTGCATTGATAACAAGGTTTTTTCAGGATTTTGGTTGGTTAAATCACGATTGTTAAAATTAAACAGCAAAATATCGTAATCAGACTTTGTGACATTTTGGGTAAAAATACCGTCAACACGATTGCCCGCTGTCTGCGAAGTGCCAACGACAGTATTAGTAAAAAGTGCATTACCAATCATAGTTAGCAAGGCTCGCTGAGTCAGTGCTTCAGGGACATAGTCTCCGTTATGACCGGTGCCCCACTGAAAAACTTCTTTAATATTGTTTTCGAGCATTAGCTTAGACAGCATCGCAAAAAATGCGGAGCCATGAGAGGTATTTACACTGATAAAACCAGCACGTTCCATTTTAGATATAAGTTTAAATTCATGTATTTCAAAACTCGCCTTAGGATCCCAATCTGGATGTTGCTGTATTGGCGCTATGTCATGCTGGTAAACCAATTGCATATCTAGTTCGTTGGGATTAGTAATGTGCGGATAGTATGAAATTGCGACAAAGTCATAATGAACCTTATGCGCTTTTGCCCAGGCGATAAAATGAGGGGCATAGGCGTCTTCTGTATTACCAGAATAGTCAATATACCGTCCTTTAAATGACGCTTCGCGAAAGTGTGCGCCGATTTGTGCTTGTGGTAGGACACTATGTACAGCCTCAACTGTATTTTTATAATGTTCAAAAAATTCTTGGCGCGTACCAGCCCAATGCTGTGGTCGAGTATCTATTTCTGAACCGACTCGAAAACGCCATTTAACTACCTTATCTTTGCCATAGGTTTTGATGAGATGTGTTGTTAAAGATTGGATGAATTGATGCCATGCAATAGGGTCATCAGGTGGAAGTCCATTACCGTATACTCCGTTGGCGTCTTTTTTTAAATAGTGTTTTCCGTCAGGTTCATCGACAAATTCAAATCCTCGTTGAAAAGCCCACGGCGGATTATCTAAGACGATTTGAAAAATCTCCCAACCCGCATCAAGCCAACCATCAATTCTGTTAGTAACAACCGCAAAATCGTAAACATATTGGCTACCGTTCCATTTGTAAGCATCTGCGGCGATATCTTTAGATGCCCATCCTCCCAACATTCTTACTGCATTTAACTGGGGAGTTTGTCCAAAGTCAGCAGGAAATGAATTTACTGAGGCGTTTTGTGTTCTAACAGCCACATCAAAAAAGTCATACACTGCGCCTACTTTATTGTTTGCATCACTAAAATCAGTACTGAGTTTGATGGTATTTTCAGTCAGAGCACTCCTTGCCTCATCATTTGATGATGAGCTTGATGCGTAACAAGCACTGCAGAGTAACAGGGATAAAGCTAACAAAGATGCCGTAGATATCAATTTTGTACTCATATGCTCTGTTTACCTATGCTTTGTTTACCGGATAAAAGAATATTAATCACTTTAAAACAATGCCTCGCCAACGTCCTCTGGCATAGGCAGTGCCGCCATTTTCAGGAATTTTGCCATTGGTAACAGCCATTATTTCTACGCTTAAAACATCCCCAGATCGTAGACGAAAGTCATCTAATGGAAAGTACACTTCCTGATAATCCCTTGCTGTAGCAGGATTTTGAAATTCACCTAGCAATCGATCATTTAACAAGACTCGATAACGCGACTCACCATCGATTTCAGCTAAAGTCACTAGTGTGGCATTGTTATAATGGCGCTTATCAATCCCTTTCATTATCTTGGTATCAACCACATAGCTGGCACGAAAAAAGTTATCTCGTACTTCCGTTTTTCCCGCATTGATCGCCAATACATCACGAGCTTTATCGTGGTAGATAGCATGTTGAGATGCGTTATTTGCCACAAATAAATCGGCTGAACTCAGTATAAAATCGTATTCATAAATGTCTGTGTAGCGAGCTTTGAGAGGCATAGGCTCTGCGTTATATACCGTTTCACTAGGACCTATTCCTAATGGTGTGAAATCAGGGTTGTTAGTTAAAATTATCTTATCTAATTCAAAGCCATCTTCTCGCATAGATACAGACAACAGATGTTGGCCGGGTTGAGCAATATCTATCCATAAACTCAAGGGGGAGCCACAATGATTAGCAGGCGAGCGCTGAGCTGAAGACCAGGTCCACTGATTTTTTCCCGTGCATAGCTGTAAACGTTGAGCGCTTGCTGGCCAGAGTCCATTGATACCAATATGCAGACCATTGTCTTCGCTACCGGTGCTATAAGCCCGAGCCCAAATGTAATAACGCCCTGATTGGTTGATATACACCGGGTAACTTAATATTCCGAGCATGCCTGGGCTAGCAGAAAAATTAACACCATGCTGTAGTTCCTCACTATGGTTGGTACGAGTATCAGGCAAAACTTCAATGTAGGCTGCGCCACTCGCTCCCTCTGGATGGGGTAAATCTGTATCTTGTAAGCCATGTTTTACTGCCGAACTTTTGTCAAAACGATACCAACGCCGAATATCGGCTTTTACCTGAGCAGCAAAGTGCTCTGCTTCGATTACGACCATGCCATTTTTTTCTTCAAAGCTAGGAATCGAATTTGGCTGAGCGTTTAATAGTTGCAAGGATGCTTGAGGTTTTGTTTCCAACTTGGAGCGTGCACCATCAGGATGAACACAGCTTAATAGTAGTAAACTACTAACTATTAAAAAGGGGGTTTTATTCATTCCATACTTCCTTAATTTCATTCACAGAGACTCCGCTAAAGCGAACCGCAATAAAGCTTTTTTAGGGCTATTCGCTGCGGTTTTAGAGTGAACTCAATTCACCTTGGATCTGATAAATCCCAGGTTCAAGGTTAGATAATGAATGACTGATTTGTGATTTTTCATTCAACAATAATGACCCCTCCTTTAAACTGGGAAGTACCACATCAGCTTGAGTATTTTTGGGGATGTTCACCACCATATTTAGTTGATTAGACTTAATGCTCCAATCAACACTTACATCGCCTTGTGGCGTGGTATAGCTGCCTTTTGCGCTGGTTAAGTGAGTGCTAAATTGAGGTTCGATTCGAATACGTTTAAATCCTGCTTCAGCGGGGGTAATGCCCAAAATACCTTCGTAAAACCATCTTGAGATGGTGCCATAAGCATAGTGATTTAATGAGTTCATACCTTGTGGGTTGAATCCCTCCTCTAAGGAGTAAGAATTCCAGCGTTCCCACGTCGTGGTTGCACCGTTATTAATCGAATGAAACCATGAGGGGTACGTCTCTTTAAACAGCAATTCGTAAATTAGATCGCTACGCCCCGCATCTTGCAATACTGATGTTAGCAATGGGGTGCCTAAAAATCCGGTACGTAGGTGATTATCCGCTTGTTCGAGCAGCTCAAATAATTTTTGCAGTGCCAAGGCTTCTTCTTCCGTTTTGAACAAGCCAAATTCTAAACCTAATAAATAACTCGTTTGTGTCGCTAATCCTTTTTTAGGTTGTAATTCTTCGTCAAAAAAATGCTGCCTAAAGGCACTCACTATTTCTGAATGCAGCGTCCCTAAAACTTTTACATCATCTGTCTTACCCAAGACTTGAGCAGACTTCATGGTGAGCTGCACTGAACGGGCATAAAAGGCCGTGGAAATTAGACTATAGTCAGTATCTCCTCGGTTCCCTCCCTCTCCGTCTTCCATGCGTCCTTCGTCAGGATAGGGTTGCAACCAATCACCAAAGGTTTTCATACTGGAGATATGATCTTTACTTTGGCTAGCATGGTAACTTAGCCAGCCTTTCATCATCTCATAGTTATCGGCCAGTATGCTTTCATCCCCTGTGACTAAATATAACTCCCAAGGAATAATTGTCGCTGCATCACCCCAACCAGAAGAAGCCCAATTGATCCATTTAACAAAGGGAATATATAAGGGGATCATCCCGTCTGCGGTTTGATCTTCACGCATACTTTCTAGCCATGCCGCCCAAAAGCCGTAAACATCGGCCATATACATTGAAGGGGTCACAAAAACATTAGCATCACCAGTCCAGCCTAAACGCTCATCCCGCTGAGGACAATCAAGCGGTATGTCGTAAAAATTACTGCGAAGACCCCATACGATATTTTCCGACAACTTGTTTAGTTTTGAGTGTGAACTGACAAAATTATCATACAGCTTAATATCTGAATGCTGAACCAAAGCCACCAGCCAATCTTTCGACGCAGTTTGACTGGCATCAAAACCACTAATTTCGACATAACGATAACCATGGAAGGTAAAAGTAGGCTGATAGTTGATAATGCCAGTGGTTGCAGGTAGGTAATAATCCGTTGACTCAGCACTACGATAATTATCGGTATAAAACTGGCCTTTGTGCAGGGCTTCTGCAAACCTAATCTTCACTTCCTGCCCGGCGATAACAGGGATAGTTACACGCGGCACCCCAACCATATTTTGGCCAAAATCAAAAATAGCTACATCGTCTTTTTGACTCAACACCTCCACAACAGGTAAGGTTTGAGTTATGCGAATAGGCTCATGGCGTTTAGGAGCCAATTTGACTTGTTGGTCGAGCGCTTCGCTGTGTGCAGATTGCCAGTCGCTGTAGTCAAAACCAATATCGTTCCAACCTGACATCTCGTAAGCCTGCTCATAACGCTCTCCGTCATAATTACTAGCAAAACGAATAGGTCCTTGTTGACTTGCCATCCAGGAACTATCAGTGTTGATAAGCTGTTTTTCACCATTTTGATAAATGATTTCGAGTTGGGCTAAAAATCGCGGAGCTAATAAGTGATCTTGCGCTTTTAAGTCAGCAACACGGCCTGAATACCAGCCACCCGCGAGGCTGGCAGCAAGCGTATTTTCACCTTGTTGCAATTGCGCACTTAGATCATAGGTTAAGGTTTCAATACGCTTTTTGTAGGGTGTCCAACCTGGTGTCATTACATCTTTATCTGAGACCGGCGAACCGTTTATAAAAGGCTTAAAAAGGCCTTTAGCGCTAACATATAAACGCGCCTGTTTAATTGGCGCAGATATTTGAAATGATTTTCGTAAATATTGTGGTGTGGCTAAGGTTTGCTTGCTGGCTTGTTTATCTTGCGCCGTGTCAGGGTGCCCTATCCACTCAGCCTCCCAATCAGCATTGCTCAGTAAACCAATTTCTACACTTTGTACATCACTCCAGTTTGATATTCGCTGATTTTCATCCCATAGGCGCACTCGCCAAAAGATTTTTTGTCGTGACGCCAAGGGTGTCCCTTGATAACTGATCCAAGACGTTTGGTCAGATAGTACCTTTTGACTGTCCCATAAATCTGCTTTAGCAGTAAACAAACTGGGATCACTAACGACTTGTAACTGATAAGCCGTTTGTGAATTGGCGCTGCTGTTTGCGGGTATGATCCAGGAAAAACGGGGGACTGATTCGTAATAGCCCAGTGGATTAGTAAACCCTTCCCCAACCGTTAACTTTGCAGGACCTTGAGGCAAAGACAAGAGATCTTTATTTCCCTGTTGAATATCACATGAGCTTAAGCAAAGTATTAGACCGACAAGAAATAAGCTACCAATCCGACTAAGACAATAGGGGCTTTTAGAAACACGCTTAGAAAATAACATAGAATCTCCATTGGATAATTAGTTGCTTAAAACAAAGCTACTAACGTCGCTTTCTTGAAAACCAATACGATGAGCAATGGCTTTAATTTCTGTGTTTGGCGCTAAGGTAATTGGAGCTTGATACAAGTCCCAATCAACAGGTTCAATACCTTTTTCAATAACTTTGTATACGATAGTGGCACCTTGGGTTGAACTACCTATAGTTAAGACACCTTGTTGAAAATCAAAACCAGGGGCGATGGTTTGAGGCTGACTATTACGTCCTTGCCACAGATTGCGAATAAGCTGTCTCTCTGGAACATTAGGGGTATCGCCAATACGAGTTAACCAGTGATCCAGTTCTACACTTAACTCATGTAGTTTGTTTTGATATTGCGGCTCCGACGCCAAATTGATGAGTTCATGGGGATCATTTTGCGTATCAAATAATTCCTCTTCGGGTTTACTCTCTCTAAACCACTGAGCTTGATATTGATTTAATTTACCCTCGCCCTTTAACCTCAACAACTCTTGCATTGTTGGAATTTTTTCACGGTACTCGACAGGTAAATAATAGCCTTGCTCAGGACGATAATTCCTAATGTATTTAAATCGTTGGTCTTTCACTGCACGAATGGTGTCGGTGTAAGCGTCAAAGCGATCTGCCGCGGCATGAATATATTTGCGTGGTTTATCCGTGTTATGAATAAAATCGCGCCCATGCATATAATCAGGTATTGGGACACCGGCAAGCGCCATAGTAGTGGGTGCAAAATCCACAAAACTAATCAATTGATCATCAGATGTAGACGCATTTTGAGCATGTGGATAGCGAATTATCAGCGGAACTTTTAAGCCACTATCATAAATTAAGCGTTTTTGTCGAGGCAAAGGCCCGCCATGATCAGAATATAAAACAATAATAGTATTGTCGTATAAACCGTCATCTTTTAACTGCTGAATGATGGCTCCTATCTGCTGGTCGGTTTCTGCTAGATTGTTATACATTTTCCACATATCCCTGCGTACCAAAGGGGTGTCGGGAAGATAAGGCGGAATATTAAACTCGGTGTCTTTTGCGACATGTACAGGAGTCTCGCTTTCACTAGTTTTACTGTTTGGACTTGGTGGTAGTTTTGCGATCCTTTGCGCGTCATCAGAAAAATAATAACGTGATTCTATATGCCGAAAGCCATAAGGTTCGAACAAGCCAGACTCGTGTGTTGTGGTAAAATTAAACACGGCATAAAAAGGTTTATCTTTAGGTCGATTGCGCCAGTGAGCATAAGGGCTACTGTCATCCCAGGCCCCTTTAGGCGCACTAAATTGATAATCGGTTTTCAGATTATTACTGGTGTAGTAGCCATGTTCGCGCAGATGTTGGCTGAGCATTTTAGCTTCAGGCGGTGGCACCGCCTCATACTTAGGAAGACCAGTCTCTTTTGTATTTGACGTTGTGCGCATGTTATTTGCTCCAACCGCAGTTGGATACATCCCCAGCGCTAGGGCCGCACGACTAGGTGAACAAACCCCAGAAGTAGAATAAACATTAGTATATGTCACACCTTGTGCAGCCAAACTACTAATGGTCTGTGTTTCTATTGTATCGTCACCATAAGCGGGAATGATTGGACTCATATCCTCAATCACCAACCACAATATATTCGGTTGTTGCTGAACGGCATCAGTATTTTGGGCAAAAGCTACTGGGCTCAATAACAAGCCAATGCAATAAAAAAACTGCCATATTTTTTTACTATTTATGTCTGACATTTTACCTTCAATTAAAGTAACAATTAACAATTAACAATCAAAAAAAAGCACAAATATCTTTAAACAACTCTTAAAAAATCTAAAAAAAATTGTGTTTTAATATAAAAACACTAAATAAATCAGTAAATGCATGCCCGCAAAAGATATGTCATTTACAATCAATTCACGTCAGTATCACTTAAAAAAAACAAAATTTCTATTAATTTTTTTCATCTTTAGGATGTGAATATCGTTTTTATATCTTGAGACGACGCAAAGAAAAACGGATTCCAAGAAAGATACTAGTAGGGGAAAATCAACTAAATATTTTTTATTTATATCGACGACCCACTATAGTTGCGTTTCAGGGCGCTTAGGCGTTATTGGGAAGTAGTATTCAGGTAAAAAAATAAGCTTCACTCTATTCAAGGTATCAACCATTAATTTTCAGGTTTGAATTAGATGGGGAAGCAGAGATGATTCCCAAGTTGATATCAGTTGGTATATAGCGCAAGTTGATGGCCATAGTATGTGCATAAAGGTAATAAGCCTGCGGGCGCTTGGATGATAGTCGGCATGATGCTTATCAATAATTTACTTATGGTGGATTTATCTTACTGATGTTGAACCTTTTATCGGTAGAAAGTAATGAGAATGGGCTAGATACTTATCTTTAATGTGCTCGATTAACAATTTAATTTTATTAGGCAGCTGTTTGGTAAAGGGATAAACGGCATACACCCCAATCCTCTTGCCAACTGAATCAGGAAACAATTCAACAAGTTTTCCTCCTTTCAAATCTTCGTACACCAAGCATCTAGGTAGATAGGCAATGCCATAATCTCCCATCGCCGCCTTACGTAACGCCGCTGCATTATTACTAGAAAATGTGCCTGAAACTTTTACTATGTAGTTATCCATATCTGACTTAAATTCCCAATCACCCGCTCCCGAAGTTTGATAAGCGTATCGTAGGCAATTGTGGCTAGCCAACTCAATTGGTTGTTTGGGTTGACCGTGTTGCGCTATATAAGCCGGCGAAGCACAAACAACCCACTGGGAGTCTATAATATGCCGAGCGATTAAACTCGAGTCATCCAAATAACCCGTTCTGATCACAATGTCATAACCTTCTGCAATTAAATCAACCATGCGATTATCAAGCGACATATCAACGGTTATACCTTGATGGAAATGACAAAATTCTGTAACAGCATCAGCTAACAATAAATCGCCAGATATCGTCGGCACCGACATTTTAATATGGCCGCTTAAGTTTTCGCCAAACCCGGACACTGAATCAATTGCATCAGCTGTTGCTTGGCTGATCAACTTAGCTCTTTGCACTAAAATGCGACCGGCTTCGGTTAAGGTGAGTTTGCGCGTGGTTCTATACAATAATTGCACTGCTAGCTCTTTCTCAAGTCGTGCAATTCGTTTACTGACTACAGAATTAGTTAAGTTATTTATTTCCGCGGCCTTAGTAAAACTACCCAGCTCAATAACTTGTGAAAAAAGGATTAGATCATTAGCTTGCATAATTAGTTAACTTTAGGAAAAAATGTATTTCATTATTTCTATTTATCAGCAAAAAATAAAGATGTAGTTTAAGGAAACACAACAAAACATACCTTTTCTGTGTGTGCACCTTAAAATTGAGAATTAAAAAATGATTATCTCTGCATCAACCGATTACCGCAAAGCAGCTCAAGCCAAACTTCCTCCATTCTTGTTTCATTATATTGATGGTGGCTCTTATGGCGAACATACACTTAAACGAAATACCCAGGATTTAGCCGAAGTCGCATTAAGACAAAGGGTATTAAACAACATGTCTGATCTTAATTTAGAAACCGAAATCTTCGGTGAAAAACTAGCTATGCCAATTGCACTTGCCCCTGTTGGGCTAACAGGAATGTACGCAAGAAGAGGTGAAGTACAAGCTGCCAAAGCTGCTGATAATAAAGGGCTGCCATTCATTATGTCTACGGTTTCTGTTTGCCCTATCGAAGAAGTGGCTCCCGCAATTAAACGCCCAATGTGGTTTCAGTTATATGTCCTTAAAGACCGTGGTTTTATGAAAAACGTCTTAGAGCGTGCTAAAGCAGCTGGAGTCACTACCTTAGTATTTACCGTAGACATGCCTGTGCCCGGTGCTCGTTATCGTGATATGCACTCTGGCATGAGCGGCCCCAATGCAGCTTTTCGACGAATAGTACAATCTGTGTTTCATCCTCAATGGGCATTTGATGTTGGACTTTTTGGCAAACCTCATGACTTAGGCAATATTTCTACCTACCGCGGTGAGCCGACAAAACTTGAAGATTACATTGGTTGGCTAGGAGATAATTTCGATCCATCCATTAGCTGGAAAGACTTAGAATGGATTAGAGACATCTGGGATGGCCCTATGGTGATTAAAGGTATTCTAGACGTACAAGATGCTAAAGATGCGGTTAGTTTTGGGGCGGATGGTATTGTGGTTTCTAATCATGGTGGTCGGCAACTTGACGGCGTCTTGTCATCAACCAAAGCATTACCTGCGATAGCAGATGAAGTTAAAGGTAGTTTAAAAATATTTGCCGACTCAGGTATCAGAACGGGCTTAGACGTGGTTCGAATGTTAGCCCTAGGCGCAGACTGCACTTTACTTGGCCGTTCATTTATTTATGCATTAGCCGCACAAGGCCAATCAGGTGTTGAGAACATACTTGATTTGTATGAAAAAGAAATGCGTGTGGCTATGACATTGACCGGAGCAAAAACTATTAATGATTTAAACCGAGATTCTTTAGTACATTTTTAGCCGCGAAATTGTCGTTTATTACCCTGTTCATTTAAAAAGGTATCATGAAAAAACAGGGTGATTTTTAAAGCAGAGCATCAACGTTAAGAGCTTATCTTTGATCAGTTTCACTGCCAATTCAAAAAACTATTTTGACCAATATACAAATGTCTTTAAGCGTAATTCAACTACTAACTCAAATTAGATGACAGTGTTGCCATTGTAATGGTGTTTTGAAATTTTATACATTAAAGAAATCATTGCGGAGTCAGTATCCATCAAAATTGATGATGAATACTGACTAGTGCCAAAAATTCCAATTGGTGTTTAGATTGCCACGCCCCTTAGACCTCTAACTTTATAATCTCATTCAGTGTCCTGTGCTAAATAGGCATACGTCGCAGTAATAAAATAAAATAATGTGGGCACAATTAACCATGTAGTGATAGTGTCAATATCATTATTCATATAAGACATGACACCCATATACAAACAAGACAATAACGCTCCCCAAGAGAAGTATTTCGCTACTTTAGCTGGTAATGGAACACTTCTTTTTGAAATATGGGCGGCTACTGCATTCGAAGACAAATAGTCACGCTCTTTGGCTTGTCTATCTGACTCAGCTTTTTCAGCGATAGCAGCTTCGGGATAATTATCATTGGCCCCCATTACTGAAGCAAGACCGATATAAAGCAACGTTGCGAAAGTCCACAGAGGGACCAAGATAAAAAATAAATGAAGGATACCTAAAGTTTCAACAGCAATGCCTCCAATCATGGACACTACCCAAGTAATAAAAGCAGCTTTATTTGTTTTATTGCCTTTATACAATGACCAATATCGCGTAAAGCCGATCTTAGGGAATATCCAATGTTCAGTGACAATTATCGCTCCAACTGGGGCGAGTAAAAGTCCCATGTAACCAACGAAACCTAATAATCCTGAGAAAACGAATGGCGAGCAGGCAATGATAGTAGTAACAATACCGACTATAATCGTTACTTTACTACGACCCCATTGATGATTTAAGGAGCTAAATGCTAAACCAGCTCGGTAAATAGTTGGATTAGATGTAGTCCAACCCGCAATAATAACCGCTAAAATACCAGAGGCGCCTAAAGCTTGGTAAGCAACAGATCCAGGATCAATCGCAGTAATACTTGTTTTTAGTAAGATAGCGGCACCCGCCCCCATAATACCTGCACAAATCCAAGCTAAATAATGCCCAATAAACATACCAAGAGCAGAAAAATATCCGTATTTCGGGCTCTTAGCAAAACGTAACAAAGTCATGTCACCTAAACTTCCATGCATTGCCAAGTTGGCTACCCAAGCAAAAGCAGCAACGTGCAAAATACCAATGTCACTCTGCGTTTTAATCCAGATAGATTCATTTGCAACGCGCATAAAATCACCGAAACTATTGATGCTATCTATTCCGCCAGTTGTAGACACAGACGTTGGCAGCATGACAAGAGCGCCAACTAAAAACATTAATATCATCCAAGGTGCACACACCTCTGCAAAAGCCGCAAGTTTCTTGAAGCCCTTGACTGCCATGTAAACAACAACTGCACCTACCCCAAGTACAACCAATACAAAGCGGAAATCTGTCGGAAAATAACCTACTTGATCTTCAATACCGAAAAGTATTCTTACCGCAGATGCAGAGACAGTGATCATCGCCCCTGCTAAAACACAAAACAAAACACCGTTAACAACACTGTATAATTTTATGGTTCCCGGACCAGCAATCTTTTCTAAGTATGCATACAATGTTAACCGAGTATCTGTAGCAATGGGGGCCGTTACCAAACCCCAAGTTAGCACCGCAAGTAAATTACCGAAGAGTAAACCTATAATTACATCGGTTGCACCTACACCCCATGATACAAATAGTGCACCAATTACAAATTCTGTACCCGCAACATGTTCTCCCGCATAACTCGCGGCGAATGATTTTGCGGATTGCAATTTTTCAGGGCTTACAGGTCTAGTCTCAAATTCTTCTGCTGTCGACATTTTGCCTCCACATGCCGGTTTCTGCTTTCCCATCAAAGCAACCGACACTTATTATTGTTTTAGTTTAAAAAAAACAGCAAAGAAACACTCCGTCTCTTTGCTGCCTGCACTGTATGTAGGGTACAGCGTCTATTAAACGATACCTGAGCCACTCACGCCGCTTGATGGACGCTTGGCTGCGATGTTTGTACGATAATCTGCTTTTCTATATGTAGCTATCGGGTCGATCGCCCCGCCTTTTTGCAAGCGTGCCATCGCTAAAATCGGTGTAACATCAATATTAAAAGCATTTTTTAACGTATTACTTGCCATAAGTGCATCGTTATTCGTTTGATATTCTGTTAATTTTGAACGATCAACTAATAGCGCAGACACGTAAGAACGTTGAACGCTAGCTGCCGAATTCATCAAACTTTCAATTGGGTCAGTCACATTATGTGATTGGTCAAGCATGTAGTTTGGTTTGAAACCTTCTTGATTACGATATTCTGCATCAACTAACTCATTAAAAATGAGAAACTGTTGGTAAGGGTGCAAACTACCGCTATCTAAGTCATCATCACCGTACTTGCTATCATTGAAGTGGAAGCCGCCTAATTTTTTGAATTGAATGAGGCGAGACACAATCATTTCAATATTTACATTCGGGGCGTGGTGTCCGAGATCAACTAATGACTTAGCTTGGTCGCCTAGCTCCATTGCAGCAAGGATATTACTACCCCAATCTTGGATAACAGTTGAATAAAATGCGGGCTCAAACATTTTATGTTCAATATGCATTTCCCAATCATTTGGTAATCCTGCATAAATTTTCTTCATACTATTCAGATAGCGTTCGAACGCACTCTGAAAATGTTGTTGGCCAGGATGATTCGAGCCATCACCAACCCACACAGTTAAGGTTTTCGAACCTAAAATTTTGCCCCACTCAATGCAATCTAAATTGTGTTGAATCGCTAATTCACGAGAAGCTTCACTAGTATTACTTAAACTGCCGTATTTAAAGCTATGTTCTTGATTCGGTTGATCTTGGAAAGTGTTCGAATTGATTGAATCCCATTTCAACCCTAGGGCATCTGAAGTCTGTTTTAACTCAGTAAAATCATCTACTTTATCCCAAGGAAAATGCGGAGAAACTCGTTCAGTACATTGGGATAAATCATTAATAACAGCGCAATCTTCTAATTTTTCGAAGATATTACGTGGCTCGCTCTTGCCAGGAAAACGGGCAAAACGTGTGCCGCCTGTGCCAGTACCCCAAGAAGGTACAGCAATCTGAAATGCTGCGGCCTTAGCAGTAATCTCTTCAATATTGATATTATCACGGGCTAGCTTGTTACCAAGAGCAGCGTAATCTTCTTGTAAAAATCCTTCAAGTTTTGCATTTTGCTCTGCAATTAAGCTTTTATCGATACGTTGTGTCATTATTATCTACCTAATTAATCTTTGATTAGCGTAAAAACGCTTCATGTAAACCACCGTCTACGCTAATAATTTGACCTGTTGTTTTACTCAATTGACCTGAAATCATTAAATATGCAGCTTCTGCTTGGTCAGCTGGCGTTATAGGTTGCTTAGTCAGTGTGCGCTGAGCATAAAACATAGCCAATTTATCGCGTAACTCATCATCTGAATCAGAAGAACCAAATTCAACATTATACTTAGTCAAAGAAGCAATAACTCGGTCACGAGGAAACATAGTGCTTCCTTTGACGACAGTTGCAGGCGCTAGACCATTCACGTTGACTAAGGGAGATAATTCTACTGCTAATTCTCGCACCAAATGGTTAGCTGCCGCTTTACTAGTGTCATAAGCTAACGAGCCTTTTTTAGCCACCGCCGCATTAACACTGGTTGTTAAAACCAAAGAACCTTGAAGACCTTGAGCTTGCCAGATTTCATTCGCTTCGGTGCCAACGATGTAGCCACCTTTTACGTTTACCGCAAAACTCATATCAAACATTTGATCGTTATTCATACCCGCCTGGCCGGGTGCTAAAAATACCCCAGCGGTAACAATGACATTATCAATTCCGCCGTAGGCTAATATAACTTGCTCAAACATTTCTTTTACGCTGCAGCGATCAGTAATGTTAACCGCTACGGCAATAGCTGGACCGCAAGAAGAAATACCACTGCCTGCTACACCTATTCCTTGACCATAAATAGCCGTCAATTCATCAGCGGTGGCTTGAGCAGCTTCAAAGCGAAGATCAGCACACACAACGTGAGCACCCTCTTTTGCGACTCTGAAAGCTGTTTCTTTACCGATCCCATCACCTGCACCTATAACCACTACCACATTACGGGCTAACGGAGCCTCTTTAGGCATGCGCTGCAACTTGGCTTCTTCCAGTGCCCAGTATTCAATATCAAAAGCTTCCTGCTGAGGTAAAGCGGTGTATTCGCTAATTGCCTCAGCGCCGCGCATTACTTCAATCGCACAATTATAAAATTCAGTGGTAACTCTAGACTCGCTCTTATTTTTACCCCAACCGATAATGCCTACACCTGGAATTAAAATAACGGTAGGGCTGGGATCTCGCATGGCAGGCGAGTCAGCACGTTTGCAATTATCGTAATACGCTTTGTATTCAACTCGGTACTTTTCAATGCCAGCATTCAGTTTTTTCACTAGCGTATCGAAGTCATCTTCGTTTGGATGAAAGTCAACATAGAGTGGCTGAATTTTAGTACGTAAAAAGTGATCCGGACATGACGTACCGAGTTTAGCTAAACGTTGAGCATCGACACTATTGACAAAGCGAAGTGCATTTTCGTCGGCTTGAACAGTTGCAATAAATTTAACTTTATTGGACAAAATACCACGGGCAACTGGAAGGAATTTAGTCAGCAATGCAGTCCTGTCACTCTCAGACAAACTCTCATACTTTGATCCACCAAATGTAAGTTCACCTTTGTCGTGATCCTCAATATAGCGTGCGGCGGTTTCAATAACCCACAGTGAAGTCTCGTAACAACTTTTACTTTCGCTTTCCCAATTCGTGTGACCATGTTGACCTAACAAAATACCAATGCTATCTGGTTTCGCCGCATAAGCATCTTCACATACCTTGGCAGCCTCCCAGCCCGGGCGCATCCAAGGAACATAAGCCATTTTGCCACCCCAGATCTTGTCTGTAAGGGCTTCTTGATCTTTGCATGATGCTACGGCTATAACGGCATTAGGATGAAGGTGATCAACATGTTTTTGTGCAATCATTGAGTGCAAAGGAGTATCAATAGATGACGCGCGGGGATTGAGACAAAAGTTACAATGTTTATACATACCAATCATGGCATCTTCGCCCGGAGACTTGTACCCCGTGACTGGAAATGCATGATAAGTGGCGTCTAAAGCTTGCAGTTTACCTTGGTATAATGATGAAAAATTTTCTATTCTCGCTGTTCGTAAATCACCGCCAGAACCTTTAACCCACAATACTTCGACACTCTCACCGGTTAAAGGATCACGTTCAATTAGCTTAGCAGAAGTGTTGCCCCCCCCCGTATTAGTGATACGTTGGTCAGCACCTAAAATATTGGATCGATAAACTAAACTTTCCAAAGGTGATAAATTACTTGCAACTGCATCATCCCAATTATAATTGACATGTTTAAAGTCTTGCTTTTTGTCCGTCATTTTCCGTTTAACTCCAACGCTAAGTAGTCTATGAATAACTAACCCGAATTTATAACATAAATATTACATCCATCACAAACATAGTCAAGCATTTTTAGTCACATTCAGTCAGCAACATCCATGTTCAGCAATTAATTGTAATACTCTATTTACATTATCTTTCATTGTGATTATTGCTAAAGGTCAATCACGATAGTCGCCTAGCTATTTTCTGACCAACCAGCAAAATTTCAGAGAGGGAAAATGTTCACATTAGGTTATTTATGACTATATTTGATAAGCAATGTTTATTTATTGTTAATTACATGCTTCAATTGTGAACTCGTCTGACGAAGACACTGACATTTAGGAGCATCATGATGAAAAAAATTTTAAATAGAAAATTAAGTATCGCTGTGGCTGTTGCGGCCGCTTTAAATGGGACAATTAGTTCAGCTCTAGCTCAATCAGTTACTAGTTCTGCAGAACAAAATGAAGCTGAGACTTATGAAGTGATTGAAGTCTCAGGAATTCGGAACGCACTTGCAAGTGCATTGGCTGAAAAACGTGCATCAGCAAATATTAAAGAAGTAATTGAAGCTGAAGATATTGGTAAATTACCAGACAACAACTTGGCCGAAGTGCTAGAAAATATAACAGGTGTCCAAATAACCAGAAGCTCTGGAGTTGGTACTGGCGTCCAAATTCGCGGAACATCCGATAACAGGGTGGAAATAAACGGTGTTTCCTCAGTTAGTTCAGGAGCAGGTCGCACAGGAATAAGTTTTGATGACTTACCCGCAGCGTTAATTGCGTCGCTGGAGGTGACCAAAGTACCTGAAGCTAGGACCGTTGAAGGATCTGTAGGCGGTACCGTCAATTTGAGAACATTACGTGGACTAAGTTTAAAGGAACAATTAATCCAATTTCGTGTTCAAGGAGAAAATAGTGATGTTGCTGATAGCACAGTTCCAAAAGTTTCAGGTACTTTTGGAGATAAATGGGAAACTGATTTCGGTAAGGTTGGTATTGTATTAACGGGGAGTTATGCTGAACAAGACGTTTCGTCTATCAATCCTCGTTTTGACAGGGATAGAGTCGTAATGCCAAATTCAGGTTTGGTGAGCGCTGAGAGTTTTCCGTTTTTAAGAACACAGTTCTTGGACCAACCCTTCCGTACTTTTAATTATGAAACAAAAAACTTTACAGGCTCTATAGAATTTCAACCCACAGATGATTTGAAGTTTTACTTTGATGCAACTATAAATGATCAAGAGAGAGCACAAAAAAGCGCTCGAGCATTCTTTTCTGGCACTGGGGCTAATACTGTAATTAACAATACAACCAATACCGGATTTGAAACTGTTAATTTGGGTAGCGTCGATGGACAATATGGTACTTTAAATTTAGGTGAAGTTCAGGTTGTCACAAGCGGTATATTAGGAGTGGGTGGAACAGATCCTAATTTACGAGTGGGGACTAATACATCTTCTCGATTAACGTTGAGCCGTGTATTTGCATTGGGCAGCGAATGGAATACCGACAAATTTAAGCTGACTGGCGAGCTTTCATATTCAGACTCAGAAACCGATTTACCCTCCCTTAATTCTGAATTGGATTTTATTAATCCAAACTCACCTCAGCCAGGACCTACCGGACCAAATGACAACGGTACTCCCGCTATTTTTAATCTGTCAGGTAACACCTTTGAGTTTGGTATTGCACAAGGTTTAGCGGAAACGCCGACTACCGCTCAATTGCTTGACCCCAATAATTATGGGCTCAGATCGATAGGAAACAATCTTAATACTCGAGAAGGGAGCGAGGCTGCTGCTAGAGTAGATATAAGTTATGATATTTCGGGAACTAATCCTCTTTTCACTGATATCAAAGCGGGGGTTCGTTGGAATAAGACTACATCCACGACCAATAACAATCTCTCGAATAATTCCTTTGGCAACATCGACCGTCCAAGGGCAAGTTTATTTGAGAGTATTATTGCTCCGGGAGCTAACAACTTTGATGCTGCAGATAACAGAACGCTATTTATTCCTGATTATTTAGTGATTGATAGCGATATTGCTTTTAACAATCCACAATTAGTTATTGATACAGTTAACGACGCAATAATACAAAATAATGCGAATGTTGGCGCTAATAACAACTTATTGGCCACACCAACTGTTCAAGTATCCTCTTTCTTTGACATTGATGAGGAAACAACAGCTATATATTTACAGGGTGACTATGAATTAGAAATCAAGGATATTTTGTTCAACGGTAACGTGGGTGTACGTTATGTGAATACAGACCTTACCTCTTTTGGTACAAGCCTAGGTGAAGCAGATGCAACCACTGGTGAAGCTAACATCATTCCAAGCACTGTAAATACAAGTTACGACTTTATTTTGCCCAGATTCAATTTAGTCGCCGAGCTCTCCGAAGATTTTTATGTGAGAGCGGGTATTGCACAGGATATTAGAAGACCCAATTTTGATTCCTTGTCTACTTCTACTTCCTTTTCTCCAAGCCCTTCTTCTGTGGTTAGAGTAGGTAATCCAGAATTAGTTCCAGAAAAAATTTGGTCGTATGACTTATCATTCGAGTATTACTTTACCCCCTCAAGTTTAATCTCACTCGGATTCTTTCATAAAGATAGAAAAGACTTAATTACGAGGATCCAAGACGAACCAGATGAACCTATTGGGCCTACCGGACAAATTGAGCGTGATGTCACAGCACCTTGTGAAGGAGGGGGTATCTTTAACCCAACCGTGCCACCAGAAAACTTCAATGTTTTCTCAAGTCGTACAGACGTAACTGGTATCTGTGTCGCAAGGCAAACGCAAATCAATGCCAATGGTTCCGAGACTCAAAGCGGGATAGAATTAACTGCCCAGTATGATTTAGCAGAATTTGAAGATAGCTTAGGGTGGGCTTCAGGTTTTGGTATTATTGCTAATTATACCTATCAAAAATCAGGGGCAAGTTTAAAATCTTTCCATAATGGTTCAGCCGCAATTAATCAGATATTAGGTCGTACCGATGTTGATAATAGTACAGCAACTTTAGACGATGATGTCGTAACACAGCGCATAGTATTAGATGACTTATCAGAAAATGCTTACAACATTACACTTTTCTATGACAAGTATGACCTAAATGTTCGTATGCGTTACACATGGCGTGACGCATATACACAAACTGAAAACGTGATGCGATTTGATATCCCGCCGGTTATAGGTTCCAGAGGACAATTAAACGCTAGTGTTGGATACGACATCAACGACAAGGTTTCAGTTGGTCTAGAGGGAGTGAACTTAACTCGAGAAGACAGTACTAAGTGGTGTTTCAACGAAGGTACTCTTTTATGTGAACAAGACATTACCGATCGAAGAGTAACTTTGGGTGTAACCGTTAAACTATAGAATAAAGCCGATTTATTAAGATCTCCAGTCACTGAGCTGGAGATCTTTTATTAGGCGAATTAATTGTACTTCTCACTCTATTTGTAAAAGAGAATAGAAATGAAAAATCTCACAGTCGCTATGTTGTTACTTGGTATCGTTGGTTGTGCCAATAATGAAAACTTCCAAACTAACAAGTATCAGCTCAAACATGAATCCAAGCTATATACTGACGGATATTTTAGCTCAATTGATGCTAAAAAAAATCTAACTTTTGCAAAAGAACAATACTTAAAAATGCTGTCCAACCTCAATACCCCTAAGCTGTTGGACTCTGCTCTGTTATGTCAGCAAGCTAATAATATTTGTTTTCCCCGAGCTGAAGTGGATGAGAAGATTCACATGGAGCAGCCCGAAAAATGGACAAATGGATTTTTCCAAGGAGTTTTATGGCAAATCCTCGCCAATAAACAATACATTTCTGATTTCTCAGTAGAACAAGAAAATGAAATGTATGAAAATGCTAGCTATTTCCAGGATGCAATAATCGGTGAGTCATTAAGAACCAATACACACGATCTGGGATTTTTGCTTTATGATTCTTTTGGAGAGGCACTCCGCTACGATGGATTAAAGCTAGAACAACAAAAACGTTATAAACAAGCTTTGTTGGACGGCCGAAACAGTTTAGCGACCCGTTATTCACAAAAGAATGAAGTCTTTAAATCTTGGGATTGGAAGCCAAAATTTACCACCCAATTTATAGCAGATGGAACTTTACTGAAAGATACCTTCGAATTACGTCAACCTTGGGCGTTTCCTGTAATAGTCGACAATATGATGAATTTGGAGTTTATGCTTTCCAGTGACCAACAATATCATCATGAGTTAGCTTACAAACACGCCTTCAGCACTAAAAATAATCATTACTTTTATGCCGATTCTGATGAGGATAAGCGTTTTCCAATCGCTTACCATGTTTTCGATTATGGCGAACATAAACCTGGTAATTGGCAAGGATTAGGCAATGTTTCTGCATGGGCTCGAGGACAAGCTTGGTCTTTATATGGTTTTGCAACCGTAGCGGAAGCCGCTAAAAACGAGAACAGTAAACAATCTGTCTATACAGAATTTCAAGCATTTACAGACCGTCTATTCGATTCTGTCGTTCACTTAACATTAGATGACCCAATACCTATTTGGGACTTTTTTGCCAATCGAGATGATGCTTATCATATTGCAGAAAACGTATCAAATAACACAGCGGTCTATTCTAATATTTTAAATCTATGCGACGAATACATTCCGTCAACTATTCTACCTTACAAAGGTTGGAGACCAATTCAATATCAAGCCTCAGTGTTGGCTAAAGAGTCATATTTGTTTTTGAAAACAGTAAATTCGATTAAAGATGAACCCATGATACAAGGTGATATGTTGACACCTTGTGGAACAAAAGCTTATGTACTAAAAGACCGCGTGATACCTAAAGATACATCAGCCGCGGCACTTTATGCAGCAGCTGCTTATCGACTTGCGCAATTTAGTGATAATAAAATGAGAAAAGAAGAATACATAGAATTTGGCGATAAAATCATGCACGTGCTAACAAAACACTATTTAACGAGTAAAACAAAAGATACGAGTTTTAAATTGGGCTTTGTGCTTGAAGAGGCTACCGGTAATTTGCCAAACAAAAGTGAAATTAATACTCCTATCGTGTATGCCGACTTTTATTTTATAGAAGCAAATATCCGTAAAATTGAATTAGAAATGTAACGATTAAAACCATTCCGATCGCTCTTAACCCTTTTATCACAATGTCACGGATATAAAACTGCTGAAAGTGTGCCGGAAGTAAGCATTATTTAAAACAAAGCTTACTTCTCACCCCGCCTAAAATTAACCTAGTTCAACAGGAAATTTAGCTTAAGGTATATACACAACTGAAAGGATTGAGCATTGCTTATATCAAACTAACTAAGCCGAAGTATTTACCAAATTGATGTATACCAAGTATCAATTTTCAATTCAAATGACATATTCAAATTAGCAAATGCGCTAGGCTGTTCACCATGACTGGCTAGGCACCGATAATAGCGAGCAAAAGCGAGCACTTTATACTGATTAATTTGCTTCACGTAAAACAGTGATTATGCATTTCTTACATTAACTAAATAGCGACCAATTACTTGGCCTTTCAAAAATTTATCTAGATACTCAGGGGTCTCTTGCAAAGATATTTCGTGATGGTATTTTTCCAAGTCTGCCAATTTCATATCAGTAGCGACACGCTGCCAAATATCCTGTTTATCTTTTAGAGGTATATAAACCGAATCAACACCCAACAATGATATACCACGGGTAATAAAAGGAATTACACTCATAGCGATTTCAGGTGAAGCAGCTAAACCAACTGATGCGACTCCACCGCCAGGTTTAAGTTGTTTAAGTAAACCTGTTAGGAAGTCACCACCAAGAGTATCAATTGCGTGCGCCCATCTTGGTTTTCCAGCCAATGCATCTTTCACATCCAAAATGGAGTCTCTGTGTAATACTTCTGTCGCACCTAGCGCCTTGAGTTTTTCTGATTGTTCTGGCTTACCTGAAAAGGCCACCACTTCGTAGCCCAACTGACTAAGCAAAGCGATGCTAATACTACCTACTCCACCCGTAGCTCCTGTGACAGCTACACGTCCGTCACTGGGTGACGCGCCCATTTTTTCTAACTTTTGAATACATAGTGCCGCCGTCAAACCTCCCGTGCCATAAATCATCGCTTCTTTTAATGTAAGAGTATCCGGACGAAGAACAGCCCAGTTTGCAGGAATCGATATTTTCTGGCCAAGGCCTCCAGGGGTGTTCATACCTAAATCATAACCAAATACAAGAACTTCGTCTCCTTGGTTGAATATTCCTGATTTGTCATTTACAACCACCCCCGCAGCATCAATGCCTGGAGTATGAGGAAAGTGCTGACTAATACGTTTATTACCACTTGCTGACATAGCATCTTTAAAATTGAGTGATGAATAATGCACATCTATAAGTAGATCATTTTCCGGCAATTCAGAAATGCTGCGTTTTATCACGCTTTTAGTAAAGCGATGATCACTTTGTTCTTCAACAACTAACGCTTTAAAAGTATCACTTGTGCTCATAAAAAATCCTTATATTACCTTAGGGATTGTAAGACGACAATTTGGCTTGGGCCAAATCAAAACGGTTGCCGCTTCTATTAATACTAGTAAGTGAACGACTCGATAGTGTCATCATTGCACTACCTCAACTACAATACAATCTGTAGTACGCTGATACCGTGCTCGGTCTTCTTCTTTCATCAAGTTCAGTGACATCCAAGAAACGGAACAGAAAATAAAACGAAGATATGGATGTCTTGGCTAACGTTTAGTCTTTAATTTCAGGCTAAATAACAATACTGACCGAATTTTTACTGTAAGTTAGCACAACTGCTCAAAATACAGTTCTCCAGTAAGCGGAAAGGTTTGAGGCTTAAATACAGCTCAGCTCCTATATAGAACTCTCAAAGAAGCACACATCCCATCAATAATTTCGATCAATTATGACTATTTATGCGCGTTCAGTTATCAATATAAGTCACAATGTGTCAAAATGTTAATCTCATTGGATCTCATAATTAACATTTATTCTGGTATCAAAATCATCATGATAAAAATAAAACGTATGAACTATAAGTCAACTGGCTATACCTTGCTTTTGCTTTCAATCTTGGCAGGTTGTCAAACTGAAACTAGCAAGATCAAAACCATTGAAGTGGCTGACCAAACGCAATCTATTACAGGAAGCTTTGGTGACCAGGGAGACGGAACCTATATAAATCCTATTTTGAATGCAGACTATCCAGATTCAGACATCGAGCAGGTGGGAGACACCTATTATATGATCACATCTAAACAACACATGTCACCTGGAATGCCAATTTTAAAATCGAAGGACATGGTTAACTGGGAAAATGTAGGCCATGCCTTTCCAAATCTGTCATGGGCCCCAGAGTATAATTGGGACAGAATGAATGGATATTCATTTGGAGTATGGGCTGGAGATCTTGCCTATCATGAAGGTAAATGGTTTGTATATCAAATCGATTATCAGCATGGATTAATGGTAACAACAGCAGATAATATTGAAGGCCCTTGGAGCAAACCTATTATGATGCTCCCGAAAGCCGACGTACTTGACGATCCTGCTGTATATTGGGACAAAGAAACTAAAGAAGCCTACATGATTGTTAACTCTGGTACTAAACAAAAAAGTGCGAGTAACAAAATTGAAGGAAATGAAAATCGTATTTACAGAATGAGTTGGGACGGAACTAAGATACTCGATGAAGGTAAGTTAGCTTATACAGGTATGGGGGCTGAAGCGGCCAAAATTTATAAAAAAGATGGCTTTTGGTACATATTTCTGGCCCAGTGGACGATGGGGGATACATCTACAAAGCCAGGAGTCAAAAATCCTAAAAACGATAGAAAGCAGATTGTTCTTAGATCTAAAGAGAGTATTTACGGTCCATACGAAGTTCGAACAGTGTTGGAAAAAGGTTCAGCATTTGGAAACCGCAGCGCAAGTCAAGGCGCTTTGATGCAAGCACCTGATAAAAGTTGGTGGTATATGCATCAGCTAATTCAAAATGACGACATCCCATTTCAAGGTCGTCCACAATGCTTAGAACCGGTGACGTGGATCAATAACTGGCCAATAATTGGAGTAGACGAAGACAACGATGGAATAGGCGAACCGGTAAAACGTTTTGAAAAACCTATCAAAGGCTACCCTATTAACGCACCGAAATCAGATGATTCATTCGCAAATTCTATTTTAGGCCCCCAGTGGGAATGGAACCATAATCCAAGAGATACACACTGGTCATTGACCGAACGACCTGGTTGGTTGCGTTTAAAAGCAAGTAAAGTTCTACCAAAAGGACCGGAATATGGCCCTAAGATTAACGAGTGGACTAACAATGATGGCTCAGATGGTGATTTTTGGAGAGCCAGTAATACAGTCAGCCAACGTATAATGGGTATCACTACAGGTACCGCAACCGCAAAATTTGACATCTCGGGGCTTGCTTATGGACAACTTGCTGGTTTCGTTCGTTATGGTGGTACGTTTCATTTATTAGGTGTTGAACGTTTACATAGTGGCGAAAAGCGCTTGTTTTATATGGATGGCATGAGCAACAAAATTGAAGGTCCAGTAATTGAAGGGGACATCTTATTTGTACGTACTTCAAATGCTAGAAACCAAGCTACTTACGAATACAGCACTGATGGTAAGAGTTTTCAAGCTTTTGGACCTACATTTACGATAAGTTTTGGCAAGTGGACCGGAGATAGACTGGGTTTCTTTTCATGGAATGAAAGGGAAGATGCTGGTTTTATTGACGTAGATTGGTTTTCATACGATTACGATGGACCTAAAGGGAAAGAACAAATAGTATTTTAGATTTTTGGCAACCCAAGCAGCGAAACTTTATTCACTGCTTGATTAACGTAGTTGAGTAAGTCCGGACTCAACCTTATACGTTTCGGATACGGGGCTTGAATAACCACAGACGACTAATTTGGTCGCTTGGTGGCAGGCGGAGGCGTGAACCTGTCTCAATTGGAGATGAATCGCCGCTTTGAAGGTCAAATCGGCGACACGGATTCAGAAATTAATTTGGTTGCTGTTTTCCATGACAGCGAATACGCCAATAAAGGTTTTGGCATAAACGACTCGTGAGCTGCGGCATCTAGGCTGAATGCTACTGCTGTTAGTGGTGGCTTGGGACCCAATGATATGGATAATAATTACCGACATAACATCAATTAAAAATTGGCAAATTTATGGTAAAGCGCTGTTTGAATAGTTCAGTTGGGACGTTCAAGAAAGTTTGAGCTATTAAAATTTAATACAATTTAGTTATGTTAACTACTGCAGTTTACCTCCGCACTTTATTTTTATTCTCATAGCTCGCCAATAATTGACTTAACTCTTTATTGGCAGGCCAACGACTTAATGAGGTTTTTAAAACGTTTATTGCGGTATTTGTGTGCATCTGATTATCCAAAGCAATGGCATACACATAAGCGTGGATGAATTGAGATTCTGGGCTTTCGTAAGCATTTCTTAGATATACTAAGGCCTTCTGATAATCTTTTTGCCTTATGTAAAAAAGCCCGAGAGAATGATTAACATCAGGGTTATTAGCGTCAATTGTCAATGCTTCCTGCAAATATTGCCTCCCTTCCTCATCGCGCTTTACTTGACGATAAAAGTCGGCTATCTGTAAAAAAGACGGTATATAGCTTCGCTCGATTTCAATGGCATTCAAGTAGCCTTGTTCAGCTGATTTAAGATTTCCAAGATTGAATTCTAGACTCGCCAAGTTCATTTGCGTTATCGGCGAGTCAGCATTTAAACCCAACATATAGCGATATTCAACCAGCAGATCTTTGAGTATAAGTCGTTCTTGTTGAGTCATAATTGGCAGAGCATCAACTAACACCCGAGCAATTGAAAATCGTACGATGGGATTACTTTCTCCCAAGCTATTTTTTAATACTTGCCAGCGGTCTGCCGGATGCAGAACTTCTAAAGCTTCAACCGCCCCCCGTCTTATTAGGGAGTCAGAATTAGATAATTGTTTAATGGTTAATTCAACACTAGCCTGGCTAGGTTGCTTGCTGCTTTCAAGTAACATTGATGCTTTGCGGATCGCACTATCACCACCTTGAGTATAACCCTTTTCAAGATACGTTTTTATCGCCTGATCCACTTTTGCATCGCCGGATACAATTAACTTATGAACCCTATCCCAGTCTTTAACCTTAGCTTTTTGCCATTTATTTTTAGCTTCAGCTACCCAGAAAGCATCCTCTTTCTCATGACAAGCTAAGCAAGCATTTGGCTCTTCGGGATCAGAAGAAAACTGGAAAGTTGGAATAGAGAAACTATGGTCCCGTCTTCCATCTACGCCCATGTAAACTTTATCGGGCATATGGCAATTAATGCACATTGAGCCTTCACTGCCTTGCTCATGCCTGTGGTGATCTGGTGAATTAAAAGTTGAAGCCTGATGACACTGCAGACATAAACCATTACCCTCAATTTTGACTTTGCCGCTGTGGGCATTGTGACAATTTGAGCATGTCACCCCGGCTTGATACATTTTGCTTTGTAAAAAAGAGCCTAATACAAATACTTCTTCTTTAATTAAACCATTTTGATGATACAGCGGCTCTCTGACCCACTCAATTCGGTATTTATCAAAAAAACCTCCTTTGTTCGACTCGTCGGTAAGTGGCGAACGTAGAGAATGACATTTACCACACATATCAATTTCGGTATCAAGCGGTTTTCCATGTGACTCTGCTATAGTTTTTCCTGGATTGAAACTCCATAGGTTTTGAGTTGGTAAAGATTGTGTAAACCCTGAATTCGATTTATCTAATTGTTTCGCATTAGCTAGCTCAATATGTCGCTGACCTGGACCATGACAACTTTCACAAGCAACATTAATTTCACTATAAGTCGTATTATAACTGTTCGTTGTGAGATCAAAATTTTTCTGAAGATTTGTCGAATGACATTCTGCACAACGCCCATTCCAATTTTGAAAATGTCGCTGCCAAAAAAACGGATGTTTGGGGGTTATATTTTCAGTAGGCTGAAGATGATACCAATGTTGCCCCCCTTCTTTTTCACTACGCGAATCCCAAGCGATATTAAAAGCCTGTAGTTTTCCATCCCCAATATTCAATAAATATTGTTGTAAAGGAAAATAACCGAACGTGTAATCAACAGTGAAAATCGCACGCTTTCCTTTTGAATCAGTCGTCTCAACGTAAAATTTATTATCTGTTTTGAAAAAACGAGTTTTAATATTGTGAAATTCAACCTCTACATTGTTAAAGTCACCCAGTACCGACTCGTCTGTCGGTATCTGCATAGACTTATAATGATCTGACGCTTCCCAAGCGGAAAATTCAGCTTCGTGACATGATTGGCAGGTTTTAGAGCCAACAAAATCAACTTGTTCTGCGTTAATATGACTCACAAATATCAACAATATAACGAGTAAGGCAACCCGCTTTGATTTTTTATACATCTACTGAAAACCAAATAATCATAAATAATCACAAACTAACAATGATTAATAAATATTACTCAATAAGTGTAACTATTCCTAATTTTTTGATCTCATACTTTTGCTTTATCTAGACAGAAAGGTCAATACGAAATTTAGGCATAGTGAAAAAAGCTACTTCACACCTTATTTTTGATTAAGATTTATATATCAACCTAAGATCAGGCTAATTAAAATAGGCTTGTTTGATTCAAAAGTAAGTAAAACTGAAAGGGTCGAACTATGCCAATGTTTTGTCAGCAGGTCTAAAAAACAAAGCGCCGAGGTACAAAATAAAACCCTATCGGACATCCAATCGATTAATGAGTAGCTAAAGCCAGAACTAAAACTATTTGCTAAAAAAAGCATACTCGGCAGAATAAGCTATTGAGATTAATAGAAAAAATTGAAGGCTTTCTGCCAAAAACAGCCAATGTTAAACGCTTAATTAGGCAGGCAAGCGAGAACAAGTACAAGCAGCAAAGGTGTTTGTTGTAATCCACTTTTTTCGCAAAAAAACAGATTAATATTTATATAAAAAACCCATATAGAAAGTACGCCCGCTAGTAGTAGAGTTATATGGGCGATCTGTCGAGTCACTGTACTGCTCTTCTCTTTGATTAGTAAGGTTTTGTGCCTCTAAGCTGAATTGCCACTGCTGACTCAACTGCAAGCTAAAACTCGCATCAATATAAAAGGTGGAGTGAAAACCCGTTTCATCTTCGTCTTGTAAAGTCATTGGATTGACTTGATGGATATAATTGTCTCGATAGGATGCTGAAATTCGCCCACTCAGGATTTTGTCGTCGTAATATAATGTTACCGCAGCGGTTTTTTTCGATAAATAAGGTAACGCCTTTTGAAACAAAAACTCAGCGTCGTTATTGTAGTAATTCTTCTTTCCATCCGTATAGTTAAAGTGGCCAATTAGGCCGACGTGTTGCCATTTAGATGTTAAATACGACCACTCGTATCGCAGCATGGTTTCAAAGCCAAACAAAGAAACAGATTCAGCATTTTGATTAGTGACCAAAGTAATAACTGAGTTGTCGGATAGATTGCTAGATTGCCATTTGTTTTCTAGTCCCGTTTCAGCGAATGTTAATGAGCTTGCTTGTGGTGCAATAAAATCATCAATCGATTTGTAGAAAGGCGTTACTGAAAATGATACGTGATCTCTTGCTTCCCATTCTAACGAGACGTCAATATTCGTCGAGGCATAGGGTTTTAAGTTTGGATTGGAGGCATACATAACTTGGTCGGTAGGGTCATATTCAGTATAGCCCTTCAAAGCGCTAAGTGAAGGACTGGCTAAATTACGAGACAAACTGAATCTAGCTGTATAGCTTAACGATGGTCGCCAAACCACATTCACACTAGGCAACCAATTTACATGTTTGTTGCTATGCTGAAGACGAGAATATTCATTCACAACCGTTGTTGTTTCTTGTTGGTAACGACTGCCAGCGACTAGTGTAAACTGCTTGTATTGCCAGTTTAATGTAAAAAAAGCAGATGATTTTTGTTCTGTTAAGTCGTCATCAAACTGTTCAATCAAAGCAACATTATTCTTTAGTGAATAGGGATCAATTCCAAAGTGCTGAATGGCATCGTGGGTTTGCAAACCTAACCAACTGACTTTGGGATGAGAATCAACTAACTGGATATATTCCATGGGTAAGGATTGTGCTGTTGTTGACCATGTATCTAACAATAAATTAGTTTGATATATAGATAATGTTTGAGTGTCAAAGGTCGTGTGTTCAGCTCCCCATTGCCATAACAGGTTAGGTGAGAATTGATATTTTAAGGCTATTTTGCCGTGCTGATAGCGGGTAGTCGCAAAATATTCTTCAAGGTCAATTTCTCGCATTGTCCATAAGTCTCGTTGAGTTAGATCACTGCCATATTGAATATCCGCAAAAAACCGGTCAGCGCGGTAATCGATACTAATATCTGACATGCCTTGGGTATAAATCTTATTACTGGTGGGAATGTCAAAGTCAGATTTTTCTGATCCTAACAGCAACGCCAATGACCATTGTTCCGATAAGCTAAAGGTACTGTTGAATACCGCTTGTTCATAGCTTGTATCGGTACGCTGGGCTCGGCTTTCCGTTGCCACTCTGGCATTATTAAAAGCGCTGTAAACTAGCTCGTTATTGGCATTTAACTGGGCATCAACAAATTCGGTGATGCTTGAGATTATAGGCGTTGATTGCTCGCCTCGTGGATATAGGTGAAACTCGTTCCTTGTTGCGCCTAACACAGCGTGCAAAATGTCTAAACGAGCTGAAGACTTTTCACTTTGGTATTCCAAGGCCAAGTTTAGCCCCCGTCTTTGTTGTTCGCTTTGCCATAAAGAATAACGATTACCGCGCGGCACAATGACTTCATTATTGGCGAAGCTTTGTTGCACCTCGGCAGATAAAGCGTCTAATGTAATTCCGTTAGGCGTAATAGCCCGCCATCTAATTGTATTTGCCCCTCGTTCCTCTACAAACCTTTCGCCATACGAGGCGGATAATAGCGCTCCCCAATTACCCCATGTATTCGAGATTAAACCTGTTATACGCGGCGCGACATTATCAGAATATTGGTTCTTGCCAAGTTGAGGCGCGAGTACAAATTGAAAGCCTTTTTGCGCAAAGGGACGATTAGTTTGCAGTGCTAATGTACCCGCTAACCCGCCAGTAGTTTGTTCCGCACTATAAGATTTTAGCACTTGCGCTTGACTGAATAATTCAGATGAAAACACATTGAAATCTAATGAACGATCATGTTGTTTTTGCACACGGCTGTCCATCGGCGAATCATTATTTGCCAGCACAGGCATGCCATTTATGGTAACTAAGGTAAAATCAGGAGACGTACCTCGAAGCGAAACTTGGCGACCTTCACCTGCTTCTCTGGTGATCACCACGCCTGGAATTCTTTGCAATGATTCCGCCATATTAATATCAGGATAATTCGCCATATCATCAGATACTAAAGCATCAGACACCGCCACTGTGTGCGTTTTTAGCTGTTTCGCTTTATCTAACGAAGCCCGTAGGCCGGTCACTATAATTTCATCGATACTGCTTTTAGCTTTGTTCGGGACATTTTTGACGGCTCGAGATATTTCAATCCCAAACGGAGTGATAGTGCAATTCCATGGGCTTTGCTGTGTCATTATTTCAAGTGCGGCTGACAGACTATATAAGCCTGTGATATTGATTTTATTTTCGGTTATATCGCTAACGCCCTTGATCACAAATGGGACTTGGTAAACTAAGGATATGTGTTTTATTGCCGCTTCAATAGAGCTGTCTTGTATCTGAATATATTGTTTTTTTTCAGTGTTTGTCTTTAAATACTGAGTGTTGTTAGCCATGGCTAAGGGCAAACAAAAAAACAAACTCAGTATTAACCCGGTTATCGGAACATAACAACGGTATTGCCGATGATGGTATGTACGTGGAATGGCGAAACGAAATCCTAGCAATAAAGCATTTAAAAAACCGAATTCAAATTGAATTAAGTTGTTTTTACTAATTGCTAAGCAGGATTTTATCGGCTTCATAGGCCACGGTGAATTGGTGCGCACTCGCAATGAGAGCTAATGACTGTTCGGCCTTATCAAGTGGGAAACGTCCACTAATTTTGCGATTAAGTAGTTCTTGAGTCGTTATTTCAACAGGCTGTCCAATGTAACGTTGCATATGCGCCACTACGTCTTGCAGCGGTTGTTGTTCAACTTCCAACCAACCACTGCGCCAAACAGGTAACATTGGTAGCGGTTTGGTTGGCAATTTACTGGCTTGTCCATTTTCGAGCAGAAGTTGTTCACCTTTGGTTAGAATGAATACATGATCAGCGTTTATTTGAACACGTCCCTCATAAACAGTAACCAGAGTGCGTTGATTGGTATGGTCTACATCAAATGCGGTACCTAGCACCCGTATTTGTATGTCCCCTACATCAATAACAAACGGACGTTTTTTATCTTTGGCAACATCAAAAAATATTTGACCTTGATCCATTAGCGCATATCGAGACGTACCGGTTTGCTCCACATTTAGTTGGCTATCCGCATTCAAATGAACTTGTGTACCATCTTGCAAAACTTGAGAGAAACGAGCACCGACTGGGGCTTGAATTTGCTTTTGATATATTGCTTGGGGAACAGCGGCTATTGGCGACGAATCATCGGTCGTATTTTGCGAAAACATAAAAAAAGCGGTAACAAGTGCGATACAGCAGAAGCTCGCAGCGATGTTGCTTGGATTGAATTGAAAGAAGCTAAAAACATGAGGTTTATCGCTATTCTGGGGATTATTCCTGGCTGTATTTTTATCGTTCTTAGTATTTTTTAGGCTAACATTCATTGCCGCAGTCAATTCTGATGACTGCATTACTTGACTGATTTTGCGGTAAGCTTCAGCATTTTCGGGCGTGGTTAACCAGCGCTCAAATTTAACTGTTTGCTCGGCGTTAAGAGCGTCTTGTTGATCAAACCAGTCTGCGGCTTGTTCTAATGTATCTTTATTCATGTACTGTTCTCAATGTACCAGATGATTTTGCATCAATTTCTTTATTAAACGTTTAAAAATTAGGAAAGGTGACAATTTTTATGCTTATTGCCAATCATTTTTTTCCGCGAATAAAGCAATATCTACCATGGCACGATTAATGTGTTTTTTTACCGCTTCTAACGACAATCCCATCTCTGTTGCAATCACTTCTCGGCTCTTACCCTCCAGGCGTCGCATTTTAAAGACTTGTTGTCTTAAAGGTGGCATCTCATCTATAACCTTCGACAGTATTTTTACTTGTTCAAGTTTAATGAAATCATCTTCCAATTGCGGACCTTGTGTATGCTCGTCGACCATATCAGATTGGCTTAGATGTTTTTTTTCCGTGCGCCAATGATCAAATAAAGCCGATTTAGCAACGGTAATTAAGTAAGCGAGCGGATTATCTAACTTTTGTTCTGAATCTTGTTTTTGATTATTTCGAATCGTTCGTAACATGGTTTCTTGCAGCACGTCATTGGTCACGTCAGCGTTTTGGGTTCGTGCTTGAACAAAAGTTCTGATTTTCGGCATCAGCTTAATGAAAGGATCGTTTTTTTTCATAAGAATATTCGCTCGAACTTATAAAGTCGAAATACAAGGCTACCCTAACGTTATATTTGGCGGCACCAATAACACTTTGAAAATTATCTAAAAATAAGACAAAGCTGTTCAGTGAAAATTTGCTAGTGAGACCAATTATTAGTCAGCATTACAACCACGCGGGAGCGTTACGATACGGCTTGATTATGACAATTTAGTGACAAAATAGCGTTGAAAAAATATATAAAAAATGCTGTCCCCTTCTTCATTTTAGCGCCGTCTTATGCGCAGAGAACCTTGATGAATATCGCCAACTTAAAGCCTGATATTCACAATGAAAATTACTTTTATTAATGAGGAAACCGCTATGAAATTGAAACATTTCACACTAACGTTAGCCACCATGTGTGTGCTTAGCGCCTGTAATATCGGCGACGACAATGACGCCGAAGTGAGTGCACTGCAAGCACAAGTTGCACAACTGCAAACCGAACTCGACAACATAGATACAGCAAATGATGCAGAAGTTGCTACGCTGAACGCCACGGTTGTAGCGATGCAAGCACAGATTGATACGATGACAGCCGAGTTAGTGACCTTACAAGAAACATCTAGCAATGCCTCAACAAATGAAGATATTGCCGCTTTGAAGGCCGAAATTGCAACCCTGCAAACCAAGTTAGATGCGCTAACCGCACAAGCACCTGTTTTAGGCAGCAATGCCACCTCAGGCGCAAACGTCCTACCTGAGGATGCGGATAAAGTTTTACGCTTTGCTATTTTTCCAGATACTCAAGGCCGAGATGACGACAATATGTCTGTGTATGTTGATGTTGATAAAGACGGCAATACCTTGTCGATTAAAGAATACGTTGGTGTCGATTACAATGGCGATGGTTATTATGATGCTGGAACTAAAAGTCAGAATGATGCGGTTAAAGCCAATGATTGGGATGAAGATGGTATTAGCTACTTAGTTAACGTTGAAGACCCTTTTCACCCGTATATTGAAGTAGACAGTGACGGCGAGCCCATAGTAGTCGCACCTGAAGATCGTAAAGACTTTGGTCCTGACTGGAAAGTGCTACCTTTACCTCTAGTAGAAGCCGTTACCGATAAAATGATTGAGCTAAATGTCGATTTGGTTTTAGCCACCGGCGACATTACCGAATACCGTGCTGAATCTGACTATGTGCAGTGGATGGAAAAAGTGGCAGGGCCACTAAGAGAAGCTGGAGTAAGTGTTTTCCCTGCAAGAGGAAATCACGAAATCGTAAATGGTAGAAACTGGCCTGCGTGGTTCACTAACGAACAAGAGTGGGAACGTCAGTCAGTCAATAATGTTTACAACGGTATTAACCCTTATGAAGGTTACGAGCAGGTTGATTTTGACCAAGGTTATAAGCTGTATCAAGCATACACAGGCTCGCTAGTCCGTGAACATTTAGATAATGGTAAAGCGGTAGGTTTTCCTGGTGCTGAAGACTTGGTTTATTATTTTATTGAAGATAAAACCATGTTTATTGCATTAGATTTCTACTTTTCAGAGCTGTATAGCAGTGCCTATAGAGGTACATGGACAATTTTAAGAGAATGGTTAAAAGAAGTCATTACCGCCAATGCCGCAGACGTTGACCATATTGTCGCTTTTGGGCATGAACCGCTATCAACTAAAAAGCGTCCACAAACTTATCAGGTCGAAATTTACGATGCCTATGTAGCAGACCGAATTGCTTTGCAAAAAGCAAAAGATGTGGCTCAAGCGACTTTTGATAATGCCATTGCAAACAACGAATCTGCTGAAGAAATTGCGGTTTATAGCAATGTTTTAGAGACAGCAAACAGCGCATACGAAGAACTAGAAGAGCCAAGTCTGAATGGTTACGATATAGGTCAATTGGGCTACCTGAAATTGCAAGATGAAGCCGAACCAGGATTGGCTGCAGACATATTAAACTTGTTCAACAATTACCAAGTTACATATATTGCAGGGCATGATCACCAATATGCTCGCAGTTTAATTCATCCGACATCAGAAGATAAAGATACCGCTAATGGATTCACCCAAATCATTGGTGGTAACGCATCATGGAAGGCCTATGAAGATCTATATGGTATGCACGATGAACACGAAACGGGCTTATTCATCAATAACTTCTACGACACAATTACAGGTGGAAATTTAACTAACAGTCAAGGTACTAAATACGCAAGTGTGAGTTCTGACCTTGGCAATGGTATTTCATTTGTTATTGTTGAAGTGAATGGCCGTCAAATTACCACTAAGGCCTATTACGCAGACCATAACTTAACTGAAGTGGATATGAATTTGGGCGCGCATTATGATTACGATAGTAACGCTTGGTGCACCTATTCTGGCGATTACATGGTAGCAGGCGCGAGCACGACCAAAACATGTAACCAAGTTAAGTGGCAAGTTTTAGATGAAAATACCCGCACCACAGATGCGACCGTACGAGTTGTTGCACCTGATCAAAACTACTATGCACACTCAGAAGCAAAGACAGAAGATGGTTATATTGGTTCTCAAGCCACTATCATTGATGGCTACAACCTTACGTACAATAGCTCATATGCCGCTTCCGTTGGTGAAGTGGAGCGCTTACGCGAACTATTCTCTATGAGCTGGTTTATCGATCAGGATGCTACCACCCTATCGGATGTATTATTCCTAAGCGGAAATCAAACGCAAGAAGGTTCATACTTTAATCAATATGGGGACCTAGTTGCGCCTATCGTCGACGTAGATGCAGGTGTTTTAGCCTTAGGTGAATCTGCTTCGTTAACCTATGTTAACCAAAACGGTGAGCAAGTTAACAATCCAACTCACACGACACGTGATGGCATATTTGTCAAAGGAACCGATATTGAAGCATCGTTAAACCCATCTCTTGCTAACGGTAACCCGAGCGGCAATGACGCTAACTGGAATGGTCGTTACCTTGCAGATGGTTTAGATTTTGCCGACGCTATGACATTAGTTATGACCGCACCTGAAGGATATACCTTAACGGATTTAACCATCGGCCGTTTCGATGAAGCAACCCAATCATGGGTCCCGGCGTTTAGTGATGAATGTTATATCGAGAGTGGTTATTCAGATCATTATTCTACTTATTACAGACTCACAGACCAGCACCCAGAAGGCGGCTTTCAAGTGCCTAATTGCCAACAACGTTATTGGGGCTATGTTAAAGATAGCAACACAATTTGGGGTTTTGTGCACACAGACGGTAAATTTGCAGTCATAGAAAAGTAATACTTATTCAACATTATTTTACCTATTGAAGGCATAAAAGGTGGGTACATGTTTACAAAAATGTCTATCTTGATGACGGTCTATTGAATGAACTTTGAGTTGCCAGACTATTAATCGGTAACTCCAAGTTCTATTACTAGTTGAATTTATTAGATGCTCAAAAAGTAAATTCAAAACATCGAATAGTTTTTTACCCCGTCCAATAATGTCTTAGAGGCCCTGCTATTTATTTGTAAATACAGGGCTTTTTTATTTTCCCCGTCCAAATCGGTTTGCAGATGTCCGTTACCAACTACCTGTTTAGTGGTGGTCAGCCATTATTGCATACAGTAAAGCCGAACCAAAAAAATACTCAGACGGTGAAGGGCTATACTTTTGCGTCCGCAAACAGGGCTCGCCTTATTGGATGATCCGCTACACCACAGCCAAAGGAAGGCGAGAAGCAACCTTGGGGCAATTTCCTTTAATGTCATTGGCAGACGCAATAATTGCCGCTGCTTATTTTCGAAAAGAAGTACGTTACGGCATAGATCCTCTTCTGGAAAAACAGAAAATCGAGTTACCTAACTTTGAAACCGTGGATCAACTGTTCCATGGCTGGTATCGAACCGATCTGAGTCGACGACTAAAGCACCCAAAAATTCCGTATCGGGTTTACACCAAAGACATAAGCCCAGTCATTGGCATTAAGTGTA
>NZ_JANQVQ010000203.1 GCF_030730205.1 Paraglaciecola sp.
GTCCAATCAAGCATTGGAGCGACAGAGATTGTGCGATTGAGTTGTTGTGTCACGATTTACCTGATTACTTAGCTATTCAAAGGGCACGCATTTTAGCTGATTTTGCCATCCGGCACTATAGATGCTACCACCCCTTACTTTAGCCAGTGAACTTGAGTTAAAAACGGCGTTAAAAAAAGCCCCGACAAGTCAACTCATCGAGGCTTGTTATGTCTCTTTACTAATTAAAGCACTTTAGCGTCTGAGTCTAATTCCACAATGTTGTTAAATAGCGGTTTAAGACTCTCTAGCACCGTGGCTTTGTCGCCCACAACCACCGTAATCATTTCGTCTAATTGCAAATGTTTCTTGGCCAAGGCATTTAGCTCATCTTTTGACACGTCAGACAAAATAGCGTTTTGTTTATCCACAAAACTTTTGTCTAAGTCATAAGAAATAATCTCTGACAAAAAGCCAAGCTTTTGATAAGGCGTTTCATAAGCGCGAGCATCGCGCTGACCAATGGCATTTTTCATAAAACGTAGTTCGTCGTCGGTCATACCAGCATCAGCGAAGCCTGAAATCTCATTTCTGAACTGCACGATTGAGTCAGCCGTGGTATCAGAACGTACACCAGCTTGAGCGCGGTAAAAACCATGTTTATTGTCACCAAAAAAGAATGAACGCGCTCCGTAGGTGTAACCCTTATCTTCACGTAAATTAAGGTTTATACGACTGTTAAAAGCTCCACCTAGGTTATAGTTCATTAAATCGGCTAGGTAATATTCGCCCGTTGCGTCATATTGTAACGCCCTTTTACCAATACGAATTTCAGATTGAGCAGCTCCAGGCTTATCAACAAAATACAAGGTACCCCCGGCTAGTTCAGGAAACCCGTTTAAACTCGGTGCTGGCGAGCTATTGCCTTGCCATTGATCTAACCCTTTAAGTGAGGCTTTAACGTGAGACTCATCCAAATTACTCACCACAATCAATTCAGCAAGCGAAGGCCCATAATTGGCCTTATAAAATGCTTTTACATCCTCTAAGGTTAAAGAGGCCACCGTATCGATAGTGCCATTACTCGGGTAAGCAAAACTGTTGTTTGCACCAAACACCAACTGGTTAAACACTGCGGTGGCCGTAGCGCTCGCATTTTTCTTGGCATTTTTTAGCCCTTCAATTTGTTGCTTTTGGAGACGGGCAAAATCGTCCTGCTCAAATTTGGGAAAAGTTAGTTTTTCCAACGCAATCGCGAGGGTACTATCAAGATTCTTAGTTAAGGACCGCACACTCATCGTGGTGTGTTCGTCATTCACGCTAAAATCAACGCTAGAGCCTAACTTTTGCAGCTCATTGGATAGTGCCTCAGCGCTCGATTTCTGCGTCGCTTCTTCCATCATTGCAGCCGTTAGTGCAGCCAACCCTAACTTGTCGAGCGGCTCATGGGTCTGCCCAGCAGGAATTTTTAAACGAATGGTGGTAGTAGGTACTTCGTCATTCACTGCGCCAAGAATTGCAATGCCATTTTCGGTTTTGGCTTTATAAATGTCAGGTATTTTGATACTAGGATTTTTGCCAGAAGGCGGAATAACTGAACGGTCAAAATCAGACGTTCCAGGGCGCAACTGTAACGCACTCTCATCCGTTTTTTCAGGGATGGTGCGTGTATAACGCTGCCATGTATCTGGTTTTATAATGGCATCAACTTGTCCCTTAGGGACGATACTCATAATGACGGCATGTTTATTTTTGATGTATTTTTGATACACACGCATCACATCTTCTTTCGTTACTGTTTCGTAGCGGGCGATATCATCACCAATAGCGTTAGGATCGTCGCGGTAAGTTTGGTAAGCCGCTAATTGACTGACTTTGCCACTAACACTTTCTAAGCCATAGATCATGTCAGACACAATACCTGCTTTCACACGTATTAAATCGTCGTCATTGGCACCACCTCGAGTTTCAAATTCAGCTAGCGAGTCACGGGCAATTTGCTCAAGTTCTGCCAATGAATTGCCCGGTGTAGGCAAAGCTAACAAGGTAAATTGGCAGCTTAACTCACCACAGGAGTGACCGGCTTGTGCTTGCACCGCTTTGCCATTTTTAACCATATTTTTATACAACAGTGAGGTTTTACCTGAGCCTAAAATCGACATCAATACGTCAAGCGGGGCTTCATCAGCATGGTTCGCATGGACTGTTGGATATGTCATATACATAAGCGGCAAACCAACATTATCTTCCATGGAGATATAGCGGTCTTCCTTGAGCACAACTTCTGTGTATTCTGGTGCAGCGACTTCTGGCCCACGGGGGATGCCACCGAAATATTTTTTCACCCATGCTAGGGTTTGAGCTTCATTCAAATCACCACCGATGGTTAGTGTGGCGTTGTTTGGCCCATACCAACGTAAAAAAAACTTTTTTAAGTCGTTTAAATCAGCTCGGTTTAGGTCTTCAATATAGCCGATAGTAAGCCATGAATAAGGATGGCCTTCAGGAAATAAGGCTTCATTCACACGCTCACGTAATAATCCATAAGGGCGATTGTCGTAGTTTTGGCCTCGTTCATTTTTAACTGTTTCGCGCTGATTTTCGAACTTTTCTTCTGTCACTGCGTCAAGGAAAAAACCCATGCGATCGGCTTCAAGCCATAACATGCGTTCAAGCTGATTTGATGGCACCGTTTCATAATAATTAGTGCGGTCAGTATTAGTTGAACCGTTTAAGGTTCCGCCCGATTCCGTAATCAAACCAAAGTGTTGTTCATCTGCTACGTTCTCGGAGCCCTGAAACATCATATGTTCAAAAAAGTGAGCAAAACCTGATTTTCCAACTTCTTCACGAGCTGAGCCAACATGATAGGTAATGTCTACGTGCACTAGTGGGTCAGAATTATCAGGATGCAATATGACTGTTAAGCCATTGTCTAATTCGTATTTAGTGAAGGGGATAAGGATCTCATCGCCCTGTTTACTTACCGAGCTAATTTTTTTAAAGCCGTCAGGTAAGGCGCTGGCCTTTGATGAGATTGAACTCCCAACCTCGTCTGGTTTTTTGCTATCACAGGCGCTTAAGCTTAATAGTGCAGCCATTCCCGTGGCGATAATAAAGCGTTTTTTCATTTTTATTTTACCCTCTTTTGCTTTTTTAATTATACAGAACGAATCATGCAGGATTCTCGCGATGGAATAAACCCTAAGGTCCAAACACTGCAAATAGCGGCAGTGTTGGCGTAAATCATTATTGTCGCTGGAGTATTTGAGACTAGAAAAATGCTAGTTGGAAACCCAAACTAATACGTTGTTGGTGGTGATTATAGTCAATCAAAGAATCACCATAACCGTTAAAGTATTGCAACAACACGTTGTATCTATCGTTAATCGGGTAAGAGAGATTGAGCTCAATACTGCCCTTATTATCGTTGGTTTTGAGATTATTACGTAGTAAGGTCAGGACATCGATATTTGCTATTTTAGTTCCAAAACCTAACTCGACATGCCCCAAGAAATCCGTAATGTCAGGATTATCGTCACCATTTGTGTCCATTGGATTTTCTTTGGCATCTTCGGGTATGCGATACCACGCTTTTACATAATAAAACGCATTTTCATCACTAAATAGCGTTGAAACAAATAAGCGATTCCAGCTTCGTGAGCGCAAGCCACTTTGGCCATTACTTTGGTGGTTAAAACCAGCTTGTAGCTGATTAAACTCAAAGCCCAATAGCTTTATTTCTTTTTGCCATGAATAAAAAATTTCAGGTTCATAATTTGTTTCCCGAAAAGGCTTTGATACTTCACTGTTGTACACCTGCCAAAATGACATGGCGGTAAAACCAAAATATAAACCGGAAGAATCTTTATCATGCAGGTATAAAGGCAATTTCATGCTTATTTGGTACTTTGCTTCAAAAGAATCCAAATTTCCGTCATTGATGCCATCTGCAGAAATATCATTTGGTTGCCCCACCCAAGATACAGGCAGCAAATAATTAAGCCGATGTTGTGCGATAGAAAACGGATTGGCGACTGCGGCATTGTCTGCCTTACTTCGCACGTTTAAAATTGACTCACCCGCTTGAGTTTGTTGTGCCTCTGATTGCTCAATTTCTTGGGCATTAATTGAAGTGCAAGATAAAACCAGTATAAGTGTTTTCAAGCACCAAATAGCCCCTCGTTTGTACTTGATTACCATGTCTCTCACCCTTACTTGCGCCCTAATGTAATTTTTTGTCGTATTTTAGCAGTTAACGTCGAGGCCTTATACCCACAATACCGACTTATGGATTGATAAAATATCAAACTAATCAGCTATTTGATTGATTTTAACCAACGACTATTACACACTTATGTCGTCTTACCGCCCTCTTGTACTGAGCCTTACCTTGAACGATAAAACCATAAAATCTGGAGTGCTATTTGCGCTAGCAGCTTATGCGATGTGGGGTTTTGCACCTCTGTACTTTAAATTGCTGCAAGCTTTACCAGCGCAAGAAATTTTGATGCACAGAGTCATATGGTCAGTATTGGTATTGTGTATTTTAGTGATCTTTACAGGTAAATTTACGCAAGTAAAAATTGCAGCTAAAAATATCAAAGTGATGTCTATTTTGCTTTTATCGGGTTTATTACTCGCGGTTAATTGGCTGATTTTTATTTGGGCGATTAACAACGGGCACCTACTCGATGGCAGCTTAGGCTATTATATTAATCCCTTGCTCAATGTATTTTTAGGTCGGTTATTTCTGCAAGAACGCTTACGGCCGCTACAAAAAGCCGCGGTTGCGTTAGCCTTTATTGGGGTTTCCATTCTCGTCATTTCTTTTGGTCAAGTGCCTTGGATAGCTTTGTCTTTGGCTGCGACCTTTGGCATTTACGGTTTATTGCGCAAAAAAGTGGCGGTAGACTCATTGCCAGGCTTATTACTAGAAACAATGATGATGTTGCCCTTTGCGCTAATCTACTGGTATGGCTTTAGTAGTGAACTTAGCGACCTTACTAGCAACTCTTTATCCCTGAATGTTAGTTTAATCTGTGCAGGTATTGTTACTACGGCTCCATTGCTTTGTTTTACTGGTGCAGCACGAAGATTGCGTTACTCAACTCTTGGCTTTTTCCAATATCTAGGTCCGAGCATCATGTTTGTTATAGCTGTTTGGTGGTTTAACGAAGCTTTGGATATGGCGAAAATTACCACCTTTGCTTTTGTGTGGTTGGCATTAGCCATGTTTAGTTTTGACTCTTACCGTGCTTATCGCTCGAGCAAAAAGCAAGCCGCGATAAATGCAACTATTCCTGTACGATAATCGCCTTTATTGGTCGCTGACGATTTGGTTACGTCCTTGATTTTTAGCTTGGTATAAGTGTTTGTCTGCTTGGCGGATCATCCTACTGATGCCGCCTTGAGCCAAATGGGTCAAACCAATACTCACCGTGCAATTAAATTGTACTTTCTCAAACACAAACTTTTTGTCTGCCAATGCAACACGAAACGCTTCTAGCGCTTGATGCACATCTGCTTGCTCTTCGTTGATAAAATAGATGCAAAACTCTTCGCCGCCAAATCGGGCAGCGGTAAAGTTTGCAAAATGTTTGGCCACTAATTTTGCGATTTCTTTTAAACTATAATCGCCGCAATCATGGCCATAGGTATCATTGATCCGCTTAAAATAATCGATATCGAGGATCGCTAAACTTTGCTGTTTTGGCTTATGCTTTTGCAAGGTTTCGACTTTTTCGAAAAAGTAGCGGCGGTTTGGTAAGCCTGTTAAAAAGTCAGAATCCGCGGCACGCCTAATTAATTCAATGTTTTCAACATATTCTATATGTTGCATTACACGACTAAAAAATTCCTCATGGCAATAAGGTTTGAGCAGAAAATCGTTAGCACCGCTTTTAATGTATCGGGCCGATAAGCCGGACTTTTTCGGAGACGTCATACCAACAAACGCCAAGTCTTCTTTTTTAAATTCTCTTCGCACAGCACTGAGCAGTTCGATGCCAGTCACTCTTGGCAGCCCCTCATCGTCAACAATAAGGAGTTTTATACTATTGCAGTTTTGTAAGGTAGTGAAAGCCGATTCCGCATCGGCTGCTTCATAAGTCAAAAAGTTATGACGACGCAGTAAGCCAACCATAGAAGCCCGGCGTGCTCGTAGGGCGTCAACGACTAACACACCAACCTTTTTGTTTTTTTCTAATCGGGATAATAGGCGACTTAAATAATCAAAAACTTGTTCGTTCTCTTTGGTGATGTAATCAACAATGTCTTTTTGAAGAATGGTGTGTCTGGTTTCGTCGTCTAAATACCGCGCCACAACAATAGTGGGCAAATAAGACTGGATAGTAAAATCAATCGCTTGGCCTCTGGGCGCATCAGGTAGATCGTAATCGACGATGGCGCATAAAAACGACTCAGGGGCGGAAGATGAAAAAATGACTTTCGCTTCAATGAGATTACGGGCACAAACGGGGTTCAACTTTGCCTTTAAGATCAGCTCTCGCATCACATCCATGCTGTGAGAATTGTCTTCAATGATCAACACACTTTGAGGCATAACGACCTTGAGCCACCTAAATTATTAAGTAGCAATCTACCAGAAGCAGTGCCAAAGACAAAACGCTCTGCGCTTTCTTTTTATGATTGGTATCAGCAACACACTTAAGCTTGCGTCAGCTTTGCAAATGACATCACCAACCATTTACTTCCAAAGTCTTCGAAATTAATTTGAATGCGAGCATGTTCGCCAGCCCCTTCATAATTTAGCACAGTGCCTTCACCAAATTTAGGATGGGCAACACGCTGACCTAATTTAAACCCCGTAGATTCAAACGCGGTGTGGCCTGTAGTGGGGGTAAAGCGGTTTTGTACTGGCCTTGAAATCGTCGTTCTCAGACGTACTTCTTCAATATACTGACTGGGTATTTCCTTAATAAATCGTGAAGGTGTGTGGTACTTGTCTTGACCATAAAGTCGACGGTTTTCTGCATACGTTATATATAACTTCTGCATTGCTCGGGTCATACCCACATAACAAAGTCGCCGCTCTTCTTCGATTTTGCCTGGTTCTTCATTACTCATTTGGCTTGGAAACATACCTTCTTCTACACCAGCCAAAATCACCAGAGGGAACTCTAAGCCTTTAGCTGTGTGAATGGTCATCATTTGAACTGCATCTTGATGACTGTCTGCTTGCGTCTCACCTGACTCTAAAGTGGCATGGGCCAAAAATGCGGACAACGGCGTCATATTTTCAGCTTCTTCAGGCGCTGAAAACTGCTTACACGCTGTTACAAGTTCTTCTAAGTTTTCAATACGTGCTTGGGCTTTTTCACCCTTTTCAGCCTGGTACATGGCAAATAGACCAGAATGTTTAATCACGTGGTCAGCTTGTTGCTCTAAAGACAATTCCGCAATATCACTCGCTAATTGCTTGATTAACTTAACAAAACCATCGAGAGCATTTAAAGCCCTGCCACTTAGACGCTTTTCATTAATCAGTTGTATCGCCGAATCCCATAAAGATTGCTCGTTCTCTTTGGCCAAATCACGCACAGCAACTAGGGTTTTATCGCCCAAGCCTCGGGTCGGGGTGTTCACGATCCGTTCAAATGCTGCATCGTCAATCTGCTGGTTAATGATCCTTAAATAAGCTAATGCATCACGAATTTCTTGGCGCTCGAAAAACCGTAAGCCACCGTAAATACGATAGGCGATAGACTCTTGCAACAAGGCTTCTTCTAATACTCGAGACTGAGCGTTATTACGATACAAAATGGCACAATCAGACAGTGCATGCCCTTTATCCCGCCAATCTTTTATGCGAGAAACATTAAAACGAGCTTCGTCGAGTTCATTAAAACCTGCATATAAGGAGATCAACTCCCCTTCAACGTCTTCTGTCCATAACTCTTTGCCCAAGCGCCCTTCATTATTACTGATGACCGCATTGGCTGCGTTTAGGATATTACCAGTCGAGCGATAATTTTGTTCAAGACGAATGGTGGTGGCACCACCAAAATCCCTAAGAAAATGCTGAATATTTTGTACGTTTGCCCCGCGCCAACCGTAAATAGACTGGTCATCGTCGCCCACAATAATCATATTGTTGGTCGGGCAGGCTAATAAACGCAACCAAGCATATTGGATATTATTGGTATCTTGAAACTCATCAACCAGAATAGTGCGGAAACGTTGCTGATAATGTTTCAGAACTGCAGGATTGTGTAACCATAATTCATGGGCGCGCAGCAATAATTCGGCAAAATCAACAAGGCCTGCTCGATCACACGTTTGTTGATATACCTGATATATCTCACGCATTTTTTGTTGACTTGCATCACCATGCGTTTCTATGTGTTCTGGCCGCAAGCCTTCATCTTTATTGCCATTGATATACCACTGAACGTGTTTAGGAGCCCAATGCTTTTCATCGAGGTTGAGACTTTTTAATACTCGCCTAACTAAACGATATTGATCATCTGAGTCTAAAATTTGGAAATTTTCTGGTAATTTTGCATCTGCATAATGGGCACGCAATAAACGGTGGGCAATACCATGGAATGTTCCTATCCACATATTCCGCAGAGCCGACCCTTGTAACTGCTCCACTCGACCGCGCATCTCGCGGGCAGCCTTATTGGTAAAAGTAACAGCAAGTATACTATGGGGTGCAATACCTTCGACGTCCATCAACCACGCCATACGATGAACCAGTACTCTGGTTTTACCACTACCCGCCCCCGCTAAAATTAGCATATCAGATGCTGGAGCGGCCACCGCTTGGCGTTGCTTATCGTTTAGTTGATCTAAGAGTCGAGATACATCCATTACAATTTACTTGTCTATATTTTTTTCGCAGTATACCAGTATTACTGTATTTAAATACACTACTACAGTTTTGCTAAAAGGAATTAATACAAGAATGGGATAACTTGTTATTCTGATTGAAGGAAAAAGATGCTGTTACCGCTCATTAACAGTCGCAAGTGTTAAGAGCTCATGCAAACTATTAAGTTGTAGATCAGGAAGTAAGAATAAAGATTCTTTTTTTAAACACATTGCTCGGTCATGGGCATACCAAGCACTTTGAAATCCAGCTTTAATCGCGCCATATACATCATTGTGTAAGTTATCACCTACATGTAAAATCTGCTCAGGAGCCAGATTTAACGCTTCTTTACAAGCATCAAACATCGCCCTATGAGGTTTCATTGGCTGTTCGAGGTTCGCCTTGAAAACATGACAAAAGTAAGGTTCTAAACCTATTTGCTGCAAGTTAACGTTGCCGTTGGTAATCGCAACCAGTGGATAGCGAGTGGCTAGGGCTTTTAATAAAGAATGAATATTTTCTTCTACCGTAAAATTACTGCGATGGAAGTAAAAACGATGGAAGCTATATTCAATAGCGCTGTGCAATTCTGCATTTGAAAAGCCCACTGATTGAAAAACCAAATCAAGTACTTGCTTACGTAACTCTCCCATGTCGTTTTTAAGATTCGGGTTGCTCCCCAGTGCAGCCTGACGAAACGCAAGCCAATGACTTTTCTCAATAGCCATTGTAGCGGGATAGGCTTGCTTGAGATCAGCTAAAAATGCTGCTTCAGCCACAGGCATATGCACGTTGTTGTCATACAGGGTGTCGTCTAAATCAAAGGTAATGGCTTGGAAAGGTTTAAGCTTTTTGTAGAATTTCATTTTTAATCATCTGTTTTAATTTATGACTCAAAGCGCATATTAGGCACCTAAATTCAGTAAACTAACCAACAGACTTAGTATTAATATTTTAATAATTTGGGAATTAATATACTGAGAAACTGCTGTAACTGGGTGATCAATAGGGTATCCATATCAGGATTAAAATGGCTAGCGTCCTTACTACTCACAGCCAGCATACCTAATTCGCCTAGATCACCAAGTAGCAACAAGGCAACTGAGTTTGCTTCTTGATCAGAAAACAATAGTTTTCGTTCATGTTCGCTTAACCGTCCAAAAAAGAACTTATCACGACGAAAACGTTTTTCGATGAATAAACGACGTTGGATCTCAGGAAAAGCATTAGCACCAACAAAAGGTTTAATCACTACCGATTCTAACTTTAAACGCTCTTGCATAATTTCTTCAAGTATAAGTTCAAGCTCTTCCATGCTTTCTGCCGCTAACAAACGCAAGTTTAGATCGGCATAGACGCGGTAAATTTGTTCATTTTGTCGCGCGATTGAAATCAATTGATTGAGTTTATAATTCAATAATCTCACTTTTTTACGCAGTTGTTCACTTTGTAATTCGACTAACGATACACTTCCTTTCAAAGTGTGGGGAATAGTTAAGTCTTCTAAAAGATGGGCATGTTTGATAAAAAAATCCGGATGGGAAAGTAAATAGTCAGCGATTTCTGTATCACTCAAAGCATTGTTGTCAAAGCCTTGGCCGATTTCTAACTCACTTTTTTGCTGTCCCATCACATCACTCATAAGTTTATTATTCCATCAAAAATATGTTCTGCTGCACCGGTCATTTTTAATACCGCATCTTTTCCAGGCCACTTGATTCGCAGACTTCCGCCTGGTAGGTCAACTCTCACATCTTTACTGAGACGATTTTGCAATTGACCTACTGCAACAGCAGCACAAGCACCACTTCCGCATGCTAAGGTTTCACCAGAACCGCGTTCGAATACCCGTAGTTTAACGTGACTTGGATTTATTATCTGCATAAATCCGACATTAACGCCTTCAGGGAAACGCTCATGTTTTTCAAGCAGGGGGCCAAAAGTCTCAACGTCAGCCTGCTGGACATCATCAACTAACAAGACACAATGTGGGTTCCCCATTGAAACCGCCCCACAGAAGAAGGTGTGGTCGTCAGCACGAATAATATAGGTTTTTTCTTGTTTATTTGCTTTCAAAGGAATGTGCACGGGGTCAAAATTAGGCACGCCCATGTTTACCGTAACCATCCCATCTTTTTCAAGATACAATACCATTTTACCCGCTTTGGTGCTGACGGTTATCTTATTACGATTGGTAAGACCTTTCATTTTGACAAAACGGGCGAAACACCGAGCGCCGTTACCACATTGCGAGACTTCAGAGCCATCGGCATTAAAAATGCGATAATGAAAATCTTGCTCTGGATCATAAGGAGGCTCTACTAGCAATAATTGATCAAAGCCAATGCCGAAATTCCGATCAGCCAACTGCTGAATCTTCTCCTTTGAGAAAAATACGTTCTGAGTGACATTATCAATAACAACAAAGTCGTTACCTAAACCGTGCATTTTTGAAAATTGAATTTGCATTATTACTACTTAGCTAATTTCGAACTCTAAGCCCATCGTTTCAGAACTTAGATAACATGTACAATTTATATCACTTCGCTGAATAACTGACTATGTCTTTAATCAGTTAGAGAGAAAAAATCCGGCATTTACGTAGGAGTAAATACCGGATTTTGAGGATTTTTATCCTAAAATATGCTCGCCAGCAAATAATTGCTCGATGCTTTCTCGCTCTCTGACAATATGACTTTGTACGCCATCCACCATTACCTCAGCGGCCCGGCAACGACTGTTATAGTTTGAGGCCATCACAAAGCCATATGCACCTGCACTTCTCACCGCTAAATAGTCACCTGCGGTGATAGCGAGTTCACGCTCTTTACCTAAAAAATCACTGGTTTCGCAGACTGGACCCACAACGTCATAAATTGCAGCAGGTTTAGTATTGTCGATAGCCAAAGGAATAATGTCCTGCCAAGCAGAGTATAGAGCAGGCCGTATCAAATCGTTCATCGCAGCATCAACAATGGCAAAGTTTTTTTCAGCACCTTGCTTGATAAATTCGACCTTGGTTAATAAAACACCTGCATTGGCGACAATGGCCCGCCCCGGTTCAAAGATCAATTGTAAAGATTCACGGCCTTGCATGCGCTGAGCAATCGCTTGCGCGTACTGATCAGGATGAGGCGGTTTTTCGCCTTTGTAGGTTACGCCCAGTCCACCACCAATATCTAAATGGGCGATTTCAATACCCAGTGCGGCAAGCTCATCGATGAGACTTAACATAATGTCCAACGCATCAACGAAGGGGGTTAAATCCGTCAACTGAGAACCGATGTGGCAGTCCATACCGACTATGTGCAAATTATCCAAAGAAGCAGCATATTGATACACTGCAATGGCTTGCTGACGCTCAACACCAAACTTATTGTCTTTGAGACCGGTAGAAATGTAGGGATGGGTTTTAGCATCAACATCCGGATTTACCCGCAAAGAAATAGGCGCCACCTTACCTAAGGATGCAGCAACCTGATTGATTCGGTCTAGCTCCGGTAAAGACTCGACATTAAAACATTTAATATTATGGGTAAGCGCGAGCGCGATTTCTGTTTCTGTTTTGCCTACCCCAGAAAATACGACTTTAGCAGGGTCGCCCCCAGCCTTTAAAACTCGAGTTAATTCACCGCCAGAGACAATATCAAAGCCTGAGCCTAACTTAGCCATGACATTTAATACTGCCAAATTAGAATTCGCTTTTACCGCGTAACACACTAAATGTGGATGGTCGCCTGCGGCCTTATCAAACGCTAACCAATGGCGTTCGATCGTTGCCTTAGAATAGACATAACAGGGTGTACCAAATTTTTGGGCAATGTCACTAAGCAAAGCATCTTCGGCGAAAAGTTGTTGACCTTTATAACTAAAATGATCCATCTCAACGGGGTTCCTGTTGGTTAGGTGACGGTAGGGTTTCACTCTTGTTGCTCGTTGGCTCTTCGGGTAAATACAAAGGGCCTTTTTGGCCACACGCACTAAGACCAACCAAGCCAATAAGCAGTAAAATAAATAACTTAGGATTTTTTAACATCAATATCAAAACAGTAAAAACAGAGTATGACTAATGATGTCATTTGCCAGACAAAAAACAAAGCGCCTTAATGCGATAAGTTAGTTATTTGATATAGATAAACCCGTTGATATTCATTTCGCTGACTGTTGCAATCCATACATATCTGAAAACAAACCAAAAGGCTTGAACGATTGAAAATATTAATGAGGTATTCATCAAGAACGCCCTTGCACAGCTTAAATCCCGAATTAAATTAAAACCGTTTAGAGGATAAAACTTAAGCGATTTACTATTTATTTTATAGCATTGCTAAGTAGGCGCAGTATACTGGATACCGATGTTGCCACCTGAAGGAATTAAAATGGAATACAATACATCTGCGTTGTGTGATTTATTTGCTGACAGTGTAGACGTGGTTGAACCCATGTTCGTTAGCTTTGGTGGCCGCCCGTCATACGGTGGCATAGTGACAACAATTAAGTGTTTTGAAGACAACGGCCTCGTGTTAAAAGCCATTACTCAGCCCGGCGTAGGCAAAGTCTTACTTATTGATGGTGGTGGTTCAATGCGCCGCGCACTCATAGATGCCAGTGCGGCTCAACTCGCTTATGAAAATGGTTGGGAAGGCATCGTGTGCTACGGTAGTGTTCGTGAAGTAGACGAGTTAGAAGAAATTAATATTGGTATTCATGCCATCGCGTCTATTCCAGTGGGTGCCGATGACCAAGAAATTGGCGAAGTCGATATTGCCGTCAATTTTGGTGGTGTTACTTTTCTACCCGAAGATCATATTTACGCCGACCGTACAGGCATAATTTTATCGCCTGAACCTTTGGATCTTGAATAGCTGCTTTATAATTTTCGATTCAAATAAAAACGCCGCTTAATAAGCGGCGTTTTTTTGTATGTATTTAAATGAAGTATTGTTTATTTCGCTACCAATACCGACACTTTGTCGATACCTGCTTTTTTCACTTCGTTGATAACTTCAGTCACCATACCGTGTTTCGCTTTTGGATGAGCTTGAACGGCAGCAGAATCTTGGTTGTTTTCAGCCAAGAAACTTTGAATGTTTGCTTCAACGCGTCGAATGTCTACTTCACGACCATTAACAACAATCGTACCGTCTTCGTTTACACGAATAGATAATGATTTAACATTAGTTGGAGGTGGTGGAGTATTAGTATCTTTCGGGCGGTTTATTTCCAAACCTGTTTCTTTAACAAACGAAGTGGTTACGATAAAGAAGATAAGCATGATGAACACGATGTCCAACATGGGCGTCATATCAATTGCTGCTTCGTCGTCAGAGGAGCCGTGTTTTTTTCTTTTCATCGGTATTAATCGCCAATAAGTTGAATATGAATCTGCCTAGTATAAAGACAGTTTTGCCTGAGAGCATCTATTAATTCGTTATGAATTAATCCAATGCTCAAAAATAAAGTCGTGTTTATTTGCTTATAGCCTGCCCCAAATGACAAAAATAATCCAGTAGCTTATGCGAAATAGTTTGTCTTAATTGATCTTGAGGATAAATTCCAAGCTTTGCTTCAGGACTTTGTTTGGTTCCTTGTACCAAAAACGCATTTTTAATTCGATGGTCCTGTATGGCGGCTTCAAACGCTCGAGCTACTAACTCTTGCGGTTGAGCATAGTAAAAACAATTCAGATGTTGGTCAGCGAGCACACTGCGATTGACAAACTCATTAGGGGCGCGTTCGTCGGTAGTTAAAAAAATACTTGCGTAACACTGTGAAAGTTTGGTGTTTAATGCATGGGCACGCATGTCGCGGTCACCAAGCCAAACGGCCGAGGCGAACTCATTGGGACGACTAGTCAAAAACAATTTATCACAGATATAGTGGTCAAAGGCATGCATCCATTCATGTGCAAGTGATCCACCTCCGGCATTTTTTGCTAAAGCCAGAATACGTGTATTGGACTCATAATGAGCACTGCTGTGTTTTCGCCCGCCTCTACCAAATGCCAGCGATAAGGTACCGTTTAAAGATATGACCTGTTCAGGCACCGCTAAAATATCCATTAAGTCGCATAGAGCATCAAAAAATAAGTTGGCAGCGGTTTGTTGTTCTTGCTTGTTAACCCAACTACCAATTGTGATAGTACGAAAGCCAAACATTTTTCTAATATCTTGAAAACTAACATCCGCCCCATCTCGATGAGAGGCTCCGTTACGATAATAAGGTTGCTGTAGCCGAGAGCTAGGATAAGCCGCCACGAAAAGTTAGATTTCCGCTAACTCGGCAACAAGTTGCTGGCACCATTGATCTATTCTGCTATCGCTTAGTTCATATTGATTTTCGTCATCTAGGCACAAACCAACAAAATATTCATCGTCAGCAATCAAAGCTTTTGATTCGTTAAATTCGTAGCCTTCATTAAACCAATAACCAATAAACTGACAACCCAGTATGGCCAGCTCATCATGCAACAGCCCTAAGGCATCTTGAAACCAGTCGGCGTAGCCAAGTTGATCCCCTAAGCCAAAAAGTGCGACGGTTTTATCTTGTAGATTAAGCTCTGCGATGTCATCCCAACTCGATTCCCAGTCTTCCTGTAACTCACCAAAATCCCATGTCGAGATACCAAAAATCAAAGTCGTAAATTGCTCTGCTTGTTTTAAAGCAACATCTTTTATGTTGAACAGTTGTATGTGCCTTGGGGCGAGTAAATCATTTAACTTAGCCTGAATTTTCTCGGCTGCCATTTCCGTGTAACAGGTGCTAGAGCCGTAAAATAAACCGATGTCATTAGTCGCTGTTGTCATTCAATAAGATACTTAATTTTAAAATTAAAGGAGCTAAACGCTGCAAGAGCATGATCTTATCACTGCCCTTGGATATGACCAACTTATCCACTTCCTTTAAACTATTGGGAAAGCCACCATCACGGTGAGAAAAAGAATAATGAGTCTTTCAGTACGCTGCTCTTCGTCAACTTGATCAAAGACGGTAAATTGAAAAGCCAGTCCTACACCTTCAACATCCTTTGATGTTTGCCCCAACAATTTTTATATAGAAAGAAAAAATTAAGTTTTAGCTGCTCTTTATGTGCATTCAAATATTCGTTAAAGTAAGGAGATCCTAATAATACTATAAATAGTATTCTTAACCGTAACCCGTTACTTGAGAATAGAATGCGACTCCAATGAAAAAAATTCAACTAGGCTTATTACTTTCGGCCGCGCTAACGCTCCTAGCCTGCGGTGAGCAAACACCTCAATTATCGTCACATGACAAGGCAACTCAACCAATGACTTCAACAACAGATAAGGCTCTACCTGATTGGCAAAATCCGCAAGTGTTTCAAAAAAATAAGCTTGCCCCCCGCGCGCATTTTTACAGCTTTTTACAAGACCCAGGCCAATTTGTGAGTGAGCCATGGGAACAAGATAATTACTTAAGCCTCAATGGCATGTGGAAATTTAATTACGTCACTGCCCCTGATGACAGACCAATCGATTTTTATAAAAATGACTATGACGTATCTGCCTGGAAAGAGCTTAAGGTGCCGTCAAATTGGCAACTTGAAGGATACGGCGTAGCAAATTATATCAATATGCGGGTGGACTTTACTGACAAACCTGTGGCCGGTGAGGTGCCTAATGATAATAACCCCGTTGGCTCATACAAACGCGAGTTTGAGCTTCCTGACAACTGGCAAGACAAGCAGGTATTTGCCTATTTTGGCGCCGTAAAGTCCGCTTTTTACGTTTGGGTCAATGGTGAAAAAGTGGGTTACTCTCAGGACTCTAAAAGCCCCGCTGAATTTGATATCACACCCTATGTGCAGTCTGGAAAAAATCAGATTGCCTTAGAAGTATATCGATGGTCTGACGGCACTTATCTGGAACTTCAAGATATGTGGCGTTTGAGCGGAATCGAACGTGACGTATATATATATGCAACGCCCAAAGTTCGCTTGGTTGATTTTCATGCTGATGCAGGATTAACAAACGATTTTGTTGACGGCGACCTGACATTTAATGCCCTTATCAAAAACCACAGCGCTAACACCGCGCAAGGCTATCAGTTGAAAGTGGATATAAGTGACGCTACTCATGCTTCGGTGTTAAGTAAAACAATCAATATTGATGCCTTTACTCGCGATCAAGAGCAGCAAGTCAATTTTGAACAACGTATTAGTAAAGTAAACCCATGGAATGCCGAACAGCCTCACCTCTATGATTTAACACTAACCTTGTTAGATGACCAAGGTGGCACGCAACAAGTCGTGCGAACTCGCCTCGGATTTAAACGCAGTGAACTAAAAAATGGCAATGTTCTAATTAATGGCAAACCTGTTTTGTTCAAAGGCGTTAATCGTCACGAACACGATGAGCATACAGGCCACGTTATTAGTCGAGAATCAATGCGCCAAGACATGGCCTTACTGAAACAATTTAATATCAATGCAGTGCGAACGTCTCACTATCCTAATGACCCTTACTGGTATGAACTTGCAGACGAATATGGCATGTATGTGGTTGATGAAGCCAATATTGAATCACATGGTATAGGTGCGTCTAATCAAGGGCACTCTTACGATCCAAGTAAGCACATGGTCAATATGCCTGAGTGGAAAGCGGCCTACCTATCACGGGTCGAAAATCTCTATGAACGCGATAAAAACCATCCTTCAGTCGTTATTTGGTCCATTGGAAATGAAAGTGGTGATGGCCCCAATATTGAAGCCTTATACGACTGGCTTAAAACCAAAACGTCGATACCGGTTATGTCAGAACAAGCGCAGACACGCCGCCATACTGATATGTACAGCCAAATGTACGCCAGTATCGATACCCTAAAACACTATGCCTTAACTGAATCAGAGTTACCTTATCAGCGCCCTCTGATTTTATGTGAATACGAACACGCCATGGGTAATTCTATGGGAAACCTAGCCGATTACTGGCAATTGATTGAACAATACCCGGTGTTGCAAGGCGGCTTTATATGGGACTGGGTTGACCAAACGTTCGCCATGCCAACGCCCGATGGCGGCACTTACAAGGCTTATGGCGGGGACATGGAAACCGAAGGCATGTACAACGATGGTAACTTTAGCGCAAATGGAATGATGGCAGCTGACCGTTCGCCTAATCCCCACGCTTTTGAAGTGAGAAAGGTATATCAGTATATCGATGTATCCGCTGAAGATTTGTCAAAAGGCCAAGTGAACATCATCAATAAACGAGATTTTACGTCTTTGTCGGACGTTTATTTAGAATGGCGTATTGAGGGGAACGGTGAGCTGATTGAGTCTGGCAAAATTGATACCGTCAACGTCGCGCCTCAGCAGCAAACTATGCTGACATTGCCTTGGAAGTTTAAAGCCAACCCCAATACCGAGTACTTTGCTATTTTTGTTTGGAAAACGAAACAAGCCACGGTTGCCTTGCCTGCCGGCTTCAGTGTTGCTAGCAGCCAACTGGCCTTAAAACCCGCAGCGAGAAGTGAATCACCCGCACTCGCTTCTGGCATTATTGACGTGCAAGACAACGAACAACAGCTGCTTATTGCAACAACATCCAACAATCATAAAACGTCCATCGCCTTTGACAAAACCTCTGGCTGGTTGAGCCGCTATGATTTAGCCGGTAAAAACATGCTTGTAGCAGCTTTGCGTCCTGAGTTTTGGCGCGCGCCAACCGATAATGACTTCGGTGAGCAGTTCCCGAAAAAAGCAGAGGTTTGGAAATTAGCAGGTCAACACAGCACCTTAACTCAATTCAATTGGAAACAACTAAATGACCAACAAATTGAAATAAAAACAGAGCATTACCTTGCTGATGTTGAAAGTCGTTATTTGTCTACTTACCTTGTGTCAGCGTCTGGCCAAGTTGACGTTGATCATTGGTTTTATGCTGCCCCGCATAAATTTCAGTCAGCCCTGCCACGTATCGGGAACTTAATGCAAATTCCCGGTGAATTTGACCAAGTTAGCTGGTTTGGTCGTGGGCCTCATGAAAACTACTGGGACAGAAAAACCTCCGCACTAGTGGGTCGATACAGCATGTCGGTAGACGAATTGTACTTCCCTTATGTCAGACCTCAGGAGAATGGCTATCGCAGCGACGTGCGTGAAGTCAGTTTTACCAACAAAGATGGACAAGGTTTGCAAGTCACAGGTCTTCCGATGATTGGTTTTGGCGCGCAGTTTTATGATGTACACGATTACGACCAATTTGACAAAAAAGGGCTTCATCCGCATGATTTGCCCAAAAAAGAGCATATCTTTATCAATATCGATTACAAACAACGAGGTATAGCGGGCACAGATTCTTGGGGCTCTTCCCCTCTTTATCAGTACACCTTACCTTGGCGCGATTATCGTTATGGATTCAGCATCAAACCCATTTATACCAATAAGTAACTGATAGGCTGATACGAAAGAGGCATGCCCTTTCGTATCAGTTTTTTATGTTAAACGTTTCCTTGCGGTCAAGGTACTTTCATGGCCCCTTCATTGCTACCGTGATTTAATTGAATATTTCACTTTCTAAGCTATAGACCTGCTGGAAAATGGCTTTTAATATGAGTTGACTCAGATGCGCTCAACAAGAATTTCTGTTCTGTTGGTTAGCCATCACCACCATGTCTGCACACTCTGCAGTTGAAAACGCTCGATTATTATTAGGAAGATGATGAAATTTATCGTAACGACGCTTTTAGCAAGCGTACTGCTTAGTTCGTGCTCACCGGCTAAGGTGGAAGCTCCCGTTGCCAAACAGGCTGCCGTTTTTCCCGTATATGGTCAGTGGATTACTGAGCCTGATGGTAGTGTCATGCTCGATTCTCAACCCTCAGGCTTGGTCAATTGGCGTCAGCAATTAATGATACTCAGTGACAGAAGCGCGTTAGAACAACATCGTTTGCGTCTGAGAACGATTGAGCCAAACACGGCGCAAATGCCTGATAGTGGTATAAAATTGCGATTGGCTGATGAGGTCAAAGCAAATTGTTTTGCCGGATATGTGAGCCGTAACCCCGATTTAGAATCCCTAGTAGTTGATCCCGATGACGACACTATTTTGTACATGGTGACTGAAGATGCCACGTATGATGACGAGTTAAGCGCACAATGCCGTGATACGTTTCAGCAGACAGACACAAGCCAGTATCCTTTTTTGCTCGTTCGCATTGTCCTCCAAGACAACAGCAGCGCTTTGATAACGCATATTCGCCCGCTGCAATTTACTGATGAAATGCAAGTGGGCAACACGCCAAATGATGGTATCGAAGCCATGGCTTTTGGGAAAAACCGCACGTTATATTTAGGACTTGAACGAGACAGTCACAAACAAGCGCGGATTTTCTCTTTGCACATGCCAAGTCACTTTTGGCAGAGTACTGACTTTGCCGCTGTTGACGATCCACAACTTAAATTACCCAAGTTTGATAAGGGTAATCACCCCATTAACGGCATGGATTATTATCAAACAACTGAGGGCCAAGATTTTCTGATTGCTTCAGCTCGCAATGATTCTAAATTATGGCTCATCGACTTAAGTGGTAGCAAAGAAACCCGTATTCTCCCCCTTGAATTTTATGCGCAACTTACGTCTTCGACTGATAACTGCCAAGATTGGGAAAAGATGGACAATGCCTCGATAGAGGGAGTGGCCGTAATCGGACAAACTATATGGATGGTCAACGACCCTTGGAAAGAGGCCTATCCTAAAAATATCTTGTGCTTACAAAACAAAGAGAATTACCAGAATTTTTCGCCACTGCTGTTTAGTTTACCCATCCAAGCTCATTGGTTTGAATAGGCAAGACTGAGGGGCTCACCTATGCGTATTGCTGCTTGATTATGGAGTCAAGCAGCAAGCTATCATTCTGCGCTTTTTAGTAAACTGGCAAATTTTTTCTTAAATTTGGCTAATTTAGGTGCCACGACCATGTTGCAATATTGGTTTTGTGGATTATTAGTAAAGTAATCTTGATGATAATCTTCAGCTTGGTAATAGGTTTTCAGCTCAGTAATTTCAGTGACCACGGGATTAGACCAGATCTCTTCTAACTCGATTTCATCGATGATCTGCTCTGCCGTTTTCTTTTGTTCAGCATCATGATAAAAAATTTCACTGCGGTATTGCGTACCCACATCATTACCCTGACGATTCATTTGCGTGGGATTATGCAGGGCAAAGAACACTTCTAAAATATCTCGATAGCTAATTTTGTCTGCATCAAAATTCACTCTCACCACTTCGGCGTGGCCCGTTGTACCCTCACACACCTCTTCATAGGTAGGATCGACTTTATGACCACCTGCGTAGCCAGAAAACGCAGACTCTACCCCTTCAACACTATTGAAGGCTGATTCTATACACCAAAAACAGCCACCGGCTAAGGTTGCATGTTGAATATTTGCCATAATGTTTCCTTAAAAAATGACTACTGACGCAATGTAGTTACGCGGTATCGATACATCAAGACCAGCATAAACAAAAATTTATCCTACTACTGTTGAATCCAAAAGTGCTCAATCAACGAGATAGTTAAGACCTATTATAACCCTAGACTCATTCGGTTTAAGATAGGCTTGTGAAAATTTTAAAACGTTTCGAATAGCCATGACCTAGTCACCAATCTTAGCCACAGTGTTTTTTTTAAATAACTAATCTAATTTGAGCCTAGCGCGTAAACACCAGTAGAACTAATAGCAGTTAAGTGACCCCAGCAAATGAATACTCAATTAACCGTGTTTTACGATGGCTATTGTCCACTTTGTATGGCAGAAATGAACAAGTTAAAGCAGCTTGATAAACACGCTACCCTCGGATTTGTGGATATTCAAACGCCGGCCTTTGCCCGTGACTATCCCCATTTAAGCTGGTCAGCCTTGAACGCTCGGATTCATGCGCAGTTGCCGGATGGCAGTTTAATTAGCGGCTTAGATGTGACCTATCTAGCGTGGAAATTAGTTGGTAAAGGTTGGGTTTATGCGCCACTGCGCTGGCCTGTAATTCGATGGTTTGCAGATAAGGCTTATTTGGTATTTGCTAAACACCGCTACACTCTGTCTTTCTGGTTAACTGGCAAACGACGTTCTGTCGCTGCCAATGACTGTGAAGTGTGCCGACCAAACAAGGAGGAGAGACCGTGAATATCCAACACAAAGCTTTGGTCATCGGTGCCTCAGGGGGAATTGGTGAAGCAATATTGGGTGAACTCGTAAAAGCCCAAAAACACTCTGAAGTGCACGGTATCTCTCGCTCTTTACCAACGAACCTTATTGAAGAGGTAAACTACCACGGCATCGCTGAGCACAATGAAACCAGCATTAGCGCATGCTGCCACAAGCTAGCTCAATTAGGCGGCCTCTTTTCTACGGTTGTGTGCTGCATTGGCACCTTGCATGACAAAACCGTTTCTGGGGTGAACATTCAGCCGGAAAAACGCTTAGAGGACCTACATGCTGAGCAATTGCACCATTACTTCCACGTTAACACAATTATCCCCGCGCTTTGGTTAAAAGCACTTGAGCCCCTTGTGAAAGGTCAACATCAAGCCAAAGTCATATTTTTAACGGCAAGAGTAGGCAGTATCAGCGACAACCGCCTTGGAGGTTGGTATGGCTATCGCGCCTCAAAAGCAGCCTTAAATATGTTGATTAAAAGTGCTCAAATTGAGCTACAACGACGTGCAAAAAACGTGACCTTAGTGAGTTATCACCCAGGAACAGTAGATACCTCATTATCTAAGCCCTTTCAGTCAAATGTTAAAGCTGAAAAACTCTTCAGTGCACACTTTACCGCTCAGCAATTATTGTCTCAACTTGATGATTTGCATGCGCAAGATGGCCCTTACTACCTTGATTGGCAAGGAAAAACGATACCTTGGTAGGCCTGTAAAGTTTTTTTGCTATTTTTTTTAAACGCGATTACTGAAGCAAAAGACTTTTTTATTGGGTGCTGTTAACATCAGCGCCAACTACAATAATAATACAGGTAATTACATGGGCGCTTCTCGCGAACAATTTGGCTCTCGCCTCGGATTTATTTTAGCTGCTGCAGGCTCAGCAGTGGGTATTGGAAATCTCGTTGGATTTCCCGTTGGTGCCGCCAAAAATGGTGGTGGTGCATTTCTAGTAATGTATGCCCTATTTGTATTTTTTATTTGTTTACCTGTGATGATCGCCGAAATGACCACTGGCCGCGCGAGCCAAAAAGATCCTCTTGGTGCCTACACTGCATTATCTAATGCAAGCCCCGGTTGGCGCTTAGCAGGTTGGTTATCCATTATAACGCCCTTCATGATTGCTGTGTTCTATCTAGTTATTACCGTGTGGATATTTGGCTACTTGGTTGAGTCCGTTCTAGGTAATTTAGATGTGCTGGCCCAAGCCGACACATTCGGCGCGTTTATTTCTGGCAATAGTTTATTTGCTTACATGGCAGGTGTATTGGCGCTGGTGTATTTAATTTTGCAAGGGGGCGTAAAAGAAGGCATCGAAAAAGCAGCAAAAATTTTAATGCCTGCCTTATTTTTCATGCTGTTGGTGCTGGTTGTATTTGTCCTGACTCGCGACAACGCCTTTGCGGGGGTTGAATATTATCTTGTTCCGGATTTCGATAAAATCAATGCTGGAGTGGTAAACGGCGCGTTGTCACAAGCCTTTTTCTCTTTGTCTTTGGGTATGGGGATCATGGTCACTTATGGTAGCTATATTGATAAAAAAGCCAATTTACCCACTTCTGCTAAGCTGGTTGCATTAACGGATACCGCCGTTGCCTTTGCTGCCGGTTTAATGATTTTACCTGCTATTTTTTCGTTTAATCCTAATGTAAACCCAGATGAACTAAGCGAATCGTCTATCTCGATGATTTTCTCTTATTTGCCACAAATCTTCTTAGAACTGCAAAATTCATTAGGTTATGTAGGCGCAAGCATCGTCGCTAGCTTATTCTTTTTATTGGTCTTTTTTGCTGCAATTACCTCTTTAGTTTCAATCTTTGAAGTGCCTGTAGCGTCCCTTATGAGTGAGAAAAACTACAGTCGAAAAGGGTCATTATTATTATGTGGCGCGCTACTGGTGATATTCTCTTTGATGTGCGCATTTTCTTTCGGCTTTTTTGACTTTTTCTCTAACTTTATGCATTACGCCGGCTCATCTAAGTCATTTTTTGATTTAGTTTATGATGTGTTTTACGACACTATCTTGCCCTTAAACGGTTTGTTGATTTGTTTATTTGTGCGCTATCGCTGGAAGAAAAAAGGATTTAATGAAGAACTTGAACAAGGTGCGCCAAGCTTCAAAGGCAGCCTGTTAGAACGTTATATTAACTTCTCTGTTGGCACCTTTATTCCATTCATTTTATTTGTCATTTTTATCAATACGGTGGCGCTGAAATTTTTTGGTACCGCGCTAATTGGTTAAGCACTCAACATAACAAACAACAAGGCCAAGCTTTTGCTTGGCCTTGTTGTTTGTACCTGAGCAAAATCCCTAATTAAGCATGTCGTAAGGGCTGGGATAGTTGAGCACGATCCCTAGGGTTTGACAGGTCCAGCTTGCGTTAATTTGTTTTCCAGTTGAAGGGTGCAACTCTTCGATAAATTCGGGCAAAGGCAATGCAAGTTTAGCGCATGCCCAGTGATAGTAATCACGGCGACTAGGGTGATCATGAGCACATAAGTGGTAAATATGCCCATAAGCCTCATTACGAATGATACTTTCAATAGCTTGGATGACATCTTGTTGATGAACCAAATTAACATGTTGCGAACCAAGAGCAATATCATGACGACCCGCTAAGTACTTAGCGGGATGCCGGTCTTGGCCTACCAGTCCGGCTAACCTGAGTATGCAGGCCTGCTGCGCAAACTCGGCCACTACATGTTGCTCGATAATCTTATGGGCCTTGGCTGACTCAGTGACTGGCGCTATACAACTCCGCTCATTGAGCTCACCTTCTAACTCGCCATAGACTGCGGTTGTACTGATAAAAATAAGCTTACTCACTCCTTGTAGGCGAGCTTGAGTAATGAGCTGGCAGATGTTTTTAATATAAGATGCTGCTTGAATTTGTCGACCACCCGGAGGCAAATTGACGATAAGCAAAGAAGATTGAACAAGTAACGAAAAGCTGTCACTTTGACATGCATCACCTAAGTGATAGATAAGCCCTTGAAAACCTTGCTGCTGAAAAACAAAGCGCTTCTCTTCAGAACGAGTTGTGGCCACAATACTGTGACCACATTGATATAATTGTTGAGCAAGAGGTTGGCCTAACCAACCGCAACCCACGATAGATATTTGCATAACATAATGACTTAGACCCTAAAGCCCTAAATTATCACATGGCCTGTGGTCTTGTCTTAATTTGCACCACGTCCAAGTCAGATAGTGCACTTATTGAGTCCTGTAATTTTTCTTCTACTTCATCAATGGCTACCAAGCTTAAACACAAGGAATCAGCTCTCGCTTCTAATGCGCTACTTTGAAACTCTACTCGCTGTTCAATGCTTTGCCCAAACCGCTCCATTTTACGCTCAAAAGCATCCATATCGCCGCCGCTAAATAATATTTCACTACCAATAGAAATGAGTAGGTGGCCCATAGAGTTTGAGACTACTTGTTCTATGACATTCTCAAATTCGTCCTCCCAGTCTTGCCCCAAAAAACTACCATCATTGAAACTATCCGAATTTAAACGTATCTCGCCATTACTGGCGTAAAAATTCATGTGAATTTGATCGCCTAACTCATCCAGTTTGCTAGTTAAATCATTAATTGCATCACTTTCACCACCAAGCAACTCATAGAAAACCTCGTTAACGGTGACACTGGCCAATTTTATAGCATCGCTCGCTATGGCGGCCGCTTGAGGAGCTGCAGCATAAATACCCGCATAATAATCAGAGACTAAACTTTGTTGGTAACGAGATAACGCTATTTTTTCGCCATTAACAAAGAGTTGGTTGGCTTGATTAATCACGATTTTGCTGTGATCGTCAGTTTCAATACTCAACACACTCTTTTCTAATTGAAGGCTACCCTCAAAACTAATGTCGCATTCGTTCGCCGCAGCGTAAGTAGTTGTGGTTAAAGTCAATAAGCCAGCCAGTAATAAGGTACGCATGATATTCTCCAAGAGCGTTTTTTGATTAATATGACTTAACTAGAGCAAAGCCTAAGCCAACTATTTTTATTCATATTTATCAATAAGTTGCCCTATATCCCTACGTTATATTTGCTGTAAAAATTAAAGTACGTGGCGTAATTGACGAATTATTAGTGTAAAAGACAATACTCTTGGTTTTAATATAGATGGCAGCTAAATACGCTAAAAAGATGGGAAAAAATTGTCATAGGCCCTGCAGATAGCTTACAATTTGACTTACATTCATAGGCACTAGCGTCTTAAAGGTAAATTTAATGAGTAACTGGGTCGAACCACTGATTTTTTTGTTAATGGTAATTTCATTTGTATTAGGTGTTAGCAGTATTATTATGGGCGTATTTGCTCAGCCTGCCGCTACCGCATCGATGAAAACCAAAGTTGAATACGGCTTTTTCGGTTTGACTGGTTTAGTGCTTTGCGCGGTATTTAGTTACGCTTTAGCCATCGCTTAGCTTTTAGCGTTATTCTAGGGCCTGTCGCTCATACGTTGATAGGCTCTTAGTTTGAAAACCGGCAAAATAGCCAATAGATGGTCAAATATATCAGCCTGTATCCCTTCATAGTTAACCCAATTTTTGTCTGCACTAAAACAATAGATCTCTAAAGGTAAACCCAATTCGGTAGGTGGCAACTGCCTAACCATTAACGTCATGTCTTGATTCAATTTAGGGTGGCTGGCTAAATATGCCTGCACATAGGCGCGCAACGTGCCTATATTGGTTAAGCGTCGGCTGTTGACTAAGTCTTGTGTATCGATTTTTTGTTCACTATGAAAGGCTTGCAGTTCATCTTTTTTCTTTTGGATATAGGTTTTGATAAAGCGAATTTTCGCGAAGTCTTCTAACATCTGCTCATCGCAAAACTGCACACTTTGCACATCAATATTGATCGCACGTTTTATTCGCCGTCCACCGGATTCACTCATTCCTCGCCAGTTTTTGACTGGCTCTGCGATTAACGCGTACGTCGGGATGGTGGTGATGGTTTTGTCCCAATTTTGTACTTTAACCGTGGTTAAACCCACTTGCAGCACTTCACCATCGGCTTCAAATTTTGGCATCGATATCCAATCGCCGGTATTGACCATGCGATTAGCCGCTATTTGAATACCTGCAACAAAACCTAAAATCGTATCTCTGAAAAGTAACAGTAATATAGCAGTGACTGCACCCAAACCAGACAAAAGTAATAAGGGCGACTTATCAAGTATACTGGATATCACCAGTACCAAAGCAACGATGATGACAAACAATTTACCTACTTGAATAAAGCCGGTAATAGGTGCCTTTTTGGCTAAGTTCGACGCGTTATAGGTATCTTCGATGGTGTTTAACAGCGCACTTATCATTCTCACCATGGTGATCAGCGCATAAATAATCGCTACTTTTTGCAAGAAGTTGAGTAAAAGCGGACGACTAATAAACAAAGGGCAAAGCGTGTGGATCAATAAAGCAGGCGCTAAATGGCTGGCCCGACGAAAGAAGTTATGTTTGTGTAATTCGTCATCGAAAGTATTTTTAGTACGCAGTATCAACTGCGTCACATTGCCACTTAAAAACACGCGGGTCATTTTAAAGCTAAGCCAAGCAAGACAGAAAATAACAAACAAAGCACTAAGCTGAAATAACAAACCAGTCTGCGTCACCTTAATGCCAAAGTAGGCAAAACTATCGATAAAGGCTTGCGTTATGAGGTCGTTAGCTTTCACTGGGTTTTCCATCTAGGTTGCAAATTAATTGGTCTTTTTCGAGCCATACGTGGTTTAGCCATGTCTGAAAATTTATGCGAAACTGCTCATTCTCAAAATAGTCACCAATAATGCCTTCTTGAACATCTAACACTTTAACTCTTAATACAACTTTGCTCAGCTTACCGCCTAACATCGCCAACATGGCGCTACCTTTGGTATTGGGATAAACAATGGTCACATCCAAAATACTGGTAAACAACTCACCCATAGCCGCTAGGGTAAACGCAATCCCCCCTGCTTTTGGCGGCAAAAGTTGTTGATAGGGGCTTTGCCGAAGACGATGTTTTTCGCTGGTAAAGCGGCTGCCTTCAACAAAGTTAATTACTGTGGTCGGCATCTTTTTAAATTTTTCACAAAATTGTTTTGTGGTTTCAATATCTTTGCCCTTTAAATGCGGATTTTTGGCTACAAACGCACTGCTATAGCGGCGCATAAAAGGCATATCTAAGGCCCATGCTCCTAAGCCCACAAAGGGCAGCCAAATCAGCTCTTTTTTAAGAAAAAATTTAGGTGCCGGGATTCGATCGGCGGCAAATTCAGTCAAGATAACAATATCCAACCAACTTAGATGATTTGGCATCATCAAATACCATTCGTCTTTACTCAGCTTGCCTTCAACCACATAGTCAAATTGGATACGATTGGTCTGTTTAATCAATTTCACACTGAGCTTGCCAAACGCACACAACATAAAATTAATTAATAAATTAACCGGTTTAACCACCACACTGAAGGGTAAGAGCAGTTTGATTATGCCGAATAAAATAATCAACACGCCCCAAAAAGCAATATTGATTAGTTGCAGGCACAGATGCAAAGGAAATAACAAAAAAGCAGGTAGGAAACGCAACATACTACTTTTGGCTCATGGCTAGTTTTTTAAGTTCTTGGTCTTTTTGCTTCCACAATTGGCTAAGCCATACTTGGAATATTTCACGTTGCTCTGGATTGTCAAAATAATCCATACCAAATACGCCGCTATTTACCAGCTCTTCTATTGAAAAGACCGCCACATGAACATTGATTTGGGGCACCCTGCCACATACAAAATCCCAATAACTCGGGATCCCGTGTGGGTAGTGTATCGTGATATCTAGTAACTTATGTAACTTATCACCCATTGCACTTAAAACGTAGGCCATGCCCCCCGCTTTAGGATTCAGCAAACATTCCAGAGAGGTGTTTTGTGCCGCATTTTTTTGGGGTGTAAAACGCGTGCCTTCAACAAAGTTCATGATACTGACGGGTTTGAAACGAAATTTCTCGCAGGCCTTGCGCGTTGCCTCTAAGTCTTTGCCTTTTAATTGGGGATGCTTGGCGATAAAAGCTTTGCTATAGCGGCGCATAAATGGAAAATCTAAGGCCCACCACGCCAAACCTAAAAATGGCACCCAGATGAGTTCTTTTTTAAGGAAGAATTTTAAAAATGGAATTTTACGATTAAAAACTCGCTGTAATACCAAAATATCAACCCAAGAGGCATGATTCGCAATAATCAAATACCAATCTTTATGGGTTAAACCATCAACGCCGCTGACATTAAAATGGGTTCTCGAAAATAGATTTTGATTGAGCTTATTAATACTGATCCAAGCAGTAGCGCAGCCATCTAAGAAATACGATAAAAACGTGCGCCAAGGTTTAATGGGGATAATCTTCAAAATCGACATGATCAAGATTGGCGTAACCCAAAAAACAGTATTAATAAAATAAAAGAGGGATGAGAAAATTCCGATAAATACGTGCATAACTGCCAAAAATAACCTAACTTCGTCAAAAACAGCAGCAAGTGTAAACCAAAACGGTGTTTAAGCAGTAGCAAAAAATCATCTGAGGCAGGATGCTATTGCTTGTTTTTAGACAAGTTACGGCTAGACGAGTGCGTAGCCAAAATCTTTAAGACATTTGGCTAGCGAATTATCCGAAAGATCTAATTTAATTCGTCATTAGGCCAGTATTTGGTTCCTTTTATCGTTGCTTGCAAGGCTAATCCATTTTTAGTGATTTGATAAATGGTCATATTGTCCACCGTTACTTCACCACCCGCAGCGCCGCCTTTTTCTCCCGCTTTTGCCGCTGCATCCGCTTGAGCACCAAAAGCCCAGCCTTGATTTACAAATCGATCTAACACCGCTTGATTGTGGAAAATAAAGATAACGCGAAAGTCTTTAACGCCTGCGCCTATACCTAGGCCCACTTCTGCCATTTTCATATACGTTTGCGCACCTGTAGCATTATTTTTAACCACACCATAACCACCACCAAAACTGGCTAACAGCACATTAACGTTAGTGTTATCAAACACCGCATAACCTGCAGCACTCATAATTTGCTGTTCAACACTGGGCTTTAACACAAACAACTCATCAAGGACCTTAGCCCGCATTTCCAGTACCACTTGGCGCTGCTGATTGACGTTTTCACCTGAACTACTTGCGCAGCTCGATAGGCCTAAACACATCAAAACAAAAGCTAGACTACGATAACAATTTACTACTTGCATACTCTTCTCCTCGGGTTTGGCGCTTTTAACCATGACTCAACATTATTTTGGCATGAATAAAAATCCGCTTTGTCCAAGCAGAAGCAATTATCAATCCAAGCTTTATGTAAACCCTGCTGAGTTTGCAGATTATCTAAGTGCGCCGCTTCACCCCGACCGGAAAATGCATTGTGACAAGCGGATAAATACTGGCTTTGCGTGGCAGTGAAGCTAAACTCAGCGATGCAAATAAAGCCTAGAGCAAAGGCACATAGAGGCTAATTGTAGCGTGACGCCAAAACGCTTCTGCCGCGTTATTCGGTACCACGCTATTCATCACTCTTGCTATTGTTACTTTTTCACTACGGATAAAGGTAAATCTTACACAGATGCGTTGACGTTTTTTTCTAGCTCGCTATGTATGTACCTGCTCGCCCTAATATCACGTTATTTCATTACATACGTTTGCAACAAATCGCCATTGATAGTCGCTACGATTACACTGACTTCAATGTAATAAAAAATCAGGAAAAACGGAGTGAGCCAATTTAACGGTTATTTCAGGATGATAAAAAGTGCCCTGTTATATGGGTTAATTATTTATAGCTCGGCGGTTTCAGCCACACCGATTGAACGGGTAGAACCGCTCTTTTGGTGGACTGGTATGGCAAATCAACAAGTGCAACTCATGGTATATGGTGAAAACATTGGTCGAACCACGGTCACAACCTCCTATTCAAATGTCACTATTCTCAATACCGAGCAGGTGGACAATCCGAATTATCTGTTTGTCACCTTAGATATTGCCCCAGACACTCAACCCGGACAACTTACTCTGGAATTTTCTAGCCCGACAAGTAGCAGCCCATTTCGCTATTTATATGAACTAAAAGCCCGCGAAGCTGGTTCCGCTGAGAGACAGGGATTTAATCAAAGTGATGCCATCTATTTGTTGGTACCTGACAGATTTGCCAACGGTGATCCCACAAACGACGCCAGTAAAGAGACCCTTGAGTTGCCCAACAGGAGTGAACCGAATGGTCGCCATGGTGGCGATATTCAAGGTATGAGCAATGCACTGAGTTATCTTCACGATATGGGGTTTACCCAGATCTGGTCAACGCCCTTAACTGAGAACAATAGTGGCGCATATTCGTATCATGGTTATGCCGCAACCGATTTATATCGCATTGATCCTCGCTTTGGCAACAATGCCACATACCGCGACTTTGTTAGTAAAGCGAAAGTACAGGGCATTGGCGTTATTAAAGATATAGTGCTGAACCATATTGGTATCGAACACTGGTGGATGAAAGATGTGCCCGACGCCAATTGGATCAATAACAACGCTGCTTTTAGCCCTACTAATCATGCTCGTCAGACCGTGCAAGATCCTTACAGCGCCAACATCGACAAAAGCGCTTTTGTCGCAGGTTGGTTTGTGCCCACCATGCCCGACTTAAATCAACAGCACCCTTTGTTAGCCACCTACCTGATCCAAAATAGTATTTGGTGGATTGAATACGCCGGGCTATCTGGCATACGCGAAGACACTTATAGCTATGCAGACAAAACCTTTTTGAGTCGGTGGGCCAATAGCATACTGAACGAATACCCTAATTTTACTATGGTTGGTGAAGAGTGGAGTGCTAATCCGCTGATTGTGGCTTATTGGCAACAAGACAAAACAAACATCGATGGATATGAGGGTACGATGCCCAGCATGATGGATTTTCCGAATTACTATGGGATGTTGGCTGCGCTAAACGAAGAAGAAAGCTGGGATACAGGCTGGATTAAACTTTATCAATCGTTAGCTAATGACGGTATTTATCCAAACCCTTCAAAACTGGTGCTATTTGAAGGTAATCACGATACTGCCAGACTCTTTTCATTACTCGATGAGGACGTCCACAAATTCGCACAAGCCATGGTATTGATGACGACCTTACCCCGTATTCCACAGTTTTTTTATGGCACAGAAATCCTGATGCAAAGCCCCAAACAACGAGATGATGGGCTGGTGCGCAGTGACTTTCCAGGTGGTTGGGATGAAGATGCAAGGAATGCCTTTACAGGCCAAGGTTTAAATGCACAACAACGCCAAGCACAATCTTTGCTAAGCCGCCTTTTAAACTATCGTAAAAATAATCTTGCCATTAGTCATGGCAGCATGACGCATTTTTTTCCACAAGATGGCGTTTATAGCTATGTTCGAGGGGAAAAGCACGGTTCAACACATAATCAGCTATGGGTGTTTTTGAGTAAAAATGACCAGCCAGTGGCCCTTGATAGCGCTCGCTATGAAGAGCTTGCACCTGATACATGTTTGTTTACTGATGTTCTGAGCGGCCAACAGTATTCTGGGCTAAACGAAATCAGTATTCCTGCGCGGGCTTGGCTAATGTTGGAATGTCAGCCAAAATAGCAGCAATTGTCATGTTAGCTTAATTGATGGACGGCGTGCTCAGTAATCTACTCAACATTTTTTGGCGCTTTTTTGCTTTGGGCTGCATTAGCTTTGGAGGCCCCGCGGCGCATATTGGCTATTTTCAAGCGACCTTTGTTAAACGTTTAAAATGGCTAAGCCAAGAAAATTACGCCACGCTTGTGGCGGCCAGTCAATTTTTGCCCGGCCCAGGATCCAGTCAGGTGGGTTTTGCAATTGGCTTACACCGAGCGGGTCTAGCTGGAGGCCTCACTGCTTTTTTAGGTTTTACCTTACCCTCGTTCTGTATCATGTTGGCACTTGCTAATTACATGCACTTACCCACTGCAGCTCAGGGGGTTCACAATATCATTACGGGCCTCATGTTACTTGCCGTTGCTGTGGTTGCTGACGCTATATTGACCATGGCCCAACAATTTTGCCGTACTGTTGTTACGCGATGGATGGCATTGGCTGTTGCTGTAATTCTCTTGTGTGTTAACAGTGTTTATTCACAAATTGTGCTGTTGAGTGTGGCCGCATTTATCGGATTCGTTGGGCAAAGGCATTTTGCCAGGGGTGCAATTTTGGCGCCCGTGCAGCGCCGTTATGTTAAGACCACAATTGCATTGACGATATTTGTCATATTATTTATTGCCAGTGCTTTAGTTCGCTATTTTTACCCCGATATGGCCCTCGGTGTTTTTGATATCGCGGGGCGGTTTTATCAAAGTGGTAGCTTAGTATTTGGTGGTGGACATGTGGTCTTACCTTTATTGCAGCAAAACCTCGGGACTAGCGTTACGCCTGACGCCTTTTTACTTGCTTACGGGGCGGCGCAAGGAGTGCCAGGCCCGATGTTTAGTATTGCCACGTTTTTAGGGGCGAACATGATGCCGGACTCTCCTTTAACAGGAGCCTGCGTGGCAACAATAAGCATATTCTTGCCTGGCTTATTACTCATGTATGCCCTGCATCAACAATGGGCGGTATTGTCAGCTCGTCCCGCATTCAATGGCGCAATGGCCGCCATTAACGCTGCCGTTGTTGGTTTACTGTTTAGTGCTTGGGTCAACCCAGTGGTAAGTCACGCAATGCAACAATACAGTGATGCGTTGCTTGTCCTCGTTTTACTGGTGTTATACCGTTTTTTAAAATGGCCGGTACTACTGATAATGCTGCTGGCCTGTGCTTATACCTCCATCTTGCGGTAAGTTTCCTGTGTAGCAAGCGCCGTGCAGCATAGTAAGCCCTACTCTCATGTAAAAGAATCGGCTAATTTCAACGATCTAATCATTATAAAATGTTCTGACCTTTTTCGGGATCCCGCGCTTCTTTAGCTTGCTGACGGATATCATCGGCATCACTGGCGAGATCTTCTTCATGCTCATTGTCTTGTAAATCGATGGACGAATCGTCGATGATAGGTTCGTGGCTAATCTTCGGTGTAGGTTTCACATCAAGACTTTTGCCGGCTTCAGTTGCTTGATGCACCACAATGCCTTGGGGGAATATAATCTCGCGTGCATCATCAGGCATACTTATGCCACGTTTTTCGAATTCTCGCATAATGGTTCGCATTAAAAACGATGAGACCTTCAACAAACTATGACTATGGGTATTAATCCAAAAATACACTTTAAGGTTCACTGTCGATGAAGCCAATACGTCAACCAGCACCTGTGGCTCTGGGTCTTGCAACACTGCATCAGTATTGTTTAGTACGTCCATGGCAATTTTTTGCGATTCGATAATACTGGAGTCATAACCGATACCAATCACAAACTTGCCCCGAGACTTAGGATTAGCGGTGAGATTGCGAATAATATTTTTGTAGACTGTGGCGTTAGGAATTTGAATATGATCACCATCAAAATCCACCAAGGTCGTTGCTCTTGCCGTTACCTGTTTAACCACCCCAATACGACCTTCGACTTCAATAACGTCATCAATTTTAAAGGGTTTCTGAATACTCAAAAGTAAGCTTGAAATAAAATTTTCGGCTATATCTTTAAAAGCAAAACCAATTATTAAGCCAATCACCCCAGTACCCGAAAGCACGGCTACTGCAAATTCACTTAAACCAGCAAATCGTAAAAATAAATAAAATCCAAAGAGAATAAATAGGATGCTAATCAGCCGCCGTGTGACTAAGCGGATCAATTGACTGGTACTGACAAATGAAATTGGTCTAACTAACAATTCTGAAAGTGGGCGGGCAAGTAAAAAAATCAAAATGAACATCGCCAGCCCAACACCTATCATCGGTAACTTTTGTAAAAAAAGCTGCCAATTTAATTGCATGTCGTGCCAAATTTGACTGGTTTCTTCCGTGACAGACGGGTCGCCAAGAGGAGTAAATAAACTACCTTCCTCTTTTGTGTTATTTGTCTCATTCTGTTGATCTCCATCAAGTGTCTGGGTTTGAATGGACTTTGTCGTATCGAATAATTGCAGTGACTGCGCAAACAAGGACTGAGTGATTAAAACACATAACAAAAGTAAAGGCAGAGGCTTAAGCATGGTGTTGCTTCCTAAAGAAATACGCATAGAGATCGAAAATCAATTCTGAGCACAATAATCTATTTACATTATTGATGGTACAGCCCTCGTTCTCAACGTGAAAGAGGCTTAGCATTGCAGCGCGTAAGGCACAGCAATGCCTATTTTGCTAAACCACAGCATGCTCACCGAGGTCTTCAGGTTCAACAGTGGCACCAGTAGCCAGTTTGATTTTGCCGGTGATGCTTGCATCTTGGGTCCAGATTTCAGCATTGTTAAGGTCAAAGCGCATCATTAATAAACTGTCGTCCTCTTTACCATTTTCATACCATGCTTCAACACCGCTTGACCAAAACTTATCTATCAGTGAGGTATCTGATTCTTCAGACAGTTGGCCTAACATGCAAGCGAAGAGGTCATGACCTTTGCTAACGAATTGAATCATGGATTTGCCACCCGTGGCGACTCTGTTGTCTTTGGTGGTATAGATCCACAGTGAATGTGGCTTTGATTTATCGACGTGCGCGTGCATTGGCTCACTATGTTGGTCAGTTTGGCTTAAACCCACCATAACAAAACCTTGCTCAGTAATATTATCCCATAACTCTTTTTTAAGTTCGTTCGACATATCGTACTCCTCTCATTTTAAGTTTTGACAATAATGGCCTTAAAGTAGGCCCATAAATAAACAACTGCACAAAGCGATCCAGCCATTCTTAAATTAAGAATAAACATAAAATACAATTACTTATAAAGAGAATTAGGATTGAAGCCAATTAAGTACGCTTTTTACTGATGGGCGGAACGTGAAAAATTTACAGAGTGGCGTCGTAAGTTCGAAAGAGCAGATGGCTCCTATACCCTCCACTGAAGATCAGAAAATAACGCTTTTTACCCCGAGTTAACTCTATAACGCAGGATTTTTTTAAGCGTTACCTTACTGACACGCATCCATAGGGCCGCATAAGCCACTCGCTTGTAAGATCGAAATTGATCTAATTCACTTGTAATTTCGTTTTACCTGCACCACACTATATGTCACAAGTGTCCTATTTGTCACATTTAACTAAGTTGTGATTATTTATTGAAAGAATGAGGTCAATATGTTTTTCAACCGTGCCAAAGCCACCCCACCAGAGTTAGATCCAAACCATCTAGCCTTAAGATATTTAGTTAAGTCGATTGAAAATTATGTTGCGACAATTTCATTCACTCCTGAAGGAAAAGTCATTTCAGCTAACCCTCTCTTTCTCGCAGCGACGGGGTACAGCCTAGAAGAAATTACCAATCAACATCACCGTATGTTTTGCCCTGCTAGTGTGACAAATACCCTGAAATATCAAGATTTTTGGCGAAAATTGCGAGAGAAAAATCAATTGTCTGGCACCTTTCTAAGGAAAACCAAAGCTGGCGATGATTTATGGCTTGAAGCAACTTACTTTCCTGTCACTGATGACTCCGGTTCATTGCTATACATCTATAAGATCGCTTCAGATGTGACTAAAAAGCAACAAGAACATTACCGATTGCGCGGAGCGGATGCTGCGCTGAATGCCTCGATGGCAATTATTGAGTTTACGCCAAAAGGCGAAATAATTACGGCTAACGATAATTTTTTAAAAACCATGGGTTATAACTTGAATGACATTATTGGCAAACATCACCGTATGTTTTGTGATGACAAGTTCTACCAAGATAATCCTAACTTTTGGCCTGAATTAGCCAATGGCAGAATCAATACCGGTTTATTTGAACGCCGCACCGCCAGTGGCAATACAATTTGGCTTGAAGCAACTTATAACCCCATCGTTGATGATAATGGTCAAGTATGCAAAATCATTAAGTTTGCTGCAGATACCACCGAGCGAGAAAGCCGCAATAAAGCGGTTATTCAAGCTGCAGAACTTTCATTTTCGACCGCCGAAGAAACGGCACAAATAGCCAGTAGTGGGGCAGACTTGTTGGCTAAATCAGTGCATGACTCAAATGCGATTGTAGAGCAAGTTAATCAAACGAATCAGTTATTAGAACAATTAAACGAGCAATCTAAAAATATTGTCGCCATCGTTTCCACCATTGGTAGCATTGCGGATCAAACTAATCTGCTAGCCTTGAACGCGGCGATTGAAGCGGCTCGGGCGGGTGAACAAGGTAGAGGATTTGCCGTTGTCGCAGACGAAGTCAGACAACTGGCAGCCCGAACCAGTAAATCGACCGCTGAAATTGAACAGGTTGTTAAAACAAACGAGGGTTTAACATCAAAAGTGAACGACTTTATGGCTAAAGTGCGATCCAGTACAGAGCTCAATAACAACCAAATATCGCAAGTATCAAATGTTATTAGCGAGATAAGAGAGGGAGCATTAAACGTTTCTAAGACGGTATCTAAATTACTGTAAGTAGGTAGTAACTACATTTGCCTGTAGCCTCTGGACAGGCAAATTAAGTTCGTCATCCCATGATATTAAAATTGATAACCTAGTTGAAATATAAGGCCGCTTCCAGAATCGTATTTTCCATTACCGGTCACCGCAGCAATACCCAAATTGGTACCGCCTGCGGATATTCCATTGAAAAAATAGTAATACCCAATGCCTACCCCATTGACGATTTCGCTTTGATTATAATCTGTGCGCTCTGACCCTACAGCGCCAAGATAAACACCTAAACCATGGTTATTGGAGTCTGCGCCAAATAAATCGGTTTTAATCCAGCCAAGACCAGCACCACAGGTATAACCCGCATAAGTGCTATAACTTAAACACCCTACTGATAGGTACTTCATATCAACATCAGATAGCATGCTGACATTCGCGCCGACTCCACTGTACAGTGTGCCTAAACCTAGCCCAAAAGAATAAGAGCCAGCGGCATTGGCCTGGCCCGCAGCTAACAGCAGAGAAATAATAGAAAGCGACTTTACAATAAACGTCATGAACATCCTTTTTGGCAATAGATAATGACCAATATGCTTAAAAAACGAGAGATAGGTTATAAATATTACCCTGTTTATGACTTCAATACCGCTTATTTTTTTGCTTCATGTCGCTTTTTGCGGCCTACGCAAATTTTCAAATAGCGAAGGCTCCCATGGGCGCATGGCCATCAGCAAACCAAAGTGTTGTCGTTGGTGTAAAGGCAAATCCGCATCTTCTTGATTAAGCACAGCGGCTTCTTTAGTGAGCTGATTGAGTTTGCGTTGAATGATATCGATAGAGGTTTGTGAATACCGCCCACGTAAATAAAAGCGAAAGGTCCACGGCTCTTCTTTTTTGGGTGCCATAAATTTAACCATCACCTCTTGCTCCATAAATTTTTCTAAAGGGCCGCCAGGGATCCAACGAAAATCCTGAGCAATAAGGGATTTAAAATGATTGTTGGGCAATAAACTGATAATTTTAAGCCTATCTAAGCGAGCGAGTAAGCGAATACACTCATGTTTATCAATGGCATAATAGTCAATTATTTCATCAAAGGTCCAAGCATCTCGCACGCACACAGCCACCAGCAGAAGCTTGGTATCGGCTAATAGTTCCATCTCTTGTTCTTTAGTTAACTGGCTTAACTGCTGGGTTTGTTTTTGCGCAATGATGAATAAGTCAGACAAACTCATTTGCAGTAATTCACAAATTTGCTCAAGCCGCTCCAAGGTAAAGCTATTGGTGGAAAATATCCGTTTAATATTGGCTTCGCTCATATCGAGCTTTTCAGCAATATCTTTATAGGTGAGTTGGCGCTCACGAAGCAACTGCTTTAAGGTATTGCGAATTTGATTAATTTGGCTCATTTTTACTCACTAGTAGCGTATTACTATACTTTTGGTGTTGCTTTAGTATACATATTTCAAGGTCGTTTACAGTAGTGCTACCTAAGCATATTGTTGTTTCGTCTGATGTCAGACGCAACTTAACAAGGACTTACCATGAAATTGTTTAACGCATTATTTGTTCTTAGCCTTTCTTGTAGCACCTTTACCTTACACGCTGAGGGTTCAGTCAATCACAGCGCTCAAGCGAGCAAACACAGTGTATTAGCTGTCACAGAGGGCGTAGCGTCAACAGCTAAAGTCGCCAGTGTAGTAGTGGCAGCACCTTTAGTAATTGCCGGCGGGGCCAGTTTGGCTACCGGCAGTCTTATCGCAGAATCTGGCAATAAGATTAAAAGCAGCCATGCCCACCAAGGCCCTTTAGTTATCAGTGAAACAACTGTTACCGCAGATCCTGCCCCCAACCAAGTTATCATTATCCAAAACACCACGACTCAACACACTGGTAAGGAGTAAGTGATGAATATTAAACATCTTGTGATGTTTGCCGGCTTAGTGGTGACTACTCTGTCACCACTAGCCGAAGCAGGCAGCAAAGCAAATCAAGCGCCAAGCCACGAACCACAGCAAATAGTGAGTTTTGCCAAAGATGTTGAAAAATATGCTGCAGCACAAGGCGCGCGAGCCTTTATTATAGCCAGAGTAGGCCGTCCCCAAAAAGACTTACCCAAAGGCATTCAGTTTACCCATACCGCTGTGGCGATATATTCAGATATCACCTTAGACAGCGGTGAGGTCATCCAAGGATATGCGATTCATAACTTGTATCAAAAAGACGGTGAAGTAGATAAAAGTCAATTAATCACCGACTATCCGGTAGACTTTTTCTGGGGTGCCCATGACTTAAAAGCTGGGATCATAATTCCGACCCAAGAAATTCAAACTCGACTGATTGCATTAATCAGCGCTGGAGACGATAAGCGATTACACAACGAACGATATTCAGTATTGGCCAACCCTTTTAATTCGCAATTTCAAAATTGCACAGAATATACCTTGGATTTACTCAACGCCGCGATTTATCAAACAACTGATATTCAAAAATTAAAAGCCAATGCCTCGGCTTACTTTACGGCACAACGCGTGCACACTAGCGGCTTTAAGTTAATGTTAGGCTCAATGTTTCAAGACGACATTAGCACCAAAGATCACAAAGGCAAGGTTGCCACTGCTACGTTTACCACTATCGCGAAATATTTAAATCAGTATGGCTTGGTCGATACCATGGTCACTTTTTACAGCGATGGCACGACCCAAATAATCGAAGGCTAGTGTTAGCTGACACCCCAATTTTAATAATGCAAGTGCAATAAGGAATTTCAACATGACATTACACGCCCCAACTAAACCGTATATTTTTGCTTCTATTGCCGCTTTAATCATAGGCACTGGCGCCTATGGCATTGGCTTACTGAATTCAATCATGGCATTAAATGAAAAAGGCTATTACCTCATCACCTTACTTTACGGTTTGTACTCAGTGATCTCATTACAAAAGACCATTCGCGACAAAGCAGAAGGCATTCCAACTACCAACCTGTATTTCATGATTTCGTGGATTTCAAGTGCTATTGCCATCGCCTTATTAGCGATAGGATTGGTTAACGCCGATATGACATTGAGTGAAAAAGGCTTTTACGCCATGGCTTACACGCTGAGTCTTTTTGCTGCAATTACAGTACAAAAGAACGTACGCGATAAACAACAGGGCAATGTTCAGTCTGACAACTCAGCGCCTCAAGTTGCAGCAACTGAATAGCTTGTGGTCAAGGAAGCAAGGTTTATACTTGTCACAAAATTCGTTGATAAAGCGTAACGATGGAAATCATCAGAAGTAAAAACTTTAGTGCTCCTCAAGCATGGGGAGCACTCGATATCGCCAATATGAATGGCATTACAACCCGTTTACATTGGACCGACAAACCCTATAAATGGCACATTAACGACGGTGAAGAAGTGTTTGTGGTGTTGAGTGGTGTGGTCGACATGTATTACCGCCGCGCTGGCAACGAGCACTGCGCCACCTTACAAGCTGGCGATATTTTTTATGCAACAGTAGGCACCGAACATCTTGCTCACCCACAAGGTGAAGCCAGAATTTTAGTTATCGAAAAACAAGGCAGTATATGAGCAATGAGAAATTTCAACATCGCCTAGTTCCACGATAAATGACAAATTATTAACGGCCGCAGACAGTAGCAACAGTTGCCGAGTCGCGTCACCAGCAGCGTGTTACCAATTTAGTCCTCTTTATGGCAGGCTCAACAAGCAGGCTTTAAACGACTTACCAACCTTAATGGCTTTGCCGCCT
>NZ_JANQVQ010000204.1 GCF_030730205.1 Paraglaciecola sp.
GTCGCTTTGGCAAACAAGTCCCTTATTTCATGGCTTGTTTGTTATGTCGTCAGCGTTGTGGGGAACCGTGCTAGGCGCTCTAGGGGGAAATTATCCCTGTGATAAATTTGGGCGTAAACCTACCTTAGTATTGATAGGGATATTGTATTTAGTATCGGCTATTGGTTCGGCGCTCGCGCAAGATCCCTATACCTTTGCTATTTTGCGTTTTATCGGAGGTTTGGGAGTAGGGATTTCATCGATTGTAGTCCCTGCCTATATTTCTGAAATTGCACCAGCAAAACATCGTGGTCGATTGGTGGCTATTTATCAATTTCAAATTGTATTTGGTATTTTGATAGCATTTTTATCTAACTACCTGATTGCCGGTACTTCCAGTTTTGATTGGCGGATTATGTTGGGAGTTGAGGCTGTCCCCGCGTTGATTTACTTGCTATTTATACTTAAAGCACCAGAAAGCCCTCGTTGGTTAGTGCTGCATGGCAACAAAGCTGCAAAAGCCAAAGAAGTACTACGAGACCTCGGAGAAGAAGATGCTGATGCTATTGTCGCGGCTGTACAGGCTGACGCTAGTCAACACAAAACCGATAAACTGTTCTCTGGTTCCTTTAACTTACCCATTACCTTAGCCTTTTTGCTCGCAGCATTTAACCAGTTATCCGGTATTAACTTTATTATTTATTACGCGCCTAGGGTATTTGAATTAGCTGGGTTAGATGCCAGTTCTTCGCTTTTGTCATCGGCGGGGATCGGTGTCATAAATTTAGTGTTTACCATGATCGGCATAACCCTAATAGACAAAGCAGGCCGCAAAACTCTGATGTATATAGGCTCAGTGGGTTACATCATTTCTCTGGCTGTGGTGGCATGGGCATTCGATACTAACCAAGGGGGCATGATAGTAGTGTTTTTTGTCTTTTTGTTTATTGCCTCTCACGCCATTGGCCAAGGTGCGGTTATTTGGGTATTTATTGCCGAAATATTCCCCAACGGCGTGCGTTCAAAAGGTCAATCATTAGGGTCAGGAACACATTGGGTATTTGCTGCATTGATTACCCTATTAATGCCATTTTTTCTTCAGCAATATATGCCAGGCACAGTGTTTACCTTCTTTGCGTTCATGATGATTTTACAACTCTTGTTTGTGTTCTTTTTAATGCCTGAAACAAAAGGCAAAACATTAGAGCAACTGGCAACTAAATATGAGCAATGAACGGGAATCAATCATGTCAATTTTTAATAAAAAAGTACTTTCTACAGGCTTCTTAGCTATGACTTTATTAGCTGGATGTAATTCAATGAATCAAATGAATTTAGATACAAAAACAGTTAAACAAAACGCGGTGTCTCAAAGTTTGTGGGACGCAAATGAATATCAGGAACAATATCGGCCACAAATTCATTTTAGTCCGCTAAAACATTGGATGAATGACCCAAATGGTATGGTCTATTATCAAGGCGAATATCATTTGTTTTATCAATACCACCCTGAGTCAACAGTGTGGGGTCCTATGCACTGGGGACATGCTGTAAGTACAGATTTAGTTAATTGGGAAGAGTTACCCATTGCACTATTTCCTGATGAGTTTGGCACTATTTTTTCGGGTAGTGCTGTGATCGATTGGAATAATACCTCAGGTCTAGGAACTGCCGATAACCCACCAATGGTAGCTATTTTTACTTACCACGATGCCGAAGCAGACAAGATGGGGGCAATAGATTTTCAAACCCAAGGGTTAGCTTTTAGTTTAGATAAGGGCCGTACTTGGAAGAAATACGCCAACAATCCTGTAATGTTGAACCCTGGTAAACGTGATTTCAGAGATCCTAAAGTGAGCTGGAACAGTAAAGCAAACAAATGGATTATGGTCTTGGCAGAGGGACAAGAAATTGGATTTTATTCGTCTGATAATTTATTAAATTGGAAGTTAGAAAGTCATTTTGGTCAAGGCTGGGGAAATCATTCGGGTGTTTGGGAATGTCCTGATCTTATTTCGTTGCAAGTAGATGAGAATGGAAACCGTAAAGACGTATTAATTGTGAGTATTGGTGCTGGTGGACCCAATGGTGGTTCTGCTACGCAATATTTTATTGGCGAATTTGATGGCCATGAATATGTACTTGATCCAACATTCCAAGATGAATTGCAACAAACGCCAGCGGTTTTCCCAGAAGGAGAGGTTTTTGACGATTTTGAGCATGGTTTAGAAAAGTGGGATGCAAACGGTGAAGCTTTTGCTTCCTCGCCAACACGTGGTTCCTATACTAATCAAGCTCCCATTAATGGTTATGTAGGTGAATATTTAATTAATAGTTTTAACAACGGTGATAAAGCAATCGGTTCGTTGTTATCTAAACCATTTGTTATCAGTAAAGGGTTTATTAATTTTTACATTGGTGGTGGACAACACCCCAACAAAGTTGGAATGCAATTGATCATAGATGATGTCGTGGTGCGCTCTGCGACCGGGCAAAATAGTGAGCAATTCAGATATGTAGGCTGGGATGTTAATGAATTTGTTGGGCAAACGGCCAGAATCAAGATAATAGACTCAGAAAGTGGAAGTTGGGGGCATACCTATATTGATCAAATCGTTTTTTCTGATGCACTTGCCTCAAACCGCATCGAACCAGCGGTATGGCTTGACTTTGGCACAGACAATTATGCAGGGGTGACTTTTTCAGATATGCCAGACAGTGATGGTCGTTCAATCCTAATGGGTTGGATGAGCAATTGGCAATATGCCAATAAAGTACCCACTAGGTCGTTTCGTAGTGCAATGACTTTACCTCGAACCTTGTCACTGAAAACCACCAGTCAAGGGTTAAGGTTAACATCGCTGCCCGTCAAAGAAGTGGTCGCTGCTGAGCAAGTGATTAAAGAGCTTGGCCCGCTTAGTGGTCAAAATACCTATCTGTTAAATTCACCTTCTCTATCTGAAAATGCATTCAGAGTGAGTTTTGCATTAAGTAATACAAGGCAGCAAAAAATTAACATTGAGCTGTTTAACCTCGCAGGCGATAAAGTGATAACGACACTTGATACCGTCAACGCTTCTATGACTCTGGATCGCACTCAATCAGGCGACGTATCGTTCGATGAGGGTTTCGCAGGCGTTCAATATGCTCCATTTCATTCAATGGGAAACAAAGATACGGTTGATATCATTGTTGATCACTCCTCAATTGAAATTTTTATCAATGACGGCGAAAGCGTCATCACTGCTCTGGTTTTTCCGCAATCCATATTGAGTGGCATACGATTATCGTCAGATGAAAATTTTAATGTGAATGATGCCAAAATCGCCGAATTTTCTTCTATGTGGATTTCTTCAGAGCAGGAAGCAAAATGACAAAAGGCCTAGGGTAAGTTAAATAGGGCAGTAAGCCAATTACCCAACTATTTACCGAATGTAAAAATTAACAAAAACTGGTGCAGAATCCTTTACTTTTAAATACATCCAAATAGACAACGTTGTTTGTTTGTGGGGGTAATAAGTGACCACGTCTGCATAGCAAATTGACAACCAGGACATTGGTGTGAGGAACAAAATATGATTCAGCTATTAAAATTAAGAAAAATTGCGATATCAACCATTGTAGGAGTAGGTGCCTTAGTTAATTTAAGTGCTTGCTCGGGGGATAGTGATCAAGATAGTGATATAGAAGTTGTTGTGCTTGAACCAGGGCAAAAGGCTTGTGAGTTTACTTCACAGGGATGTCCAGTGACTCCTCCACCCACTCCTCCACCAACCCCAACACCGGAACCTACACCAGGTCCGGTGATTGAACTGACTGACCAACCTGCTACAGAGGGCAATAGCTTATTTATTCGCCAAGGTGATGTCTTGCAAAATGTGGCAGGATTTGAGTTTTGCTGTGGAAAATTTGGCACCTATGCAAGCCATGAGTTTACCGAGATAACAGGCGATTTTGCTAAGTTAGACGGAGGATTCTGGGGGGCGGCTATAGAGGGACATGTTGGTGAACGGGTCTTTTCGAGTTATGGCGATGGTGCTGAAGATGGCTCAGATCAAGTTGCACAATTAGGTTGGGCCGCGACAGGAACGATGCTAAGTCCTGAATTTGAAATTCAAACAAACTACATTAATTTTTTAGTGGGTGGCGGCAATAATCCCTATGACAGTGACAAGGCCACTGCGGTAGTGCTGGTTGTCAACGGGGTTGTCGTTCGGGCTGCTAGTGGTGCCAACGTGGCAGATAAAATGGCTTGGACGAGTTGGGATGTATCAGAAATGCAAGGTCAAATAGCGGCCATTAAGTTTATCGATATGCACAACGATGATGGTAATGATGCAAGCCTGCCTTATGTTTTAGCTGACGAGTTCCGAGCAGCCGATATTGCAGCGGCAATTCCGACTAAATTGAACAAAGAAGTGACCCAGACCCCAGAATCAGAAGGTCACAGCCTGTTTGTTCGTGAATCAGATGGATCACAAAACATTGCTGGCTTTGAGTTTTGCTGCGGTAAATTTGGTACCTATGCAGCCCATGATTTCACAGAGGTAACCGGAGATTTTGCCAAGTTAGACGGAGGATTCTGGGGAGCCGACGTGGCAGGGCATATTGGCGAACGCGTATTCTCTAGTTATGGCGACGGTGCTGATGACGGATCCGACCAAGTTGCGCAATTAGGTGCACAAGCCGTTGGCACTATGCTTAGCCCAACATTTGTTATTGATTCGCTTTATATCAATTTTTTAATTGGTGGCGGCAGTCATTCCTTTGACAGTGAAAAAGCCACGGCAGTGGTGCTGTTAATAGATAATGAAGTAGTGCGTGATGCTAGCGGGAATGACGAAGCTAACGCCATGCAATGGTCGAGCTGGGATGTATCATCGTTTATGGGTAAGACTGCACAAATCAAATTTATTGATTTGAACGAAAATGATAGTAGTGACAGTACCTTAGGGTATTTGTTAGCCGATGAATTTCGCGCTGCAAACCTGCCAGCCGCTGAAATTGAAGATATTGATTCGGTTGTAGTACCGACAATACCGCCTGTGGAACTAACAATGACACCTACTTCAGAAGGTCATAGTTTATTTTTACGTACTGCCGACGAATTTCAAAATATTGCCGGATTCGAGTTTTGTTGCGGTAAATTTGGCACGTACGAAGTCCATGAATTTACCGAAATAACGGGTGACTTTGCCAAGCTAGATGGTGGATTTTGGGGTGCTGATGTCGCCGGTCATGTAGGTGAACGAGTATTTTCAAGTTATGGCGATGGTGCTGAAGATGGCTCAGACCAAGTTGCTCAATTAGGTGGTGCAGCGACTGGCACGATGTTAAGTCCAGCATTTGTAATAGATAGCAACTACATCAACTTTCTTGTTGGTGGAGGAAGTAATCCTTATAGTAGCGCCGCTGCAACCGCAGTTGTATTGATCGTTGACGGTGACGTCGTGCGCTCAGCCAGTGGCCAAAATGTGGCTAATAGTATGCAGTGGACTAGCTGGGATGTCAGGGAATTTAAAGGCCAAAGTGCGGTAATCAAGTTTATAGATTTACATAACGACGATGGCAATGATGCAGCAGTGCCCTATCTTTTGGCTGATGAATTCCGTGGTGCAGATAAAGCCGCAGTCGATCCCTATGCAGCAGTCAGAGACACCGATTCTGACGGCATTTTGGATATTAATGATAATGACGACGACGGCGACGGTGTGGATGATATTAATGATGCTTTCCCAAGCGATCCAAGCGAAACGCTTGATACCGATAATGATGGCATAGGTAATAATGCCGATGAGGATGATGATGGCGACGGCATTAATGATGAGGATGATAGTAACCCTCTTGATCCGGATAACACCCCCGTTTTTGAGGTGCCATTAACCACAACACCAAGCACTTCAGGTCATAGTCTTTTTGCCCGCCAATCTGAGCCAGGCCAAAATATTGCAGGCTTTGAATTTTGTTGTGGTGGCTACGACACCTATCAAGAGCATGAATTTGAAGAAGTCACTGGTGATTTTCTGAAACTCGATGGCGGTTTTTGGGGTGCAGGCGTTGCTGGCACAATCGGTGAAAGAGTATTTTCTAGTAATGGTGATGGTTTCGATAGTGATGCAGATACCAGTGCTGAACACATTGGTTCAGCGGCAACCGGTACCCTTAAAACTCCTGCCTTTAACATCGATGCGAATTACATCAACTTTTTGATTGGCGGTGGTATTAATCGCTTTGATCAAGCGAATGCGACGGCGATTGTACTGCTAGTTAACGGTGATGTTGTTCGCCAAGCGACAGGTCAAAATACTCAAGACAGCATGCAATGGGTAACCTGGGATGTGACAGATTTAGCAGGTCAAAGTGCACAGTTGATGATTATCGATAATCATGCAGATGATAACTCCGATAGCAGCCTGCCTTATGTACTAGCCGATGAGTTCAGAGCGTCAGATGAGCCTGCCGCCGTGCCAAAGTCAAGCAGCGTTATTAGTTTTAGTGCCAGTGTTTTAACAAGCACTCCTGAGACGGAAGGTGCAGCGGCATTTACCCGTTTAGGCGCAGCAGCGCAAAATATCGCTGGATTTGAATTCTGCTGTGGTGGTTACAATACCTATCAGGAACATGACTTTTTTGCCACTGGCGATATGATCTACCTGAACGGAGGCCAGTGGGCTGCTGATATAAGCAATCATATCGGGGATAGAGTATTGGCAACCTATGGTGAATCGTTTGCCGACAGCAATGCTACTGACGCGAGCTTTTTAGGTTGGGAAGCTACCGGTACACTCAAATCACCCAGTTTCAAGATCAGTGCTTCCTATATTAATTTCTTAGTAGCAGGCGGGACTAATACATTTGACATGGATAATGCCACTGCTGTCGTCTTGCGTGTGAATGGTAAAGTTGTTCGCCAAGCGAGCGGCAATGGCTTAGAAAATGAATTATCTTGGCGCTCGTGGAATGTATCAGCTTTAATAGGCATGCAAGCTCAAATTGAGGTTATAGACCGCCATGATGGTACTCAAGAAGATGGAAGCTTGCCCTTTATTTTAGTTGACGAAATTCGTCAAGCCAATAAAGCCGCAGTGCAACCAGCCGCAGATAGCATTGTGTCAACCGTGCAAATTTACGATCAGATACTGAATTTAGACATGATCGACCCCAACCCAATAATGATTGACGGCGTTTTACACGTGTTTTATTTGCAAAACGTTGGGTATCATTCTTGGGGCCTAGTAAAAACTAAAAACCTGCTCAGTTCAACAGCGTCTGTAGAAGTATTGAAGGCGTCAGGCGATGACAATCGTCATGATCAGTTTTTAGGGTCTGGCAGTGCATTAGTCGACCAGCAAGGGCAGACTCATATCTTTTTCACCGGCCACAACCGTCAAATTAGCCCTGTCGAAAAGGTCTATCACGCGGTTGCAGATGATACGAGTTTACACAATTGGACGGTGTTGGAAGACGAGAGTTTTTCTGGCAGTAATGGTTACAGTGATTTTGACTTTCGGGATCCTATGGTGTTTTGGAATGAGTCAACAGGAAACTACTGGATGCTCATTACTACCCGCTATAACAATCAGGCGGCTATTGGACTGTATACCTCGGATGACTTAACGGTTTGGACTGCACAAGCTCCTCTCTACACAGAATCGTCCCCGCTTAATTTGGAAGTCGCAGACTTTATCCAGTTAGATGGTCATGAATTTATTGTTTACTCTGACCAGCGCGACGAAGAACATACCGTAAAATATTTAGTTCATGAAAATGGCGTATGGGTGAAACCGGCAATGGATTCTTTAGACGGGCGCAGATTCTATGCAGCTAAGTCTGCTGGTTCAAATACGGATAAATTGTTATTGGCATGGGTTGCGGGCAATGACGGTAGAAGCGATTCTGGTGCCGAAGAATTCGGTGGAAACTTTATGGCACATCAATTAAGAGTTACGGATGGCGGACAACTAGCGGTAGAAATGCCTGAATTATATCGACAAGAATTGGTCGACGTACTTTCTACTTCACCAGTCTCATCTTCTGACAATGTGACAGAAAATGCTGGCGTGCTAAATATCCCTGCGGGTTCAAATATGTTGCTAGCCAGTGAAACAAATAAAAACAGAATGTCATTTAAGATTAATAGCGCCAATGAAAATGCCATTTTTGGTCTGCAATTTAAAGACAGTGCCGATAATAGTGAACATTTTGTGGAGATTAATGGCGCAACTAACGAGGTCACTTTTTACCATAAAGATGAGCGTAGCAATGCTGCTAACCCTCAAGTTCTCAGTAACATAGACCCAGAGCAAGGAGTTAACATCGATATATTACTTGACCCAATACAAGGTGTTGGCGTTGTTTATGTTGACCAATTTAGAGCCTTGAGTTTCAGACTATATGATTTGGCAACCAGTGAAGTAGGTGTCTATGCTCAAAGCGATGATATTTCTGTTTCTGGAGTGACACGTTTTAAGTAAAAATTGATGTTTCTATATCAGAAATAAACAAGCAAGACAGGCAACTATTTAGGTTGCCTGTCTACTGTTAACCAACAAATAAAAATAAATCCATACGCAAAGAGAAGTATTAGTGACTTATTCTAAAAAAACTTATTGGTTATTGAGTGGTGCTTTTTTTACCTTCTTTTTGTGCTGGTCATTCTCATTCTCCTTATTTCCCATCTGGTTAAGTCAACATATTGGCCTTACGGGAGAAAAAATTGGGGTCATATTTAGTTGCAACGCTATAGCTGCATTATTTGTTATGCCGTGTTACGCCTATCTGCAAGACAAACTGGGTTTACGTAAACATCTGCTGATATTTATTGCATTGCTATTACTGACTGTCGGTCCTTTTTTTATTTATGTGTACAGTTCTCTTTTACTGAGTCATTTTTATTTAGCAGCTTTATTGGGTGGATTGTTTTTTGCACTTACTTTTGGCGCAGCCATTGGGGTGCTTGAATGCTATGTGGAGAGGGTGGCAAGAACAAGCGATTTTGAATTTGGACGAGCTCGATTGTGGGGATCATTAGGCTGGGCCATTGCGACTTTTTGTGCCGGTTATTTATTTAATAAAGGACCAGATATTAACTTTTGGTTAGCTTCACTGAGTGCTTGTGTTTTCATTATCTTAATTTTTTCATTTGACCTGAGTCAAGCCCACCTGACTGCTGAGAAAAAGAATGACAAACATGCGGAGAAGTTTGATTTAAAGTTGATGTCAGGTTTGCTATTTATGAAGGAGTTTTGGACTTTTGTTATTTTTGTAATGGGCGTGACGTGCGTCTATTCCGTCTATGACCAGCAGTTTTCTGTGTACTTTGCGTCCATGTTCGAGAATCGACAAGAGGGAAATGCAATGTATGGCTACCTTAATTCGTTCCAAGTTTTTTTAGAAGCGGGTGGCATGTTTTTAGCGCCGCTTCTGGTAATTAAAATTGGCGCTAAAAATAGCCTAATAGTAAGCGGTTTGATTATGGCTATTCGTATCATTGGTTCCGGTTTTGCTGATGATACAGTCACCATCTCGCTAATGAAGCTACTCCACGCCGTTGAATTACCTATAATGTTGGTAGCAATATTTAAATATATATCTCAAACCTTTGACGCCCGTATGTCGGCAACCTTGTATATAGTCGGGTTTCAGTTTTCGACGCAAATAACGGCTTCTGGCTTGTCTATTTTTGCCGGTATGATGTATGACAACTTAGGTTTTCCACTTTCTTACAAAATTTTAGGCTCGATAGTTTTATTTTTTACTATTGTTTCTTACTTTTTACTCAGTACAAAACAACAAGTGTCCAACAAACACCCATAGCTTAATAAGAGCCTCTTTTAACTAAGGTGAAGGGAAGTTTTTCGTTCACTATATCTTCCCTTTCATCTAGCAGATACTCCATTGCCCATTTACCCATATCAAAGTGTGGCAGTGCCATTGTAGATAAAGCAGGTTGGAGTAAGGTCGGGATGATATCCCAATCATCAAAGCTCGCCATACCCATATCCTTACCCACTTGGATCCCCATAGCCTGTAATACAAAGTAGGCTTCTACTGCAATCGGATCCTGCCCACAAATGATGGCGTCAGGTTTGAATTCACGGGCAACTCTGGCGGTAACCTCTCGTGAACTGCAAACTTCTTCACCTGCTGGCCCATGGAAAACAGATTCAATATGTAAATTTCCCAATGGTACACCACGAAGGGTAAATGCATTAATTATCCCTTGTTTTCTATCTTGTGCCGCAATGATGTGTTCATTAAGATTAAGAAATGCGATTTTGCGATATCCAGCATCGAGCAATGCAAGTGCTACGGTTTCGCCTGCTTTAACTTCATCAGGAACAATGCTTGGATATTGAGTATCTAGACTGTAACAATTTGCCAGCACGGTAGGACACTCAAGTAGAATTTTAGGTAATATAACTTCATGGTGATACATTGCTGCATAGATGATACCTTCTACTCTATGCTCCATCAGGTGTTGGGCAGCTAACTCAGCGCTGTAACGATCTTCAGTGACATTCAATACCATGAGTTCTTTGTTTTTTTCCCAAGCTACTTTCTGTGCCCCCCTAATCAGATCAAAGGTATAAGGTACTTTTAATAAGTCATCTGCAATAAACCCAATAATTCCAGACTTTTTACGACGAGTAATACTTGCAGCTCGATTTGGCCGGTAACCTAATTCTTTAATAGATTTGACAACTTTATCGCGATTTATCTTTTTAACAGTTGGATCGTTATTAACGACTCGGGATACAGTCTTAAAGGATACACCTGCATGGGTAGCGACTTGTTTGATGGTTACCATTGATATTCTTTTAAAGTTTTATAATGCTAACAGAGCATAACTATTCATCCTCAGAAATTAGCATTTCCTGAAAGGAAAGCACAATTATAAATTTACTTTACACAATATACATTTTATTCAAACAGGGTTGTCTTTCGTGTTGTTATCTTTTTACTTGATGGTTTGTTTTTAGAAAACACATTCTGTTCAGGAAAACGAAGATGAAAAAGGTTGTTTGTATAGGTGAAATGCTGATTGATTTTGTGTACGTTGATACAAATGCAGGATTGTCTAAAGGTTCTAATTTCATTAAAAAGCCAAGTGGAGCACCTGCTAATGTTGCTGCATTGGGTAATGAACCCTTTGGTACTTATTTGAAAAATGAAGTTGTGGACTACCATGTTAATACTGATTTTGTGGAAACGGTCGACATGCCAACCACATTGGCCGCTGTTTCTTTAGCGTATGATGGGGAGCGGGAATTTGCCTTTAATCGCGGTGATGACGAACATCTGACGTTAAGTGATATAGCAATGGCGACTTTGCTTAATAACGCGATTTGCCAACTTGTGTTATTTAGCACCCAAAAGCGATCCAGTTTCAGTTCTTATTTGCATAAATATTGAATAATGATTAACAACTTTAACTAACGTGAATTCAAGCTTAAACCAACAACTAAGTGGACCACTCTGTTAATTTAAAGGTGGTGCAAGTTCTCATGCAATTCAACAGCAATGAATAGTGACTCCTAGTTAGATGCTAATTATCTTGGATGTCCTGTTAACTGTTTTATGAAACGCACCTAGGTTTACTTAGGCAAACAAATGCTGCTCAATTTCACGCTGCAAATTTGCAACAATGGCGATTGGCACGATGCAGCACGTATCACTATTGATGAACAATCTAACCAGATAGCGCATACACATGCTTACCTGATGGACTATGCCATAGAGCATTTAAATCAAACTGTTAGTACCGCCAGCAGTGTGCGGCTTCCGGTTGAACTGGCTAACATCTTTAGGCGTAAGCCCTGTTTTAGTTATTTAGATGATATTTTACCCGCTGGCGCAAGTTATCGTTTGTGGATAAAGCATCTGGGTATTGCCGATTTACTCATTTATCAGCAGCTAGGCGCTGCAAGCGGCGGCGCTAGGGGGGGAAACACCTAAACTCTTGTTGGCTATGACCCCACAGGGGAATATCTGGATTGATACTCAACAGGATAAAACCTAGCTAGATAGTACTCA
>NZ_JANQVQ010000205.1 GCF_030730205.1 Paraglaciecola sp.
CCGTCTTTTAAACGTTGAATTGCCTCGATGCCTGATACCATGAGTTGTGCCACAAATTGCTTCCTTGATGTTTGGATAAATAAAACGATGTTATACCATTTATTAAGTTGGTTTGTGAGCTGGCATGAAGGCCTTACCTAGATGAATAGTGAATATGTTGTGCGCCAACTAAATAAACAGGCAAGCGCTGAATACGCTGAAAAAATGCAAGGTTATTTTAAAACAGGCCAAGGGCAATATGGTCATGGGGATGTGTTTTGGGGATTGCGTATGCCTGTATTGCGGGATGCGGTAAAGCAATTTCATACCTTAGCCCTTGAACACACCTTAACCTTACTCGTTTCAAAAGTGCATGAGTTACGCTTATTTGCTTTACTGTTGCTGGTGAAACAATACCAGACAGGCCCGCCTGCCAGCAAAAGACGTATATTTGATAGTTATTTAGCTCATACAACTTATATCAATAATTGGGATTTAGTAGATTGTTCCGCCCACTTAATTGTTGGGCCACAGTTGCAGAGCCAAGCTCGCGACACCTTATATCAGCTTGCCCGTTCATCATTATTATGGGAAAGGCGTATCGCAATAATGGCCACCTTGCATTTCATTAGAGCCAAAGATTATCAGGATACTTTGCAGCTTGGGGCAGTATTATTGAATGATCCCCACGACTTGATCCATAAGGCAGTAGGGTGGATGTTAAGAGAGGTAGGGAATCGAAATAAACCCATAGAAGAGGCATTTTTAAAAACGCATTATAAAGTGATGCCAAGGACGATGCTAAGATATGCCATCGAAAAATTTCCTGAAAACGAACGGCAAGCGTATTTAAAAGGGCGAATGTAGTACCTGATTTGAAGGCTGTAATGGGATAATAGAAGTATGAGCGATATAACAAAAGGGTGGGCCACTGAAGGTAAAATGTGGTGGCACTGCGTCAATGCGGGTATAGCCACAGACGCAGAATGTAGGGCGTGGGCGACTAACTGCTGCATGCCTGATAGGGCGTTAACCAGCCAACTGCAAGCTATTGCATCGGGTGCTAGGATAGCCCCTGAAGAACTGTTATTAGTCTTAGCCAAGTGTATTCCTGAACCAGATGATGACAGCTGGTGGATCTTAACTAAGCAGCGAGTGTCTGAGGCCTTAGTGTCTCAAAAGATAAGTGCTGAATATATCGCTAGGTACTTTCATCACTTTGCTTTGAGCGCTGAGATCCCAGCTTACGACCGGGAGGCGTTGTACCAATTTGAATTAGAATACGCCTGTTTGAATGAAGGATTCGCTACCCAAGCTGAGGTAGATAGCAAGGTAATGCGTTTCTTTACTATGCCTTAGCGCTCAAGCGAGTTGATTTTTTGACTGACACGAAGTAAGCGATTGTTGCCCACGGGGGGGCGGCATTGCGCATGTTTAAGCACTTCCCGCTGTATTTACTCTGTCTTGGCTACTAAGCAAACGTAGGGCTTAAAAATTAAACTCAAAAGATAAACGCGCCTTAGTCGCCTTGTTGTAAAACGCCTAGCACCTCAAAAAATTTGGCTTCACATAGCCGTAAAAATCAAAAAAGTTGATGTAAATCAAAGTCAGCTTTTTCGATTCCTCTGACAATATTTACATTCTCTTATTTTACTTCATTAGGAATAGTTGTGTTTAAACGCTGGCGGAATGTTTTTCCTGAGGATTCGATCTTTCGAATCCCTTTGGTATGTGAAATCAGTGTCGTTGTGGTTTTAAAAATAATCCTACTCATTGTTTTATGGCACGTCGCCTTTAAACCGCTTAAGCCTACTGAAGCCCCAGATATGACGACACAATTAATATCTAAACCCACTTCGATTACCCACACTAAGGAAACACAGCATGACTGACTTTGCAGTGGATCTCTCGCGGCTGCAATTTGCGTTAACCGCGATGTACCACTTTATTTTTGTACCATTAACCTTGGGCCTCAGTTTTATTTTGGCCATTATGGAGTCGGTTTACGTGATGACCGGCAAACAAGTTTATAAAGATATGGTGAAATTTTGGGGAAAGTTATTTGGCATCAACTTTGCCCTAGGTGTGACTACCGGTTTAACCATGGAATTTCAGTTTGGCACGAATTGGTCTTATTACTCGCATTATGTAGGAGATATATTTGGCGCGCCCTTAGCCATCGAAGGATTAATGGCTTTTTTTCTTGAATCCACTTTCGTTGGTTTGTTCTTTTTTGGTTGGGACCGGCTCACTCGAGTGCAGCATTTAACGGTGACGTGGTTAGTGGCTATCGGCAGCAACTTATCTGCTTTATGGATTTTGATAGCCAATGGCTGGATGCAAAATCCGGTGGGTTCAGAATTTAACTACGAAACCATGCGCATGGAAGTGACAAACTTTGCTGAAGTGATATTTAATCCGGTGGCTCAAGTTAAATTTGTGCACACGGTTTCAGCGGGTTACGTGACCGGCGCGATGTTTGTTTTGTCTTTGTCTGCTTACTATTTGCTAAAACGCCAAGACGTAAACTTCGCCAAACGCTCCTTTGCGATTGCTGCAGCTTTTGGTTTGGCTTCCGTGATTTCTGTGATCATCCTCGGTGATGAAAGCGGCTATGAAATTGGCGATGTGCAAAAAATGAAACTAGCCGCTATTGAAGCTGAGTGGGAAACCCAACCAGCACCTGCTGACTTCACCTTAATTGGTTTTCCAAGCCAAGAAAAACAAGAAACCCTCGGCGCAGTAAAAATTCCCTATGCACTGGGTATTATTGCCACCCGATCTCTGTCTGAAGAAGTTGAAGGTATTCATGAACTACAACAAAAAGCCCGGTTGCGCATTGTTAATGGTATGAAAGCCTACGGTTTATTAACGCAACTAAAAGCAGGCCAAGATACACCACAAGTGCGCGCTGCCTTTGAAGAGGTCAAACAAGACCTAGGTTACGGCTTGTTATTAAAACGCTATACCGACGAGGTGGTGGATGCCACTGAAGCCCAAATTGACCAAGCTGCCAAAGATACGACACCTAAAGTTGCCCCTATATTTTGGTCGTTCAGAGTGATGGTAGCGTGTGGCTTTTTTATGTTGTTTATCTTTGCTTTTGCATTTTGGTTAAGCACAAAACATCAGATTGAAAAACCTCGTTGGTTTTTACGTCTGGCGCTTTGGTCTTTGCCTCTGCCATGGATTGCCTGTGAAACCGGTTGGTTTGTGGCCGAATATGGCCGTCAACCTTGGTCAATTGCTGAAATATTGCCTACCAGGCTGGCGGCATCTAGCTTGACAACAGGGCAGGTGTGGACGTCGATGATTGGCATTATTTTGTTCTACACCGTGCTACTTATTATCGAAATGTATTTGATGATTCGATTCTCAAAACAAGGACCGAGTTCTCTACATACGGGTAAATATGATCTTGAAAAACAATTAGTCGGGGAGCATGCCTAATGGACTACGAAACGTTACGTATTATTTGGTGGGTGTTAATTGGTGTATTACTCATTGGCTTTGCCATCACCGATGGATTTGATTTAGGAGTTGGGGCTTTATTGCGCATCATTGGCCACACAGACAGTGAGCGCCGGGTGATGATTAATACCATAGGGCCTCATTGGGATGGTAATCAGGTTTGGTTTATCACCGCCGGCGGTGCCTTGTTTGCCGCTTACCCCTTGATTTATGCCGCCTCTTTTTCTGGGTTTTATTTTGCTTTGCTTATTACCTTGGCGGCCTTATGGATGCGTCCTGTAGGATTTGACTATCGCAGTAAAATTGACAGCCAGAGGTGGCGTAATAATTGGGATTGGGCAATTTTTGCCAGTGGAATTGTGCCATCGTTGATATTTGGAGTGGCCTTAGGCAATCTCTTTTTGGGTGTACCCCTTAACTACGATGTGATGTTACGTCCTAGTTACGACGGTGGTTTATTTGGTCTGTTACGTCCTTTTGCCCTACTTGCCGGTTTGGTCAGCGTCAGTATGTTATTAATGCATGGGGCAGTGTGGTTACAAATGAAAACAGATGGCTTTATTTATCGCCGCTCTGTGAATACTGCCGTCATTCTAGGAATAGCCACTACTGTGATGTTTGGTGTGGCGGGCATCTGGGTGGGACAGTTAGATGGCTATCACCTAAGCAGTGTGATGGATCATAATGGACCCTCAAATCCCCTTAACAAAACCGTTGAGTTGGTTGAGGGTGGCTGGTTAAGTAATTATCACGAGTATCCACTAATGGTCTTAGCGCCAATATTAGGTTTAGTCAGTCCCTTGTTGGTGGCATTTTTAAGTGTTAAAGGACGAGCAGGTTGGGCTTTTACCGCCTCTAGCTTAGCTATTTCAGGCATTATACTGACCACGGGCTTTTCATTGTTTCCGTTCTTGATGCCCAGCAGTACCCAACTAAACGCATCATTAACTGTGTGGGATGCCACTTCTAGTGAAACAACACTCATGATTATGTTTGGCGTCGCCTGTGTTTTCGTCCCTCTTATTTTACTTTACACAGCGTGGGGCTATTGGGTTATGCGTGGACGCGTTACTGAAAAAGACATTGCAGCAGACTCTCATCAACTTTATTAAGGAATAGTACTATGTGGTATTTTACGTGGATATTAGGCGTGTTATTGGCCTGTGCCTTTGGCATCATCAATGTTATGTGGTTAGAAAACAGCATGGACTTTGAAGATGAGTAAGCACCCCAAGTTGAACATGGAGGAGCCAAGGGAAAATCCCCTTGGCTTTTTAAACATTTTGGTATTTTGCTTGTCATTGGCGGTGATGATAATCATCACCGCCTGGCCACATGTATTTGGCACTTCGGCAGATAGCATGGCGCATGATGCTGCGATGTTAAGTATGTTTGGGATGAGTTGTGGCTTTGTTTATGGCATTGGTTTTACGCCAAAAATGCGAGTTTTTAAGCTTTTATTCTCAGCCCCAGTGGCTTTGATATTAATGCTCGCGGGTTTCTTTTTAGCCTTGGTATAAAGAAATAAAACAGCTTATTAGCCAGAAATCGTGCAGCTTTTTCTCTACCTGTCGCTTAATTATTTAGTTGCTTGCTGTTAATAAACATTGCACTGTTTTGAGTACGTTCGCCATATGAGCGTAGTCAAACGGGCTTTGTTTCCTCGAATTTTCAGTGAAATCTGACAAGATGATATGCCAAGTAGGGGCGATCTGACTTAGATTTAAAGCCTTTTTCACACAGTGTAAGTCACACCCGTCGATTGCCATGACTCGTGGGGTATCGGTAATGCCTACCGTGGCCTGCTTCATTGCTTGGCTAAGTTGGCTCACTGAGGTTCGTTCAGCCAGTCCTTCAATATCCATGACTTTAGCCAGATCATTGGCAAACTTAGCGTTTTCGCATTGTCCGCTACATGTAACAATAAGAGGAAGCTCAGTGTGATAGGGCGCGTTCATCGAATACCTGCTTATGCCATGGGCAAAAATAACCCGTAAAATAATGGCATAAGCATAAGATTAATATGGTCTATTTGACTTGATGTGAATCAACGTTCGGTTCTTTGCACTAAGATTTATTCAGCACCTTTGGCCAACTGTTGTAAACCCGCAATATCGTTAATGCTCACTTCTTTTTTATCTACCGAGATAACCCGTGCTTTTTGTAAGCGGGCAAACGTTCTGCTTACCGTTTCAATCGTCAGACCAAGATAGTTGCCGATATCAGTGCGTGACATAGGCAGTAAAAACTGAGTGGAAGATAAACTTCGGCTACTATTTCGTGTTGATATACTGAGTAACAGTGAAGCTATACGAGCTTCAGCGCTACTCTTACCCAACAAGCTAATAATTTGCTGCTCTTGGGTGATTTCTCGGCTCATTAACTGCAAAAAGTGACGTTGCAGTTTGGGTAATTGCATGCTCACTTCTTCGAGTCGATTAAAAGGGATTTCGCAAATAGACGAGGTTTCTAAGGCAATAACAGAGTTGGTATGAGTATTGTTTGCTAATCCATCTAAACCAACGACTTCACCAGGTAGGTAAAACCCCGTGACTTGTTCATTTCCGCTATCACTGATCGTTAGCGCTTTTACTGCACCTGAGCGGATAGCATATACCGCAGTAAAGGGGTCGCCAGCCCGATACAAATATTCGCCTTTGTGAAGGGGGCGGCCGCGTTGAATAATTTTATTGAGCTGGTCAATATCATCAATGTGCAAACTAACAGGCATACATATTGTGTTTAAACGACAACTCCCACAACTGACTTTTATGTCGTGTGTGCAGTGTTTGTCACTTGTTTGTGCGATTATTTGACTATTTTCCATCAGTATTATTAACCACCGTTTTTACTCAACTCAGATACTGTCAATATTTTACTATGAGCTTAAATTTAAATAACAGGTTTTGTTCATTATTTTGGCTCAATACCATAGTACGCTACCCTTAGTTAGGATGATAGGCACTTGCAACTTGCGCTATTTGTTCGCGCATCCACATGTGTGCATAATCCATATCTGCACTTACATGCCAGTATAAAAAATACTCCAAGGCGGGTAAGTCAAACGGCAATTCGTATAGCGATATCTCGTAATGTTTAGCTAAGTGGTAAGGTAAGCAAGCAATCAAATCGGTTTTGACGATGGTACTGGGCACCGTTAAAAAATGTTGACTGCGCATGACTACATTTCGCTTTGCTCCTAGCTTATCAATGGCAACGTCAATCGGCCCTGCACCACTGCGACGGTGGCTGATGTTTATGTGACCTAAACGTAAGAACGTTTCCATGTTCATTCCTTGCGCTAAGTCAGGGTGATTTTTGCGTGCAACGACTACGAGTCTGTCTTGCGCAATTTTTTGTTTACACAGATGGGGATCGCTAAAAGACGAGGCATCGGCATAAAAGTCTAAGTGACCACTGGCCATCGCTGAAACAATATTATTGCGTTCTAAATCATAGTTAGTCAGCGATATTTTAGGTGCACTGCTTTGAAGTAGGGCGGTTAGCCTTGGCATGATGCTCACTTCAAGCAAATCTCTGGAAGCAAAGTGAAAGGTTTTTTCAGCTTTGAGTGGGTCGAAAATATGGCTTTGCTGCACACTTTTACGCAGCAAGCCGAGAGCTTCTCTGGCGGGGCCAATAATATTTTGGGCAACCGGGGTGGGTGTCATGCTGTGACCGGTGCGAACAAATAGTGGATCGTTTAACATTTCTCGCAGTCTGGCGAGTGAATTACTGACTGCGGGTTGTGTTATGCAAAGTACATCTGCGGCTTTGGTCAAACTTCCTGCTGTGTAAATAGCGTCAAAAACAGCAAATAAATTTAGGTCAATTCGATTTAAGTTCATATTACGTACCTAGAAAAGATGTTAATACGATATTAACGTTTTATTATTAGTTAAATCAATATATCAATATACAGAACATTCATTTTGTTGATAGTTCTTGCTTTGTTATGCTGGTAGAAATGAAGCTTACAAGGACAAAAATGATGCACAAAACACTGCTAGAATTAGCGATAGATGAACAGTTAGCCCCGAGTGAATGGATAAAAATCTCGCAAGCGGATATCGATTTATTTGCAGAGGCGACCGGCGACCATCAATGGATCCACGTTGACGCGCAGCGCTGTGCAAAAGAAAGCCCTTTTAAAACAACCATCGCTCATGGCTATCTTACTGTGACACTTATGCCTAATGCCTTTTATGCTATGTTTGCCGCTGATCCTCACTATAAAACGATTCTAAATTACGGTGTAGACAAAATCCGTTTTTTGGAACCAGTTCGCGTAAACGATAGTATTCGTTTCGTATCTACTCTGATAAAAGTTGAACAAAAACAATCGGGTTGCTTGTTTTACTTTGACACTGAAGCACAAATTGATGGAAGGACGAAGCCCGCAATGAAAGGGACCTTTTTGATGTTGTTAGCTGGAGCAACCTTGCCTCAGTCTTAATCTCGCTATTTTAACTATGAGCAATGGCTGATTTGTTTTAATAATCAATTTTGTTTATAGATTATTAGGCTACAGCACAATTGGGGGGCCGATGGATTGTGACTGCAGTCATGATGATGATACGCCCTCGTTATAAGTTAAGTGTTTAAAAATTAAAGATAATGTTTCTCCTGTTGCAAACTAATTTTCCCCCTTGTTTTCTGGTCTGACCATTGCTGAAATTGATGTTCACATATCAATAACAATTTATTTACATACTCACTCTACACGCCTACTATCAATACAGCGATAAATCGCGAAAGCGTATTTATGGTTACAAACTCAGTGACATAAAAATATTGTTAGAGTTAGAACGTTTGATTAGCGTGTCGAGATGCCACACAGAAGCTTAACGCTTGTTACTGAAAACGCTTTTAATATCTGATAATTCACGTATTGGGACACATCATGAAACTAAAAACTAAGTTAAGCTTGCTTTCAGTAGCAATCGCCTCGCAAATGTTGGTTGGACAAGCCAGTGTACTCGCTCAAGAACAGACCGTTAAGGAAAGCGAAGTTGAACTCATTATGGTTACCGGCAGCTTTGTGCGCCGTAGCGAAAATTTTGAATCTCCTTCACCTCTAGCTGTTATCGACGCCGTTTCTATCGATTCGATTGGCGCTAAAAATATCAGTGATATTACGCAAACATTGACCATCAACACTGGTGCACAAAACAATCCAGATGCCTTTACACAGAATGCAACGGCTGGGACGTCAAATATAAATTTAAGAGGACTAGGGGTTGCGTCAACCTTAGTTTTACTTAACAACAAAAGACAAGTCGTCAACGCCCAGCCCACTAATGATGGCCTAAATTTTGTGGATACCAGCTCCTTAGTACCAATGATTGCAATTGGTCGTATGGAAGTGGTTAAAGACGGCGCGTCGGCCTTATATGGTTCAGATGCAGTTGCAGGTGTTGTTAACTTTATTACCAAACAAGATTACAACGGCGCCAAGATAACCGCAGATTATCAAGACGGTGCACACGGTAATAACAAAGAATATGTCCTGCAAGGTCTGTGGGGCGCAACCAGCGAAGACAGCAGCGTGCTGGCTGCAATTAGTTACACCAACCGTTCACCTTTATTTATTTCTGACCGTCGTTTGAGTCGTCCTCAAGATGATACAAGTGCACTGGGTAATCCTGGTTCATTTTTTGTGCCTGCGTTTGGCAATATTCCGGTAGTCGATCCTGGATGTGAAGCATACGGCGGTACCTTGGACAGAAGGGCGCCGGCCGGTACCTTACCTGGTGGTTTGGAAATTGGTTTATGTGGCTTTGACTTTGGACCTTATTATTCATACGTAGCCGATGAAACTCGGGTTAACGCTTACGTCAAAGCAGACTATGACTTAAGTGATGACATTACTTGGACCACTGAAGTGAGTTTTGCTCGTAATCGTGCAGAGCGCGGCGGTGCACCTAGCTTCCCAATCTTAACGTCTCCGGTAGTGCCTGCTGATCACCCAGAAAACTTTCTTGGATTGCCGATGGCCTTTTTTGGTCGAGCTGAAGGTAACGGGTTTCAAGGTGATGCGGCAAATACTGAATCAGATACCTTTAGATTCAGTACCATGTTGCAAGGTGAATTAGATAATGGATTCTGGGAAGCCAGTTATACCACCGGTGTAAATGACTTTTTGTTTAAAGTACCAGATGTACTCAATACCGAATTTAACTTGGCGTTGAATGGTTTAGGTGGTTCTGACTGTAACCCACTTACCGGCACACCAGGTGTTGGTTCTTGTGAATATTTCAACCCATTCTCAACGTCCTATTCAACTGCACCAAACTCACAGTACGTTGTAGATTCGTTTACCGGTGAAGAAGTCATCGATTCCAAAGCCGAAATGCAAGTGTTTGAAGCTTTCGCTTCCTTAGATGTTTTTGATATGGATGGCGGCACCGCGGGCTTAGCGCTTGGTGTGCAATATCGCGAAGAAAAATTATCTCAGGACTACGACGCTTTAGCGAACCAAGACAGTTTCACCTTTGTTATTGGTAACCCTGACTTTGACGGTAAACTCGATGTTTACGCACTGTTTGGTGAATTAGCTTTGCCTGTTAGCACTGATTTAGATGTGCAACTTGCCTTACGTTATGAAAATTACGGCGGCAACATTGGTGATACCATTGATCCAAAATTAGCTTTGTCTTGGCGCGCTAACGACGATTTTTCTGTAAGAGCGTCCATTTCAACCTCATTCAGAGCCCCCACAGTATTTTTAAGAAATGGTGGCGCAACCTCTTTGCAACAGTTAACGGATCCAATTCAACAGGCTAGTGCCTTTGCTGCTGTAAGAACGGCGGGTAATGAAGATTTGAAACCTGAAGAATCAACAGCTTATAACATTGGTTTTTCTTATGAGCCTGTGACAGATTGGTCAATTGAGGTCGATTATTGGAATTTCCAATTTGAAGATTTGATCATACAAGAAAACGCTCAGGCAGTATTGACCGCAAACCCTCAAGACCCTGATCGTATTATCAGGGCGGGTGATCCATTGACTGGGCCGTTGTTGCAAGTAAACAATACTTATGTGAATGCGAGTTCACTTGAAACCTCTGGTTTAGACTTTGTGACCAGTTATAAAATCCGTACTGACATGGGTGACTTTACGCCAAACATTAATGCGACCTATATTACCCAATATGATCTTGTAGATCCTCAAGCAGGTAAAGTTGAAGCCGCTGGACGCAGAAACTTCACCAATATCGGGGTTTCTTCTCCAGAACTGCGTATGAACTTGGGTCTTAACTGGCAACATGAAGCCCATTCAGCGAACATTTTTGTACGTTATGTTAGCAGCTACGACGATGATCAAAACTGCTCAGACGGCACATTGAGTGTGGGTGGCTGTGCTGACGGCTTCAAACAAATCGACAGCCATGTGACCATCGATGCACAATATAATGTCAACTTAGGTGATATTATGGGTACTGATACCAGCTATTTATTAACGGTAGGTGGCATTAACATCACGGATGAAGATCCACCCCAAGTATTCACAAACAGCGGTTTTGATTCAAAAGTACATGATCCTCGTGGACGCCAACTCTATGTGCGTCTAGCGGTTGAGTTTTAACACTTTATAATCACACGATGTAAATCCCCAGAAAGCTTATGCCGCCATATGGTTTAGCCAATCTGGGGATTTTAATTTGTACGTGGCTAAGAGTGATTCGTTTTCGCTGCTCAACTAGCCACAAAATAATCTTGCTTAAAGCGATACGTTACAAATAACTCGCTCGTATAACCAATAAACTTAAAGCCTTTAAGATGAATCCGCCATAGCATCCCTGTAGTTAAATCTCTACACCTTACTTGTGAAACGTTATTTCTACAACGCTGTTGTGCGAGTTACAAATCCAGCATACTCAAGGCTTTATGACCTAGCATAGTTGAACTCTTAAGCTTCGCTGGGCTCAAATCTGAACCCTTCACAGACATTGCATTTGGAGAAAAACGCGTATGCAAAAATACACAGCTGAACAAATCGATCATGCTTTAAAAGAATTGAACGCAAATTTAGAAGACTCTCAACAATGGCAAATTGCTGAGGACAAACTTGTTAAAACCTTTAAGTTCAAAAGTTTTATCCGCGCTTTCGGTTGGATGTCACAAATTGCCATTTGTGCAGAAAAACTAAATCATCATCCTGAATGGTTTAATGTTTATAACAAAGTAGAGGTTAAATTGACCACCCATGACGTAGACGGGATCAGTGAATTAGATTTTAAATTAGCGTCTAAAATGGAATTGTTTTATTAAAAATGGATAAAGTTGTGCGTTATTAATACGTTATGGTTATTTAATAATCAAACAAACGTTATTAAGAGATTTTATATGATTCAGGCCTTGCGCCCAGCTAATGCCTATGTATAATACGCCCTCCTTCGAAAGGGGCTTATTTGAAAAGCAACTTTCAAAGTGAAAATTCAGGCGCGGGATGGAGCAGTCTGGTAGCTCGTCGGGCTCATAACCCGAAGGTCGTAG
>NZ_JANQVQ010000206.1:0-12434 GCF_030730205.1 Paraglaciecola sp.
ATTGTATTAACTAGGATAACAGCACAATAAACTCTACCCTAACCAGTAATCGAGGATATCTTTAAAGTTTGTTTACTGGGTAGAACGTGGACAGCCGTATTTAGCCCTTAAATGACTTTCCACCTAGTTAAAAACCTTCAGCTAAGCTGCCAAAAAATTGCTTAATCCCACTGCATTTTTTTACGAATAAATGCACTCAGTTTTTTCGCGTTAGCGCGGTGCTGGGCTACACGAGGATGTTGGCCGTAACCAGTAAAATCAAAAAACAAAGTATCAATTTTATTGTCACCTGCTTGGCGCATATTACGCACAGCTTGGCGCACATAATTGGGCCATTTAGCGTCCTGTGTGGCGTCCATACTGCCTAAGGCACAAATAATTTGCGCCTTGGGGTAATGAGCACGAATACTTGTGACAAATTGTTGATAATGAGTCACTCGTTCTTCGTCGGAAGGGTGGGGGTGTAAACGTTTTTCCCGATCAATCAGCCACTTATCATTTTGCATCAGGTTTATTAACACGACATCGGGGGTCCATTGGGTAAAATCCCATTGAGTATCATTGTTACCCACCCCACTTAGCTGGTCGAAAAACTGCGGCATAATAAAGTCAAACCAGCTGATCATAACGCCAATACCGCTTTGTGAAATTGTATGTAACTCTGCATTTAGCTCTCTGGCGGCAATTGCGCCATAGGCGAGATAGTTGTTTTTGTCGGATTTTAGATGATCAGGGCCATTATCCGAGCCTTCATTACCCATACCACTGGTGATTGAATCACCATAGATTTCTATTCGTCGTTTGGGTTTTTGTGGCGGTGGCAGCATAGTGGCACCGTCTACGATTTCAATTCCCTTAAACCGTGTGCCGCCTTCTTCGCCTTCAGTGCGTTTGTATATCTCAACACTGTGGGCTCCTTGATTCAGCGCAGTGCTAATCGTGTAAGTATGTAATCCTTGTTTAGCCTGCAGCACATAAGGTGACTCAATGTCATTATCGATGATGATGTTGAAATAGTTTTGACCTTTCTCGTCATCTAACACGACAGAGAGTGAAGAACCACTAAAATTGGCTTTGATGCTGGTGCCAGGCCACGTTACCAATGGGCTATCCGCTTGACTAAAATCGATGCGGCCGCTGTAAACATAATGGTTGTCGCTCGCAGGGAAAAATTGCGCAGCCAGAAGTTGAGACGAAGCAATACTTAATAACAGGATGGCAGTGGCATTTTTGCAAAATAGGGTGGGCAACATCAATTTTTTAGGCATACGTATCCAAGCAAATAAACATCTTTAGAAGCTTTCAATCTAAAACATTTAAGAAAAAAACGGAAACCCTAAGCAAAAAACATAAACGCGATTTTTTGCTTTTATTTGATCTGTGCAGTACGTGAACTGTGATACGCTCAAATTTTACCAGTTTGATTGAGTGATGAAAGAAGCAACGAAGAACTCCGAGAAAAAAAGCCACCATCTTGTCTTTGGCGCTGGTTTAATTGGCTGTTATTTAGGTGGTGTGTTGTCTCACGTCGGTTTGAGTGCCTTTCTGGTTTGCCGGCCGCTTATTCAAAAAAAATTGTCTGAGGGAATTACATTAACAGATTACCTAGGACATAAAAGTCCCGCTATCTCTTTAAAATTCATAGGACAAAATGCAAAAAACGCCTTAACAGAAATTGATTTTTTATGGCTAACGGTCAAATGCACTGGTATTGAACAAGCAGTGAAAGACATCGCTCCTTATGTGAGTGAACAGACCGTGATTTTTTGCTGTCAAAATGGTTTAGGCTCTGAGGCGATGGTTAAACAGGCATTTCCTAACAACACTGTTTTGCGTGTTATGGTGCCTTTCAACGTGGTTGAGCTAAACGCAGGGCACTATCATCGTGGCTCTCAGGGGACGCTGACCATTGAGTCTATACCAGCAACTGAGCGGGTAGTTCAGGGGCTAATGAGTAACATGCAATGCGATTTTCTGCAGGTCACAAATAGCCATGATATGTCGGCTTTGTTGTGGGCAAAGTTACAACTTAATCTGGGTAACAGTATTAATGCTTTAGCTGATATACCGGTAAAAGCAATGTTGGAGCAACGGGCTTATCGTTTAGTTATCGCTAAATTAATGCGTGAATTACTTGCCGTCACTGATGCGATGTCGATTGTCTTGCCCAAAGTTACCTCCTTGCCTGCCCACTGGTTACCTGCAGTACTGAGTTTGCCTGACTTTTTGTTTAAACGGGTAGCTAACACCATGCTGGCGATTGACCCCAAGGTTCGTACTTCAATGTGGTGGGACGTATCTCAAAATAAATCAACAGAAATTGATTATTTAAATGGCGCCATTGTTGAACAAGCAAGGAGGCTAAATATTGATACGCCGGCTAATCAAAAAATCATTGCACTTATAAAAGGTATAAAAATACAGGGTGAAAATAAAGATAGGCAGCCGCCGATTGATGGAATTAGACTACTAAAAATGTTGGATTAGTCATCTTAGCTTTTGTAAAGTCAGCTGTAGATAATGAGAAAGGGCGTAAGGATATGAACCAAAGCACATTTCACACCGAACTGTTTGAGCTTATGCCGGTCCCCATTGCCATTACAAAGTCCATTGAAAATAGCACCAATGCGGCAATTGTTTATATTAATCAATGTTTTTTAGACGAATTAGGCTGGGATATAAACGACATTCCAGATAAAAACACGTGGTGGACCAAGGCCTATCCTGATGAAGACTATCGTAAGGTAGTTGAACGGCAGTGGGAATTAGTCACGAGTAATGCAGCGGATAACAATGAAAAAACCGTTAGCATTGTGGTTAATATTGTCACTAAATATGGTGATATAACGCGTTATAAAGTTTCAACCTTGCTTGATGACTATTTAAATGAAGGCTGCAAGGTATCGGTATTTACTCGTGTAGTCTGAGCAAGCGTATGGTGTGCCAGTGAATTTTTTGGCACACCAAGGCATTTAATCTCGAACCTTATGTCGAAGATCATCCACCCACATTGCAGTGGCTCCGCACACGGCAACAGGCATCACTAAAAAGTTAACTAAGGGGATCATCGAACCAATACTCACCGCAATACCAAAACTAAAAGAGTTACCACGGCTGGCATGCAGAGTGCGCCGCATGCGATTAAAATCGACTTTGTGATTGTCAAAAGCGTAGTCACAATATTGTATAGCCATCATCCAGGCACTGAATAAAAACCATAAAATCTGTCCAAAAACCGGCAGGATAAAAAACAAAAGTAAAAAGCCAATGGCTCTTGGAATGTAATAGGTAAATTTAGACATTTCCCTACCAAAGGTACGAGGTATGTCTTTTACAATATCAACCAGCCCCGAATCCCCTAAACTTTTCCCCGTTAAATGCAGCTCCACTTTTTCAGCTAACAAGCCGTTAAAGGGCGCGGCAATCCAATTGGCCAAGGTGCCAAAAATAAGCGCGAAGACCAGCAAAATACTGATAACGGCAATAGGCCAAATGATGTAGCTCAAGCCTTCTTTTAACCAGCTAAGCCATTGCCAATCAGGAATTAGATCGACCACCCACACGATGCTTTCACTAATTTGACCAAACAAAAAATAGAATGCGGTAGCAAAAAGCAATAAATTGACCACAAGGGGGATAAAGACGAAACGCTTAAGCCCCTTTGTGGTAATCAGACTAAAACCTTGAAAAAAATAATGCACGATGTTCCCTCTAACTTGATAAAGTGCGAAGCTGTCGCAGTGGAAAATATAAGGTCATTAACCAACCCAAGTATAAGGGCTGATGGTCATTGATCAAAACGTCAATTGTTACACTTGATGACTTTGCTGATCAATCCTCCTTTTGCTAAGAGCGCTGGTGCTTGATGAATGAATCGTGAGTTAATAACCGATAGCGACTGTCAATAATGCAGTTATCTTTTTCGGTCAATGCGACTCAGTATTTTTGAATCCTGGTGCTGAGGAAACTCAATATATTCTGACTTAGTGAGTCGTCCACCTAACTGCCTGTTTTTTACGCGAGGCCCTTTAAAAACCGGTTGAATGTAAACCAAAAACAGACTTGCTTGGTAGATTTAGCGTTTTAGGTAAAACGCTAATTGTGACACTTGACGACATTTGATACATTCGCAGTAGTTCGCATAAAAATTATAAAATCATCGGAACACGCTGTGTCACTATGCGCTTAAAAAAAATTAAATTGGCAGGGTTTAAATCCTTCGTCGATCCAACCACCATTCCATTTCCAGATGACATGACCGCGATAGTCGGGCCAAACGGCTGTGGCAAATCTAATGTCATTGATGCGGTGCGTTGGGTATTAGGCGAAAGCTCTGCTAAAAATTTGCGCGGTGATGCCATGACCGATGTCATTTTTAATGGCTCAACGGCGCGTAAACCGGTATCTCAATGTAGCGTAGAATTGGTGTTTGATAATTCATCAGGGCGAATCCAGGGTGAATATGCCGGCTACAACGAATTATCAGTAAAACGCATTGTAACCAAAGATGCTCAATCAAGTTACCTATTAAACAACAGCAAGTGCCGCCGCCGTGATGTCACCGATTTGTTTTTAGGCACAGGTCTGGGTCCGCGTAGCTATGCCATTATAGAGCAGGGCATGATCTCACGACTAATTGAGTCTAAACCTCAAGAACTTCGGGTATTTATTGAAGAAGCCGCTGGGGTGTCAAAATACAAAGAGCGCCGCAGAGAAACAGAAACCCGTATTCGTCACACCAAAGAAAATCTTGAGCGACTAGCTGATGTACGCGGGGAGCTTGGTCAGCAGCTTGAAAAACTGCAGCGTCAAGCGGCAGCGGCCAAACGTTACAAAGAACTCAAGCAGCAAGAGCGTACCTTAAAAGGCCAGTTAGCCGCGATACGCTGGTTAAAGCACAGTAAGAAAATTGAGGGGCTTGAACTCGATATTGAAAAGAAAAATAACGACATCGAAGCCTACGTTACTCGTCAGCGTGGTGAAGAAAAAGACTTAACAGAATTTAAAGAAAAGCAGCAAGAGCTCAAACTGCAGCTTGGGGATGTGCAACAACACATTTTCAAAGTAGCGACCGATATCAGCCGTATCGAGCAAAATCAAATTCATACCAAACAACGCCGGCAAAAAGTTGAACAAGAAATCAGCGTATTGCAAAGTGCCATTTATGAACACGATGTTCAATTACAGCAACATAGTGAAACACTGAGTGATTTATATGACCAATTAAGCTTGGCCGAACCAGAAAAACAGGTACTTGAAGAACAGTTAGATGAGGCCCAAGAGCAGCTTTTTAGCAGCGAACAACACGCCAATCAGCAGCAAAGCCAGTGGCGAATGCAAGAACAATCGTATCAAAATAGCAAACAACAAGCGCAAGCTTGTCATGGTCAAATTCAGTCACTACTCAGTATGCAACAGCGCACCGAACAGCGCATCAGCGACATAAAAATAGAATTATCAGAGCTGGTCGACGCTGAATCAGAAGTAGAGCTTGAACAAGTCCATGCAAGGCTTGCCGAATTACAACAGCAAGTAAGTGTCAGTGGTGAAAGTTGGCAAAAAGAGCAAGATGGCCTAGTAGCACTGCAGCAACAAGTAAAGCATCGAGAACAGCAGAAACTGAGTCAACAAGGCGACTTACAGCAGATTAAAGCCCAGTTAAGCGCATTACGTTTACTACAAAAACAGGGTGAAACCAATAATGCGCTGGCTGACACCTTATCGCAGCATAAGCTCAAATATGATCTGTGGTGGCAAACCTTAGAGGTTAAAGCAGGCTGGGAGAAGGCGTTTGAGTGCCTGACTCAACATTGGCAACAAGCGGTGCAGTTAGAAAATGCGTCTGGGGTATTACCTTACATAGAAGATTTTGTTGGTAGCAAACTGCTATTGCTGGATGAGTATTCAGATAATATTCCACCAAACAGTGTTGCTGCTAAATTACACAATCCTCGAGTGCCTACTTGGCTTTGTGATGTATTTATTGCTGAAACAATTGAACAAGCAAAAACAGTTGTGACTTCACTTGCCCCTCATCAAAGCGTCATTACCCCGCAAGGGTATTGGTTAGGACATGATTGGCTCATTGTCGGAACGATGACACAACAAAGCGGTTTACTGGAGCGTGCCAGCCAAATTTCGCAGCTTGAAGAGCTACAAAGTGAGAGTGAAAAACGCATACAGCATTTAGAAGACGAACTCGATGAGTTGCAAGGTGAATTGGAAAATGCCACGCAAAAAGTCAGGCTGGCCAAGAGTCAACATGATGGATTTCAGCAGCAACATCAGCAGGTACACACGCAATTAACCTTATTACAGGGGCAGGTGCAACAAAATACGGGGCGCATAGAAAAACTGCAAAATGAACTAATCAAACAACAAGAACTCGCCGCGGATGAAGAAGAGCAACTGGCCCAACTATCAATGCAGGCTGAAGAGTTAGAATTGAGCGTGGCTGATTTGCATGAACAACAAGCTGGTATTGAGCAGGCCAGAGAAGCAAACCAAAGCAAGATTCAAATAGCTCGAAATCAAGTAGACAACAGTAAAACGAAACTGCATCAACTTGCCTTATATTTGCAAAGCATTCAAAGCCAATATAGTAATTTACAAACCACACAGGCTCGAGAAGCCCAGCAACTAAAAAACATGCATGAAAAGCTGGCTGAGCTAAAGGCAGAATTTATCGAGTTAAGCTTGCCCTTAGAGGATCAAGCCGAAAATCTGCAATTATTGTTAGAGCAGCGCGCTGCATTAGATTTACAGCAACAAGACCTCACTGAGCAATTAAGCGAAATTGACAAGCAAATCAGTCTCGCTGAAAAAGGACAGCAGGGCGTTACCGACAAAATTCAGGCAATGCTAACCGAATTACAAAGTATCAAGCTTGAATGCGAAGGTTATCGGGTGAGGGCAAATGGCGTACTGGAACAATTGCAAGAGTTACAACAATCCTTAGATGTTGTGCTTGAACACTTACCACAGGGCGCGGATGAAAACCTGTGGCAACAGGAACTTGAAAAAACCAGTGCTGCCGTAGCCCGTTTAGGTGCAGTAAATTTAGCCGCAGTGGAAGAATATGAAATACAAGCAGAACGTAAACTTCATCTAGACACTCAAAATGACGATCTCGTTTCAGCCTTAGATACCCTTGAGCAAGCAATCCGTAAAATTGACAAAGAAACCCGTTCGCGCTTTAAAGAAACGTTCGATCAAGTCAACGAAGATTTAAAAATGTTGTTTCCCAAAGTGTTTGGTGGTGGCTCAGCGTACTTGGAACTAACCGATGATGATCTACTCGAAACAGGGGTAAGCATTATGGCAAGACCGCCAGGAAAGAAAAATAGTACAATACACCTGCTTTCTGGTGGAGAAAAAGCGCTGACCGCTTTATCATTGGTGTTCGCCATTTTCAGACTTAATCCGGCCCCTTTTTGTTTGTTGGATGAAGTAGACGCACCCCTTGACGATGCCAACGTTGGTCGTTTTTGTAAATTGGTATCAGAAATGTCAAAAACAGTGCAGTTTATTTATATAACCCATAATAAGATTGCGATGGAAATGGCTACACATCTAACCGGTGTTACCATGTCTGAACCAGGTGTGTCACGCATGGTTGCAGTAGATGTAGAAGAAGCTGTGGCGATAGCCCAAGCTTAATGATGAATAATAATAAAAAAGGGTAAATGTTTAAATGGATGATGGTGTATTTCGTTGGATATTACTGGCTCTAGGTAGTTGCATTATTATAGCCGTATTGGTCCATGGTATTTGGACTTCCAGAAAAAACAGTCAAAGTAAACTAACCAAGCGCGGAGCTGGTAAACCTCAATTGCAGCCCAGTGGGTGGCATGATGATGAGTTATCAGAGGATGATTCGTCACAAGGAGCCGCTGAGTTTTTCACCCGAGATGACGACAAAAGAGACATTAAAATTGATTTTGATGTCGAGCAAGGCAAGGCGCCTAAGGCTCGTCAAGTGCCAGGCGAAGGTGAATTTGACGATCTAGGTGTTGGTGCTGTAAGAATTGTGAGTGCCAAACCAAGTAGTTCAACTGTCGCGCAGCCCATAACTGACAGCGTCGATGATATTCCAAGTTTAGATGATTTTGAGCCCTCTAAACCAGCCATCGTTCCTGAAGTAAAACCGGTTTCCACTGGCAAGGTATATGCCTCTGTTGTCAGCCAGCCTAAACCTGAATATGCCGCTAAATACGGCAATGGCAGTGGTGCTAAGAGCACGTCAACTGCAAATACGGCTAAACCTGCAGACGAATATCAAGCACCTGAGCCACCGCCTTTTTTGTTAAAAAAAGACGAGCCGACATTGCCACAAACATCGGCAGTGGATATGGATGCCTTGAAGAAAAACGCGCAACAAACGCCGCCGCTTGAACAGCCAAAAAGTGCTGAGCCTGAGCCAGTCAAACCGCCTGAGCCTGCGCAAGAAAAGGTCAGCTTAGCCGAACAAGCACGCCAGTTAGTGATGGGGAAAAAAGCAGATATTGCCGGTAAAAAGCGCCGTGAGCCGAAAATTGCAGAAGACCAATTGCGTATCGATTTTGAAGATGAGCCGGTAAAAGAAGCGGCACCTGCGTCGTCAGAGCCTAAGGCGAAACCGGCGGAAATAGCCCAAGAAGTCTTGGTGTTAAACGTCAAAGCAGCAGAAGGACATCCTATCCAAGGTGCGGCCTTGTTACCGATGTTACTGACCTTAGGGTTTAAATTTGGTGATCAAGATATCTTTCATCGCCATGTCAACGCCAACGGTAAAGGCCCAGTTTTATTTAGTTTGGCCAATATGTTTAAACCGGGTAATTTCGATATTGACAACCTCGAGAATTTCACGACTTTGGGTATTTCATTGTTTATGATCTTACCTATTGAAGGTGACCCTCATCAGGTATTTAACATGATGCATAATGCGGCTCGAAAAATCGCTGATGAATTTTCTGCTCACGTTTATGATGGGAGACGGGCATTATTGACCAAGCAAAGCTTGCAGCAATACGTGGAAAAAATACGTGAATTTGAACGCAAGCGTATGGTTAACCGCCAATAGTCTAATACCAAATAGTACAGAAGCTAAGCCCTGATTACCTCGCTAATCTAGGGCTTTCTAATTCTTTATACTTTCTATTTTCATGTGTTAATTTTTACAGTGGAATGCTAATCAATGGCAAACTTAAACGATGCGACTCTGCGCCTCAATCAATTAAAAAAAGACATTGCTGAATTTAATTATCAGTATTACGTGCTTGATAATCCAACGGTGCCTGATGCTGAATATGATCGTTTGATGCTTGAACTGAAGCAAATTGAACAAACCTTTCCTGAATTGATTAGCAGCGATTCACCCAGTCAAAAAGTAGGCGGCACGCCACTGGCACAGTTTGCGCAAGTTGAGCATGAAGTACCGATGTTATCTCTGGACAATGCCTTTGATGAGGCATCTTTTTTAGCTTTCGAAAAGCGCATGCAGGACCGAGTAAAACGCAACGATGACATTGCTTATAGTTGCGAGCCAAAATTAGATGGTTTAGCGGTGAGTTTATTGTATGAAAATGGCAAGTTAGTGAGAGGGGCAACTCGAGGTGATGGCAGTGTAGGGGAGAATATTACCGCGAATGTGCGCACCATTCGTAATGTACCTTTATCACTACGCGGCGATAGTTTTCCTGCTCGCTTAGAAGTGCGCGGCGAAGTGATCATGACCCGAGATGGTTTTGCTGCACTTAACGAGCGCCAAGCGAAAGAGGGCAAAAAAGTGTTTGCTAATCCACGTAACGCCGCAGCGGGAAGTTTACGACAATTAGACTCACGAATTACCGCAGCACGGCCTTTATTGTTTTTTGCTTATTCATTGGGCCTAGTAGAAAACGAACAAGCGCCTTTAGCGCCAACACATTCAGCCCGTTTAGAGCAGCTCAGTGTTTGGGGGTTGCCGCTAAGCCAAGAATTAGATGTGGCAGTAGGTGCACAGCAGTGCTTGGCTTACTATAAAAAGATTGGCGAACGTCGCGATAGCTTAAATTATGATATCGACGGTGTCGTATTTAAAGCCGATAGTATCGCGCTGCAACAAGAACTTGGCTTTGTGGCCCGTGCTCCGCGCTGGGCCATTGCCCATAAATTTCCGGCCCAAGAAGAAATGACGCAAGTCCTTGATGTGGAGTTTCAAGTTGGCCGGACGGGAGCGATTACACCCGTAGCCCGTTTAACGCCGGTATTTGTGGGTGGTGTGACCGTTTCTAATGCTACTTTGCACAATCAAGATGAAATTCAGCGTTTAGGTTTAAAAATCGGTGACAGTGTTATTGTTCGCCGAGCAGGGGATGTAATACCACAAGTAGTTGCCGTGGTTGACGCTAAACGCCCAGCTGATGCTCAAGATATCAGGTTTCCAACTCATTGTCCGGTATGTAACTCAGCGGTAGAAAAAATAGCTGAAGAGGCCGTAGCTCGCTGTACCGGAGGTTTGTACTGCGCTGCCCAGCGTAAAGAGGCAATGAAACATTTTGCTTCTCGTAAAGCCTTCGATATTGATGGCATGGGCGACAAAATAATTGAACAATTGGTGGATCAAAACCTGGTTCTCACACCAGCTGATTTCTTTACATTAGAATTTATGCAATTGGCTAATTTAGAGCGCATGGGTGACAAATCTGCTGCGAATTTACTTATTGCTATTGGGAAGAGTAAAAGCACTACTTTAGCTAAGTTTTTGTACTCTCTGGGTATTAGAGAAGTGGGTGAGGCCACAGCTGCCAATTTAGCCAAACATTTTTGTGATTTAGACGCCATCATCGCGGCTGATTTAGAAGCGTTGCAAGCGGTCAGTGACGTTGGAGTGGTGGTAGCAGAACACGTGTACAACTTTTTCAGAGAAAGTCACAATCTTGAGGTGATTGCTGCTTTGATTCAGGCAGGCATTACCTGGCCTAAGATTGAAAAAATCGCTCTTGAGTCTCTTCCTTTAGCCGGACAAACCTATGTTTTGACCGGTACATTAAGCCAAATGGACCGTAATGAAGCGAAAGAAAAACTGCAAAATCTTGGCGCAAAAGTGGCAGGCAGTGTTTCAGCTAAAACCTCAGTGGTCGTTGCTGGGGCAAGTGCTGGCTCTAAGCTTGCTAAAGCCGAATCACTGGGCATACAAGTCATGAATGAAGAGCAGATGTTACAATTATTCAGTGAATTAGAGGCATAAATGGACGCTATTTTATCGCTATTAAGCCAACTTAGCCGAGTTATGCAGCCACATTATTCGGCTATCGCGCTGAGCATGGTAGCCACCGTATTAGTCATATATGGTGATGTGCTGAATAAACGTTTAAAACGTTTTGTTAGTCCTCATCATTTTATTATTCGTACCTTAGTATTTGTTGTGGTGTGCGCGTTTGGTTATGGATTATTAACGGTTTTCGCCGCGCCTTTTGTAAAACAACTTTTGCTCATGATCCCCTTTGTGTATCGCGGAATATCAATTATTTTGATATTTTTACTGTTGGGGTATTTGGCCGAACATCGCAGGTATATATAACAACCTTAAGGTCTGAAAATGATACTTTCTAGCAGTGCTACAGCTCTCGGAATATAAACGACATGCATCAATCTGAACAGTTTATCGAGGTTTATGAAAAGGCGATTAGTCCAGCCTTATGTAAGCAATTTATAGACATCTTTGAAAATAGTGAGCACAAGGAGATTGGGAGAACAGGAGGTGGTGTTGACCTAGATAAAAAACGCAGTTTTGATGCGTTAATTTCCTCGCCTCAATTTGAGCCTGTTTATCAAGCAATTTTACCCATCATAACCAAATATGTAATGGCGTATTTTGCCAAGTATCATTTTGCGCTAATAGGACCGATAGGGCTTACTGTGCGTCATCCTAAAACAGGACAAGCAGTAAAACTTAATGACGACAATTTTTCAGATGTAGGTCAAGCAAACTTGAGTAATTTAGTTCAACATTTATTTCGTTTAGGTGAAATAAATATGCAAAAGTATGTGGTGCAACAAGGCGGTTATCCTTATTGGCATTCTGAGGTATTCCCACAGATCGGGCACAATGAATCGTTACACCGGGTACTGTTATTTATGTTTTATTTAAATGACGTTGAAGACGGTGGTGAAACAGAGTTTGTTTACCAAAACGTCAAAATAAAGCCAAACGTCGGCTCAATGGTCATAGCACCCGCTTATTTTACGCATACTCATAGAGGAAATGTACCGCATTCAAATGATAAATACATTCTTACTTCATGGGTGTTATTTAATCAAGCTGAGCAAATTTATAAAGGGCAAGGTAGCTAAAAAAGTCAAATGTAGATTAAAGGTATATTTCCCTAATAATTGGTATAAATAATCTTTTCCTACCTTAAAATCGCCAAGCAATAAAACGACTTATCTTACTCCCTTGGCTCATGTTGACG
>NZ_JANQVQ010000206.1:12534-40739 GCF_030730205.1 Paraglaciecola sp.
TTAAAATCGCCAAGCAATAAAACGACTTATCTTACTCCCTTGGCTCATGTTGACGGTTTTTACCTCATTGGCATTGACCTTTTCTAGTTGCTGATAGAGTAGCGTTAGATGCTCTTTTTTGGAGACTAAACAAGTAAACCAGCGCACTTGCTTAGCGAAGAGCTGACTTTCGTTTATCATTTTTCTAATAAAAGCCACTTCACCCCCGTTACACCACAATTCATTTTGTTGCCCAGCAAAATTCAAATGATTGAGAGATGTTGAAGGCTGTTTGTCTGCTGTTACCCCCCGTTTTTGTTTATTGCGCCCGAGATTTCTATTTTTTCGTTGTGTGCCGCTAATGGCTTGAGCGGCTGAAGCATGAAACGGAGGATTGCACATCGTAAACGTCAGGGTATCTTGGGGTAAAATGATGCCTTTAAATATGTTGTCTGCATTGCACTGCGGGCGAAGCCTAATATGCCCAGCAAGCTTCGTATTAGAGTCGATAATACGTTGCGCTGAGGCAAGTGAGCTAGGATTAATTTCGCTGCCTATAAAATCCCACTGATAAACTTGACTGCCGACAATGGGGTAAACAAGGTTCGCACCAACCCCAATATCCAAGCCAATTATCTGGTTATCGTTCTTGACAATATGTGAGGCGTTAAGGAGATCTGCAATGTGACAAATATAGTCAGCGCGCCCGGGAATAGGTGGGCATAAAAAGCCATCGGGAATATCCCAATAAGTAAGATTGTAATAATGTTTAAGCAAAGCTTGATTGAGCAATTTGACCGCGAGGGGATCACTAAAATTTATCGTGGGACGCCGCTCAGTATTGGCAATAACAAAGGGCTGTAATGCAGGTAAGGTACGGGTTAAAAGAGTAAAATCGTAGCCATGTTTATGAAGGTTATTAGCGTGCATTTTTATTTAAATTTCAATAATTAAGTCAGAGTGTGAGCACGGATCCAAGGGAGTCGAGACGTGTCGTTTAGGCTATTTTACCACTTTCCTCAACGTTAATTACCCTGATATGAAAATTACTCACTTGTTTTCATTCAATTCAGGCAAATCATCTAATGAGTTGAAGCCAATTTTACATTACAATCCGCGGCTTTATTTTAGGCAAACTGGCGGTAAAAATGGCAGCGATTGGAATTGACTACGGTACCTCTAACTCTGAGGCAATTTATTTTGACGGACAACAACACCATTTTATCACCTTAGATCCTTCGCAAGAATCAGCAAACAAAATCCGTTCATCAGTGTTCATTTATTATGACGGGGAATTACCAAGGCCTGCAGATTCAATAATTGAAGCTAAAGTAACGCAGATAAAAGGCGCAATTTCTCAGCAGATTGAAAAAGCCAAAGAAGGGTATTACGAAGCGATTACCCCTGATAAACAACAAATGTTCAGCGATAAAATCGATGAGTTAAGGGCCCAATTTCATAATACTCCGGCTTTACAGCGCCGAGCCATCGAAGTGTTATTAGAGGATATGACCGTGCAAGATGTGCCCTTGCATCGTTTGGTTGAAACCGGTGAATTTGCTTTCGGAGAAGAGGGCTTTAGACGGTATTTAAAAACGCCAGAGAAAGGGCGCCTAATCTACTCACCAAAAAACTTTTTAGGTGCTAATTTAATTGCCGGCCAGCACCAAGCTTTTGTTGGTATGATTGCCAAACAATTAGAGTTTTTTCGTCTAAGTGCTGAAAAACAATTGCAACAATCGGTTGATACCGCAGTGATTGGCCGACCAGTTAAGTTTCATGGTTCTAGAGGGGAAGAAGGCAACACACAAGCCATTGACATCATGACGCAAGCCGCTGAAAAAGCGGGCTTTAAACATGTAGAATTTCTTGAAGAGCCTATTGCCGCAGCCTACAAAATTGAACGTACTTTAGACAAACACACTAATGTATTGGTCATCGATATTGGTGGTGGTACCACTGATATTTGTTGCATTAAGTTATCACCAAGTAAATTTGCCAATCTCGATCGCCAACAAGATGTACTGTCGGTTACCGGTGCCCGTTTGGGCGGTATGGAGTGCGACAAAAACCTTATTGTAAAATCCATTGCACCCACTATGGGTCAAGGACTATTAACCTATAATGGTTTGCCTGTTCCACCAGCGTATTTTTCAGATATGTGTGCGGTGGATGATATTCCTAGGCTTAACCAGTTTTTCTCTGACGAATACGGCCTTGAAATTGCCCAAACTAAGTCACTAGTCAAAGAGCCTGAGTTATTAGAGCGACTGTTAGTGGTGCAAGAAGAGAAGTTATCTGCCCGTTTGGTTAACTCATCACGACTCGCCAAAGAGATGCTGTCATCTAAAGAGCATATTACCTTACCGCTGCACTATATTGAGACTGATTACGACGTTGATATCAGTACCGAAGATTTAAATAAGTCAATGCAATCGTGGCTTACAAAGGTAAAACGCTTAGTCACAGAATGCTTAGCCAACAGCGCCGAGCCACCTGAGATGCTCTTTATTACTGGCGGTATGAGTTTATCTCCTATTGTCAAAAAAGAGCTGCATGAACTGATGTTGCCTCATTTGCCATTGATAGAAGGTGATGCGTTTAACTCTGTTTGTGAAGGCTTGGCTATCCAAGCGGCTAAACTGGCAAATAGATAAACCTTTAAAAGGGTGCATTATGTGCACAAAACTCGCTATGCTTAGCTCATAAACTGACGAAAAGAGAATATTATCATGGCTAAAGTGACCGGTATTGGCGGTGTATTTCTAAAGTGTAAAGGCGACAGTAACGCATTGGCCAGTTGGTACGAAAAGCACCTTGGTATGTCGTTGGAAAGTTTTGGTGGCTGCGTACTCAAATGGCCAGATGATAAAGCGAACGACGACGGCATGACGGTTTGGGCGTTGGCTGATAAAAATAGTCAATGGTTTAGCCCCAGTGAATCATCTTTTATGATCAACTATCGGGTGGATGACTTACTTGCCTTAATTGAGCAGTTAAAAGCCGAAAACATTGACTTAGTGGCGGGGCCTGAGTCCCATGAAAATGGCAAGTTTGCTTGGATCATGGATCCAGACGGAAACAAAGTCGAACTCTGGGAGCCGAAGCTGTGGGATGAACGCAACAAGCCCTAATGCTATTTAAGGTATCTAAGTTATGGTGCTCAAGGGCACCAGCAAAAAATTAAGCGACGCACATATTGACGAGCACCTTGCCTTACATACAATAGCGCAAAATTAATGTTGAGTTAGCGTATGAGCCCTGTCCAACCTGTAACAAAGCCAAAATTTCAACAGCGAGTCAGTACCTTAGTTGAAAACAGCCTGACCCAAGGAATATTACTCACCCTAATTTTAATCAACGCCATCACGCTAGGCCTAGAAACGGTGCCGTCGGTAATGAACACCATCGGGGGCTTTATCCTATTGCTAGATAAGGCTATTTTGAGTGTTTTTGTGCTTGAAATAGCCCTAAGGCTTTATGCCTATCGCTTAGCGTTTTTCAAAAATCCGTGGAGCGTGTTTGATTTTGTCGTGGTAGGTATTGCTTTATTACCTGCTAGTGGTCCTTTTGCGGTACTTCGTGCATTAAGAGTATTGCGGGTCTTAAGGGTACTTACATTCGTGCCATCTATGCGCAAAATCGTCGGTGCTTTGGTGAAGTCATTAAATGGCATGTTATCTATTGCGATGGTGTTGGCACTGGTCTATTACGTGGCAGCAGTGATGGTTACGAAGCTATTTGGTGATGCTTTTCCGGAATGGTTTGGCAGTATAGGGGCATCCTTATATACCTTGTTTCAAGTCATGACACTGGAAAGCTGGTCGATGGGAATTGCACGGCCTGTTATTGCTGAATTTCCCTATGCATGGGCATTTTTTATTCCATTCATTCTTATTGCCACTTTTACCATGTTAAACCTGTTTATTGCCGTCATCGTTAATGCGGTGCAAAGCATGCACGATGAAGAGCATCAAGAGGAGCACGACGCCGAGCAAGCTACCCAAGAGCAATTAGTGCAACTGTTGCAGCAGTTACAGTCAGAGGTTACTGCCCTCAGAGCAGAGCTCAAAAATCCTTCTGCAACTAAATGAGCGTTAGCAACTACGTATCTTTTGTAGGTAGGGCAGGGATGTTAAAAAAAACGGCACAACAATCATCACTGACTGGGTGCCGTAGCCTGAATCTAGACTATAAGGTTGGTTTTGTTTAGCTCATTGCGAGCAAATGGGGTCCTGCACTGACTAATGCTTTACCATTGTTGGTATCAGTAAATTTACTGAAGTTAGTAATAAAAAGATCAGCTAACTCTTCTGCTTTATGGTGCCACTCATCCTCGTCTGCATAGGTACTGCGCGGGTCGAGTAATTCTGCTGGCACATGCTTAAGCTGTGTCGGTATTGCCAAATTAAAAATAGGTAAGGGAGTGCAAGTTGCTGCATCTAAGCTGCCGTCTAAAATCGCGTCAATGATGGCCCGTGTGGCTTTAATCGAAATACGTTTTCCTGAGCCGTTCCACCCCGTATTTACTAAATAAGCCTGAGCGTTTGAAGCCTGCATACGTTGCTGCAATACTTTGGCATATGTCGTTGGATGGAGTGTTAAAAAAGCCGCGCCAAAACAACTTGAAAATGTTGGGGTAGGCTGGGTAATACCGCGCTCAGTACCTGCAAGTTTGGCAGTAAATCCTGATAAAAAGTAATATTGGGCTTGTTCAGGTGTCAGTTTAGACACCGCCGGCAAGACACCAAAGGCGTCGGCCGTTAAGAAAATCACTTTATTGGCATGACCGGCACGCGAGATAGGTTTTACGATGTTGTCGATATGATCGAGCGGATAAGACACTCGGGTGTTCTCGGTTTTAGACTTATCGGCATAATCGATATGCCCCGCAGCATCAACCGCAACATTTTCTAAGAGGGCATTTCGGCGGATCGCATGGTAAATGTCAGGTTCGTTTTCTTGCGATAAATCGATGGTTTTGGCATAACAGCCGCCTTCAAAATTAAAAACACCCTTATCATCCCAGCCGTGCTCATCATCTCCGATCAACTGGCGATGCGGATCGGTTGACAGCGTAGTTTTACCGGTCCCTGACAAGCCGAAGAATATCGCTACATCACCGTCTTTGCCCACATTGGCGCTGCAATGCATTGACGCGATACCTTTGAGGGGCAATAGGTAGTTCATCATCGAGAACATGCCTTTTTTCATTTCGCCGCCGTACCATGTACCACCAATGAGTTGAATTTTTTCGCTGAGGTTAAAGGCCACAAAATTCTCTGAATGTAATCCTTGCAGTTCCCAATTTGGATTGGTGGTTTTCGCCCCATTCATCACCACAAAGTCTGCTTCAAAATCAGCTAACTCCTCTTCGGTAGGGCGAATGAACATATTTTTTACAAAGTGAGCTTGCCAAGCGACTTCAGTAATAAAGCGCACCTTAAGGCGACTATCTTCGTTTGCGCCGCAGTAGGTATCTACCACAAATAAACGTTTAGTGGATAATTGCTGGGTAACTAATGACTTTAAATCTTGCCAAACGGCTGGACTAATGGCTTTGTTGTCATTTTTACCTTGGGTTGACCACCACACGGTATCTTTGGTGACATCGTCTAATACTATGTATTTATCTTTAGGTGAGCGTCCGGTGAAAATACCAGTATCAACTGATACCGCGCCAGATTCAGTTTGCATCGCTCGCTCAAAGCCAGTCAATGAAGGTAAAGTGGTTTCGGTAAACAGTTGCTCATAAGATGGATTGTGGATGACTTCACTGACGTCCATGATGCCGTATTGCGCTAATTGCTTAATAATCATTGTTTGTGCCATAAATCGCGCTCCCCAAAGGTGTCTTTTAAAAAAACGTAAAGCATATACGCAATTACATTGAGCCAGATTGCCTAGATGCTGAGTAGTCTTTTGTCGTTATATTGGTTATCACTCAGGCTTATAACTGTATGTCGCTGAGCCAATAGAGGGCGTTAGCCTATAAGCTAGGAAGGAATTTGTCGTGCGGGCTTAAAACATCGTATTAACAATTGTGTGCAGAAAATGTTACAGGCAAGGCGCTAGGTATATAAAAAAGGCAACTAAATCAAGGTTCAGTTGCCTTTGGAACTAAAAAACCGTTACGCTACTGCGGCTTCAAGGATGGCTTTACTTTGCTCAAGTGTAATCGATTGATTCTCACCGATTTTAACCATGCCGTGTTTTTTCAACTGATTAAGAACCGCTTCAACTGCTGCGTTTTTATCGCTACCGTGTTCAGTCAACTGAGTTGCCACATCTAAGCTGTGATAGAAGGCTTCAATAGCTTGGACAGTTCGCTCTGCTAAGTCTTCTCCATCGCTGAGGCCAAATACGTTGCGGCCCATTTGCTCTAATTTGGCTTTTTTATAGCTCATTTGATTGCGCAGCAATGAAGGCTGCACGATGGCCAGTGAACGAGCGTGGTCAACACCGTATAAAGCGGTCAATTCATGACCAATCATGTGAGTCGCCCAATCTTGTGCAACACCAGCACCAATTAAGCCATTAAGTGCTTGGTTGGCTGCCCACATCAAATTTTCGCGCCAGCTGTCATCTTGCTTGTCAAAGTTGCTGGCAAGCGTGGTGAGGATTTTAAGCAAAGATTCAGCGTATGCATCTTGTACCATAGCATTAGCTGGGAAAGTTAAATATTGCTCACAGGTATGGACAAATGCATCCACTACACCATTGGCCAATTGACGCTGTGGTAAGGTTTTCATTACGTCTGGATCCATCACGGCAAACTTTGGAAATACCAAAGGAGATATAAACGCGAGTTTATCTTGGGTTGCTGCTTTGGTGACAACCGATGCGCCGTTAGACTCTGAACCTGTAGCAGGAATAGTCAAAATGGCACCGATGGCCACTGCGTCGTTAACTTGATGTTTACCGGTTAGAATATCCCAACCATCTCCATTATATTTTGCTGCTGCTGCAACGTATTTAGCGCCGTCGATCACTGAACCACCACCAACAGCAAGAATAAAGTTAATGCCTTGATCTTTAACGATGGCAACAGCTTTGTCTAAGGTTTCAGCGGTAGGGTTTGGCTCAACACCAGAAAACTCTTGCCAATCATGTCCAGCAAGCGCTGTCACAACCTGATCATAAACACCGTTCTTTTTGATTGAACCGCCACCATAGATAACCAGCACTTTACTGTCTTTGGGGATATTAGTTTTGATAGTGGCGATCTGGCCTTGGCCAAACTCAATTTTAGTCGGATTTAAAAATGAAAATTTCATACTCTGTCTCCTGTTGATGATTGATAAAAGGATAATCAATCGTGTAATACTCAATGTATTTTGTAGTGTGCTTATATAATAGTGCTTTAAAATAAGTTTTATAACCGATAAATGCGCCAATATCTTGCCTAATCCTACTTTTTTAAGTAGATTCATCAAACTTTTACAGGATAAGCTTTTATATGTTAGATATCGCAAGCATGATGCAAGATTACGTTGCCCACATGCACTTACAAAACTTAGAGGGAAATAGTTCAACTTATTTGCCCGGTGTCCATTTTTATCGCGCCAGTCAAAGCAGTGTGCGCCAACCTCTTTTGTATCAGTCAGGTATTATTATTGTTGGCCAGGGCCGAAAGGTCATTCATTTAGGCGACCACGCGGTACAGTACGGCGCTGGTAATTATTTGGTAATCGGTGTACCGCTACCCTTGGAATGTGAAGCCTTTGTCGAAGATGATCAAGCGATACTCGGACTCAGTATTGATGTTCCACCTTCATTGTTACATGAACTAGTCAATTTGCTTTATCTTGAACAGGGGCTGCAGAGCAATAACAAACAAGTGCTCGAATGTGGCTTAAAGGCAGCTAAATTAGATATGGCGTTTCAATTGTCTTGTATTCGCTTACTCGATGCCTTGAAAGATAAAACCGCCTCTACGATCTTAGGTCCAGGACTTATTCGAGAGATTGTTTATCAGGTATTAGTAGGGCCACAACGGCATACGTTACTGGGATTAGCCCAATACGAAGGGCACTATGCGCGTATTGCCAAAGCCTTAAATCGAGTGCATGTGGACTATTCGAAAGAGATCAGTGTTGAGGCACTCGCCTCTGAAGCTAACATGAGCGTATCGGCGTTTCACCGCGCGTTTCGTCAAGTTACCATGGAGTCACCCTTGCAGTATTTAAAAAAGGTGCGCTTAGGCAAGGCCAAAGAGCTGATTCATGTGGGTGGAAAACGCACCAATGAAGTGGCAAATTTGGTCGGATATAGTAGCCCATCACAGTTTAGTCGTGAATTTAAACGCCATTTTAATCAATCTCCTAGCAGCTATTGAGTGTTATCATCATGCATAAGTCGCTAGTCTTGCTGATACAGCAATAACTCAACACCACATTGACCCATTCTATGACTACAGCAAGTACCGCTGAGGGTAAAACTCAGAACCGCTTTAAACGCAAAATTGAACTGCTTTACCTTGGTAATAGTCGTGCCGCTAATCGTTTTCGATGGAGTTTGCTGGCCTTTGATGCCTTAACTATTTGTTATTTTATTATCTCATCTTTTTTTCATTATTTTAGTGAATTACGCTGGATTGAAATTGGTATTGGCCTTGTTTATGTAGTTGAACTGCTAGCCAGACTATTTATCAGTAAAAAGCGGGTACAAGATATACTGCATCCCGTTGGTTTGGCCGACTTGATCGTTATTTTATCTTTATTCGCACCTTCCTTGGCTGCAAACTTTAGCTTCTTACGGGTTGCCAGAGCACTGCGCTTATTACGTTCTTATCATGTTATAAAAAACCTGCGTCGCCAGTCGTCTTTCGTGCGAGCCAATGAAGAAATTTTGTTTAGTATTGTTAATCTACTGGTGTTTATTTTTGTTATTACCGCCGTGGTGTTAGTGAGTCAAGAGGGTAAAAATCCGGGGATAGCCAATTACGTTGATGCATTGTATTTTACAATTACCACCTTAACGACCACCGGATTTGGTGATATCACTTTATTAGGTACCGATGGGCGTATACTGGCAGTGCTGATTATGATCTTTGGGATTTCATTATTTTTGCGCCTCATCCAAACCATATTCCGGCCAAATAAAGTCAAATATGAGTGTCCTAGTTGTGGTTTGAATCGCCATGACAGTGATGCCATTCATTGTAAACATTGTGGTCATATTGTGCATATCGAAACAGAAGGAAGTTTGTAATCTCTAAGCTCAGTAAGCCCGTAAACCTGTTATTTGTATGTACAGAAAATCGGCTCAGAAGCCCTACTGCTGAGGCTGTTTTTAATGAGTGCAAAGGCTTATCTGCCATTGGTTGTGGTACCAATAAAGACGCTGAAACCCCTTTGTCGGGTGATTTAATTGAGTGGGCTGATATCGTTTTTGTGATGGAAAAAGCCCACAAAAGTAAAGTAAATAGCAAATACAATAAGCTGCTTAAACATACCCCGGTGGTGTGCCTCGCTATAGCCGATAACTACGTGTATATGCAGCCTGAGTTGATCAGTTTGTTGATTCAAAAAGTATCCCTGCACATTCATCTTGAAGGATGATGTGCATGGTTGTGTTGTTTAGTGTTTTTTGCTCTGTTCGTGCGCTATTTCGTGTTTGAGGGTCATGCCAATTAAAACGATTGAACCGATACAACCTCCGACTAAGAGTACAAAGCCACCATCCCAACCGAAGTGATCAACGGTGTAACCTAAGGCGATATTAGCAATAACGGCGCCGCCTAAATAACCAAATAAACCTGTTAGCCCTGCTGCAGTACCCGCTGCTTTTTTGGGTACTAGCTCTAAGGCAAACAAGCCAATTAACATGACGGGGCCGTAAATCAAAAAGCCAATAGCCATCAATGCGGCAATATCAACCGCAGGGTTGCCGGCGGGATTTAGCCAATAAATTAATACCGCCATGAGGACTAACACCATATATAAAATGGCGGCTGGCGCACGGCGTCCTTTAAACCATTTGTCACTGATATAACCACACAGTAAGGTGCCTGGAATGCCCGCCCACTCATACAAAAAATAGGCCCAAGAGCTTTTATTGATTGAGAAGTCTTTTGCTTCAGATAAATAGGTCGGTGCCCAGTCGAGTACGCCATACCGGATCAAGTAAACAAATGCATTGGCCACAGCGATGTACCACAATAATTTGTTATTGAGTACATAACTTAAAAAGATTTGCTTGGCAGAGAGTTCTTGTTCATGACTTTGATCATAGTTTTTGGGGTAGTCTTCACGGTAATCTTCGATAGAGGGCAGGCCAAGGGATTGCGGGGTATCTCTGAGCGTTAAAAAAACAAACACAGCGACAAAACTTGCAACTGCCGCAGGTAAATAGAAGGCGCTTTGCCAATCATTAAACCATGACATTCCTAAAATGAAGATTGGGCCGATTAACCCCCCCCCAACATTATGAGCGATATTCCAAAATGACACCGTACGGCCACGCTCGTTGCCTGAAAACCAGTGCACCATAGTACGACCACAGGCGGGCCAGCCCATACCTTGCGCCCAACCATTAAGAAATAACAAAATAAAAATAGTGCTAACGCTTTGTAGTGCCCAATCACTAAAACCAAAAATAAACATGATCCCGGCTGAAATAAGCAAGCCGGTAGTTAAAAAATAGCGAGGATTACTGCGGTCAGATACGCTACCCATTAAAAATTTACTTAAACCATAAGCAATGGAAACCGCTGACAAAGCGATACCAAGCTCGCCCTTGCTGTAACCATATTCTTCAATTAAAAATGGCATGGCTAGGGAAAAGTTTTTACGTACCAAGTAATAGGCGGCATAACCGACAAAAATACTGATAAAGATCTGCCACCGATATCGTTTGTAAGTGCTGTCTATTTTATCTTGTTCGATTAGGGGTTGGTGGGGGGCAGGTCTAAAAATTCCAAACATAACAAGGCTTTAAATATAGTGTTTGGCTAATTAGAGCAAATAAAGCAAGGACTTGTCTATGGTTGTAAACAAGTCCTTAACATTTATTAAGGCTGTAAATGAGTAAACCAGCGCGCGATAACTTGGCGCTCATCCTCTGTCATTGCGGTCTTGTTCATCAAAGGCATATCTTTAGACACCGCAGCACGTTGGTATATAAGTGGAGCACGAGCCTCAACTTGTTGCCAGTTATCTAACATCAAACCAAGCGGTGCCACCACAAAGATATCATCAGTGGGGTTCGCGCCGTGGCAATTAGCGCAATGTGTTTGAATTATATCAAACACTTCCTGTTGCTCCTCAGTGAGCACGGGGGCGCTTACTTGGTTTACCCTTGCAGCATTGTCACCGAACTCACCTACCGGCTCTGAGCGTGGCATCGACACCCATAAGGCGATTAATACCATACCAATAGCGCCGGTAATCAGCACTGATGGACGGCTTATACCGATGTGTTTAAGGTTAAAGTAGTGACGTATCCATGCTGAAACAATGCCAATTGCGACCAATATCAACCAGTTAAGCTCGTGCTGGTAGGTCATGGGGTAATGATTACTGATCATGATAAACAGCAAAGGCAAGGTAAAGTAATTATTATGCACGGACCGTAACTTAGCGGCTTCGCCCCAGGCGGGATCAATTTCGCCTTTGTTTGCCACTGCGTTCACCATTAAGCGCTGAGCGGGCATGATCTTAAAAAAGACATTGCCAGCCATGATGGTACCTATTAATGCTCCCACATGCATAAACGCCCCACGGCCACTAAACCAATGACAAGCTAAATAGCTAGCTAAGGTGATGAGGGCTAATAAAAATACCGCAAAATAAACAGGTGAACGCCCTAAGGGACTGCGACAAGCCGCTTCATAAATGAACAAACCACCAAAAATTAATCCCAAACCACGGGCTATGGCTTCTGCCACTGATAGCTGCATTACGCTGGCGTCAATGAGATAAATAGACGCACCGTGATAATACACTAAGCCCAATAAGAAAAAGCCACTTAACCAAGTGGTGTAGGCTTCCCACTTAAACCAGTGGAGTTTTTCTGGTATTTGCGCGGGGCCGTAAGCATATTTAGCAACTTCGTAAAAACCACCGCCATGCACTGCCCACAAGTCACCTTTGATGCCTTTTTCTTTTTTCCAATCGGGCGGGGTACGTAAGTTGTTATCCAACCAGATGAAATAAAATGAAGCACCTATCCACGCGACACCAGCGATGACGTGAAACCACCGAGCAAATAAACTAATCCAATCAAACCAAGGCATTTTCTACTTCCTTCTATTACTACAAGTCACCCCTAGGGGCTTGATAAACGGGTTTACCGGCAATGTAAGTTGCCACGGTGGCGCGGTCATCAGCTAGCATGCTTAGCCCAAAGATTAAATCTTGGGGCGTGTGGTGGTGCGCAAACCGCAAACTACTGAGCTCGTCAAACATCGGGTCAAGGATCACAAAATCTGCATCAGTCCCTGGATTTAAATTACCGATATGGTGCTCAAGACCAAGTCCAAGCGCGGCTCCTTGCGTCATCAAATACAAACCGTGCATCGGATCGAGCTGATTGCCTTTAAGCTGACATATTTTGTAAGCTTCGCCTAACGTTCTGAGCATGCTAAAACTGGTTCCGCCGCCCACGTCTGTGGCGAGTAAGACCGGAATGTGATGCTGTTCAGCTTTCGCTAAATCAAACAAACCACTGCCTAGAAACAAATTAGACGTAGGGCAAAATGCGATACTGGCGCCTTTGTCTGCTAAACATTGCCATTCATCCTGTTCTAAATGAATACCATGACCAAACACAGCACCTTTTCGAACCAGACCATAATGATCATAAACATCAAGATAGTGCTTGCGGTTTGGATAAAGTGATTTTACCCAAGCGATTTCGTTGTGATTTTCACTTAAGTGGGTTTGAATAAATACGCTGGGATATTGTTTGGCAAGTTCGCCCAGCGCAGCTAATTGCGCTTCTGTGCTGGTTGGTGCAAAACGAGGCGTGATGACATAGTGCAAACGGTCTTTGCCGTGCCAAGTATTAATTAAATCAGCGCTGTCTTGCTGTGCCGTTTGCGCGGTGTCTTGTAGCCACGTGGGGCAATTTCTATCCATGCAAACTTTACCCGCCATTAACAACATATTCTGACGCTGCGCCGCTGTAAATAATGCATCAGTTGCCGTTTTGTGCACAGATGAATACACCATGGCTGAAGTGGTGCCATGGCGATACAATTGACGCAAAAACACCTCAGCGATGGCGCTAGCGTAGTCTTTGTCAGCAAACTTATTCTCTACCGGAAAGGTGTAATCTGTCAGCCAATCAAGCAGCTGTTCGCCGAAACTGGCAAGCATTTCGGTTTGCGGGAAGTGCATATGGCTATCGATAAAACCAGGTAGCAGTAATTTTCCAGAGTAATCGACTATTTTTAAATTATCATATTGATTTATATTGCTTTTATAATCGCCAATAAATTCAATTTTATCGTTACGCGTAACTAGTAGGCCGTCAATTAAGAACACATAATCGCTTTTTGGTGAAGCACTGGCCTGTGGAAAATGCAAAATTTGCGCACGATAGCCCTGACGCATTTCCGCTTCCAATATTGGAGAAGTAATTTGCATCAACTACCCCGATAACTGCTAAAGCCAAAGGGCGATATCAGCAAAGGCACATGGTAATGACCGCCATCTTCTACCAGCTCAAAATGAATATCCACATAGGGATAAAAAGCAGCAGCATGATGCTCAAGTAAATAGCTTTTGGTATGAAAACGAAGCTGATAAATACCTGCTGTAAATTCGGTGGCTTGCCATTGATTACACCGACCATCGTTATTAGTAAGGGCTTCTACTTCTCTACCTTCAGGGGTGATCAGAGTGAGCTTCATGTTGGCAGCGGGTTTACCTAGGGTCGTATCCAGTACGTGGCTCGAGAGACTAATAGACATATTAATGGCTTAATCCTTTGTTAATGCGTAATAGGGTGATTTTCAACTGCTCAGCAGCAGCCAATGAAATTTCAGTGGCAGTATCGTTATCGTACCGGGCCTTAAGTGCATTAAGCATGGTCAGTGCACTGAGCCCAGTGGCACATATAATGAAAATAAAGCCGTGTTTAGCGAGGTATTTATGATTCATTTCGCTCAATTCTATCAAGGTTGCTTCGTCTGCCTCAGCAGCGCCTTGTTGCTCTTTACTCGCCAGTGCCTTAGTACTGGCATACTTAGCACGCAGTGACGCCACATCACCAATCATCGGATGGCCATCAAAGGCTTCAAGGTAGTCAAGCTTGCTACACGCTTGCCAGTTTTGTTGGGCCCAAGAGAGGAGACTAGCGAGGTCAGAAAACGGTAGAGCGTCAACCATCAATTTACACCAGTGGCTTGATACACAGCATTGGCTAAACCAGCTAAATGCTTCATCACTGGGTAATTCATTCAGTTCACTTAGTGTCATTTATTCGTCTCCAGGGTGGATATAAGCTGGCGGTTATATTGCCACTTGGCTTTTTGTTCGATGGGATCCTGCTTGCCACTATCGAGGCGCTGCATTAATTGCGCGGCAATTGAAACCGCAACATTAATTGGCTCTTTGCCTGGGATACTTAGCTCGCCTACCGGACTAATTAGACGGTTTATGTCTAATTGATTAAGCCCTCGATGACCTAACCTTGTGGTGAAGCGCCTTGCTTTAGTATCCGAACCAATCATGCCTAAATAGGCTATGTCAGGGCGCGCTAAACCGGCGGTGACCAAATCAAAATCGAGTTGATGATTGTGTGTCATCACCAGCATCCAAGCCTGTGGTTTGAGCTGATTAACACTGGCGACTGGGTCGTCACTGACCCAATACTTAAGGTTGCTGCTAAGGCTAGGATGATGAGGTTTGAAGTCTTGAAACAGTGTCTCGCGCTCATCAATCCACAAAATTTGTAGCGGCAATTGGGCAATAATCGGTACTAAAGCTTGTGCAACGTGACCTGCACCGTAAATAGCCAATTGCTGACAATGCGCGACAAAGACTTCAAATAGTACATTGGTCGCACCGCCGCAGCATTGGCCTAATTTACTGGATAAGGGAAAGTGCTCAAGGTGCTGGGTATTATGCTCGCTGCGCGCTTGGTGGTTTTGACTCTCAACAAGTAAACCACGAGCCCGCTGCGTGACGATGTGTTCGAGATTACCGCCACCAATGGTGTCAAAGGTTTCATCGGCACAAACCAGCATTTTAGTTCCGCCGTCTCTCGGAGTTGACCCTGCGGTGGCGAGCAAGGTGACTAGCACGTAACTTTCACCTTGTTGTTGGCAGTGATGCAAAGCATCAAACCAGGTGCGCGGTTTGATCATAGCGATGATCCTTTGCTAGCAAAGCGTTGAGCTTCACATACTGCCCAATAGACTTTTTCTGGCGTAGCGGGTAAGGGGAGCTGAGGATCAAGTTTATAATGCGTAATACTGGATATAGCATCCTTTAAGGCACACCAAACCGAGTTTGCCAACATAAATGGTGGCTCACCCACTGCTTTAGAATGGTAAATACTGTCTTCACCGTTAGGCCTTGGGAACAGTTCTACGTTAAATTTATCAGGAATATCTCCAATGGCCGGAATTTTATAGGTTGCAGGGTTATGACTGAGCAGTTTACCGCTTTTATCCCACAACAACTCTTCACTGGTAACCCAGCCCATGCCTTGCACAAAACCGCCTTCAATTTGGCCGATATCAATAGCAGGATTTAAGCTTGTACCTACATCGTGCAAAATATCCACACGTTCAACTTTGTATTCACCGCTAAGGGTATCAACCGACACCTCAGAGCAACTTGCACCATAAGCAAAATAGAAAAAGGGCCGACCTTTACCTATTTCACGATCGTAGTGAATTTTAGGGGTTTTATAAAACCCCGTAGCGCTAAGTGACACACGGGCAAAATAGGCTTTTTGAATGAGTTCGACAAATTCAATACGGTGTTGTTTGCAGTGAACCTGTTGATCAACGAAAATGACATCTTGCGGCTGCGCATTGCATTCTTTGGCGTACAGCTGTGCCAAGCGTTGTTTTATTTCAATACAGGCGTTTTGCGCCGCCTTACCATTCATGTCAGTGCCTGACGACGCGGCAGTAGGCGAAGTGTTGGGTACTTTATCAGTACGTGTAGATGTCACCTCAACCCAATCAAGTGGTACAGCAAATTCATTGGCTACGATTTGACCAATTTTAGTATGCAAACCTTGGCCCATTTCGGTGCCGCCATGGTTGATTTGCATGCTGCCATCGGTATAAACGTGCAACAATGCGCCAGCTTGGTTTAGGTGTTTAGCGGTAAATGAAATACCAAATTTAACCGGAGTTAAGGCAAGCCCCTTTTTAATCACCGGGCTAGTTGCATTAAATGCAGTGATCTCTGCTCGGCGCTGCCAGTAATCTGCGGTATGAGTCAGTCTATCCATGATTTCAGGCAGTAAGTTATGCTCTACCTTCATGCCATAATGCGTGGTGTCTTTGCCTTCTGGGCCATATAAATTGCGAAGTCTGACGGTGAGTGGATCGCAATCGATCTTTCTAGCGATTTTATCCATCATCGCCTCAGCCATGATCATACCTTGTGGTCCACCAAAGCCGCGATAGGCTGTGTGTGACACATGATTAGTACGGCAGCGGTAGCCCTCAACGGTACATTCACCAAGATAATATCCATTGTCACAATGAAACATGGCTCTGTCGACAATCGCGTCAGATAAATCCGGCGAATGGCCACAAATACCGTTGATATCCATGTAAGTCGCTTTGATAAGCCCTTGCTCATCAAATCCGACTTGATAACTGTTTTCAAACGGATGGCGCTTACCCGTAGCTTGCATGTCTTGCATGCGAGGTAAACGAAGTTTCACTGCAACATCATTTCGTTTTGCCAATAGGGCAGCTATACAGGCCCACTGTGCAGCTTGTGTTTCTTTGCCACCAAAGCCGCCGCCCATGCGCCGCATATCAACCACGACTTTGTGCAATCTAACGTCAAGGACTTCAGCGATTAACTTTTGCACTTCGCTGGGGTGTTGGCTTGAGGTATACACTATAACGCGGTCTTCTTCTTCAGGAATGGCCAGCGAAACTTGCCCTTCAAGGTAAAGGTGCTCTTGACCACCAATTTTCAGCTCACCTGAAACGTGCAAAGGACTCGCGGCAAAACCTTGTGCAAAATCACCGTGTTGCATTTTATGCATCGGGCGAACAAAGTAGCTTTCAGCTCTGGCTTGTTCAACACTTAAACACGCTTTACTGTGTTCAACTTCTACCTTGGCTTTTAATGCTGCTTGGCGCGCTAATGTGGTACTTGTGGCCAATACTGCAAACAAGACTTGGCCATGATATAAAATTTCTTTATTAGCAAAAATCGGATCGCCTTTGAATACCGGGCCAATGTCTATGTGCCCCGGGACGTCATCTACGGTGATGACATCTATCACACCTTCACTGGCTTTTACTTCACGTAAATCTAGCTGGGTAAGGATGCCTCGCGTGACCTGACTTAAACCGACCGCTGCATGGTGTAAGTTAACAGGTTCGGGCATGTCATCTACATAACGGGCAGAGCCACTCACTTGGCGTTTAGCACTTTCATGGGGCTGACTCTTACCTGCAGTGCTGAAGGTCGAAGTTGGTTTAGTTGACGCTTCAATTAGTTTACGCATGGCTGGCCCCTTTGAACGGCTGATTTAGGTTTACAACTCGCGTAGCAATAGACTGTTGCTGACTATTAGTCTCTAACCAAAAACGCCGCCAAAGATTAACCAGCATCTCTACTCGGTACTCTTTTGAGGCTCGTACATCGTCGATTGGCGTGAAGCTATCTCGTATTAAAGGCAAGGCCAAGTCATAGGTTGCTGCTGCAGACCAGGATTTTCCGCGCAACAACTCGTTTAATTCAATACTCGCAGGGGTTGGGGCAACACCACCAAATCCACAATCAATTTTTTCTACCAGGTCGTCTTTTAATTGCAAGTTGAATACTGCGCACACCGCTGAAATGTCGTCTTCCATACGCTTGGATATTTTGTAGGCCTTAAGGTGAGTGTCTTTGCCTAAAAAAGGAATAAATATCGCTTCAATCCATTCGCCTCGCACCATAGCGGTTTGGCGATAATCTAAAAAGAAGTCTTTGGCAGCGATGGAGCGTCTTTGCGTGCCATTGTCGAGATGAATATGTGCATTTAAGGCTAACAGAACAGGGGGCATATCACCGATGGGCGAAGCGTTAGCCACATTGCCGCCAAGCGTTGCTTGATTGCGAATGGGGTAAGACGCAAAGCGCGTGAATAATTCTTCAAGGGCTGCAAAGTGACTTAATAAAGTGTGTTCGATATCACTAAAAGGGAGCGCCGCACCAATGTACAAACCCTCTTCTTGAACCCTTAGTTGCGTGAGCTCTTTGACCCGGCTGAGTGAAATTAAAGTGGGAAACGAACGTAACTGTTGCGTTACTTGCAGGGCTAAGTCGGTACTGCCAGCAAATAAAGGTGCTTCAGGATAAGTAGCTATTGCCTGCGCTAAGCGCGACCTTGAATCGGGGGACAACAGATGTTGCTGGTTTTCTTGGGTGCACTTGATGTTATTCAGTTGAGCAATCGTTTCTGCACTGTTTCTGTCAAATGAATCCGTTTGTTTATTAGCGCATGCTTGAATAGTGGCATCAATAATAGGGCGATAACCTGTGCAACGACATAAATTACCCGATAAGGCATGATTTACGGTTTCACGGTTTGCCTCGTCATTACGATGATAAAGGGCAAACATCGACATTATAAAACCAGGGGTGCAAAAGCCACATTGGGAAGCATGATTGTCTACCATACTTTGTTGAACAGGATGGAGCTGACCGTTTTGGGAAAGATGTTCAACGGTAATAAGCTGCTTGCCTTGTAAAGCTGACATGAAGGTTATGCAGCTATTGACTGAGCGATAATGTAACTTATCTGTGGTGTTTTCAGATTGCCCAGTAAGCTCTGCTTTCGTTTCGGCCAACACCACGGTACACGCACCACAATCACCCGATGCGCAGCCTTCTTTACTACCCGTCAGTTTTTGGTGTTCGCGCAAATATTCAAGCACGGTTAAATCAGCCTGCTTAGGGCTATAACTAACGAGCTTGTCGTTGAGTAAAAATTGAAACATTGAGGCCTCGACACATTTGCATATTGATCTTATTTGCTATTATCACGATAGCGTTTCTGAATTACAATCAAAAACTAGACCATTTGGTCAAGGGTTGGAATTGTTATTGCTTATGACCATCTACGAAAGGTAAATCAATAAGCAAAAAAGCAGGGTGTGAGTGGCGCACTAGTGAATTGAATAAACACAACTGAGAGTAATATGAAGCAAAAGGAATACCAGAAGGACGACACTATCGGCGCCATAAATCGTCATAAGATTTTGGCCGCTGCAGAAGTGGAATTTGCTCTACATGGCTTTGCTGGCACGCGTGTACAGCATATTGCAGATCGCGCACAATTACCCAAAACAAATGTACTGTATTATTTTAAAAGTAAAGAAGGCCTTTATTTAGCCTTATTAGAAGACATACTCAGTTTGTGGAATGGCGAATTTGACCATGCCACGGTTGATGATGACCCAGCCATTGTATTGGCCAATTATATTGCCGACAAAATGGAGATTTCACGCACACGGCCCGATGCTTCCAAAATATTTGCACTAGAAATAATCAACGGTGCACCAAATTTGAGCGGCTTTTTCAAAGATCAACACGCTAGTTGGATGAAAGCCCGAGTACAGGTAATTGAACAGTGGATTGAACACGATAAATTATCAGCATTGGACCCACACTATTTATTGTTTAATATTTGGGCAACGTGTCAGCACTATGCGGATTTTGCCATTCAAATTACCGAACTCAGGGGTAAGCCTATGGATGAAAATGACTTTAAGGATGCGACCAACAATTTGGTGGCACTTATTTTGAAGGGCTGTGGTCTAGCCGTACCTGACACTTTTATAACAACTAAAACAAAGAATTAAAGGACACTTATGAGTCATGCTTATCCTAGAGATCTAATTGGTTATGGGCAATTTCCACCTGATCCAAAATGGCCCAATCAGGCTAAAATTGCTGTTCAGTTTGTGCTGAATTACGAAGAGGGTGGTGAAAATTGTGTATTGCACGGTGATGAAGCCTCAGAAGTATTTCTGTCTGAAATCATTGGTGCGCAAGCTTATCCTGATAGACATCTTAGTATGGAGTCTATGTATGAATATGGCAGTCGCGTCGGTTTTTGGCGCTTACATCGCTTGTTTGAACAGTATAAGTTACCGATAACGGTATTTGGTGTGACGATGGCTTTGCAACGAAACCCTGAAGCCGTGGCCGCTATGTTAAGTGCAAATTGGGAAATCGCCAGTCACGCCATGCGCTGGATCCACTTTCAAAATATGCCTGAAGCGCAAGAAAAGAAAATGATCCATGCCGCTATTCAGCTTCATCAGGCAATCACCGGCAGTAAACCCGCAGGCTGGTATACCGGCCGCACCAGCCCCAACACATTAAAACTGTTGTCTGAGCGAGACGATATTCTCTACTGTGCTGACTCGTATGCTGATGATTTACCCTATTACGATACCCAACACGATAAACCCTTATTAATTGTACCTTATACCTTGGATACGAATGATATGCGCTTTGCTACGCCGCAAGGTTTTAATAGTGGAGAGCAGTTTTATCAGTACCTTAAAGACGCTTTTGATGTTTTGTATGCTGAGGGCGACGTTGCACCTAAGATGTTATCAATTGGTTTACATTGTCGTATCGTTGGCCGACCTGCGCGGATGGCAGCATTACAGCGTTTTATTGAATATGTGCAAAGCCATGACAGGGTATGGTTATGTACCCGGGAAGAAATTGCTCGTCATTGGCAAGAACATCACCCCTTTGGCGCATAAAGCAAGGTAACTTTGATAAATAGCTTAGGCTTTTGCTTGAGTTATTTTATGTTGGCTAACGATCGTATGGCCTTGTATTAAGTGCCTTATCTTCATTGCTATTATGAGGTAAGGTGTTGCTTCATCGTAAATAATTAAGAATACCTCATGTTTAAAAAGTCACTATGTATTGTCAGTGTTGTCTTTGGCTGTAGCGTCAGTGCTGGCACGGTTAGTACGCTTGATCCTACGGTTGATTTTCAGGCTGTTCATCGTATTGGGCCTTCAATATGGGCAAGTGGTACGCAGGGAGGTATTTTTCATAGTCAAGATAATGGTATTCATTGGCAGAAAGTTGCGGGCCCTGCAGAGACTCAGAGCCTGCAATTTCGGGATATTCAGCCCTTAGAAGATGGTTCAGTGGTAATAATGAGTGCGGGTGAGGGGGCTGCATCCCGTGTTTATCGCAGTGATAGCACATTAGCTAATTGGCAACTTCAAGCACAAGGCATGGCGCCAGAGACCTTTTATGATTGTTTGCACTTTAGCTCTGTGCAACAGGCTTGGTTATATGGTGATTCTGATAAGACAGGTTTATTTATTTTGGCCACTCAGGATGGCGGGGCAACGTGGCAAAGGCAAAGTCTACCTTTTGCGGCGCAAGCCAATGAGGGTGGTTTTGCTTCAAGCGGCACGTGTATAAATCAAGGGCAAAATAAAACTATCTATATCGGTACCGGCAATACCCAAAATCCGCGTATTTTAGTGAAAGAAGAAAAAACATGGCAAATTATTGATACTCCTTTTGGGGGAGGCGAAGCCGCAGGTATATTCAGTGTGCAACAGAGTGGACCATGGCTGTATGCCTTTGGTGGTAGTTTGAAAACAGAACAACAGCCTGCTGTAGCGAAGCGCTACAACCTAGATACGCATGTGTGGTATGACCTACCAATTGTTCCTCTCAAAGGAGCAATTTATGGCTCAGCGCTAATAACGACAAACAATACCACGCATGTACTAATTTCTAATCCTCAAGGCGTCAGCCTGTGGCAAGAAGACGCTGATACTTGGACCTCTTTGAGTACAAATAATATCTGGAGTTTAAGTTGTGATGACAAACTAGGCTGTGTTGGGGCTGGCAAAGAGGGTTTAGTCGAGCGTTTCACCTTTAATTAACGGGGTATAGGTTTACAACACGATGTTAATAACACGAAACTTAAGATTTTAACTCTAATGTGGCGTGATGCATTGTGGTGAGTTATCAGGTTCGTCGGGTAGTTCGAAGACGGTATTGCGACCGCTATCTTTTGCTTGGTATAACGCCACATCGGCAAGTTTGATTAACTCTTCAAGTCGGCTTAAGTGATTAACATAGCCAGCCACACCAAAACTTGCAGTCACCGTAAGCGACTGACCATCATGAATAACGCGCAGAGCTTGAATGTCTTCCCGTAAGGTATTTGCAAGCCCAGTAGCTGCTACCTTGTTGGTATTCGGCAAGAATATAATAAATTCTTCTCCACCCCAGCGAGCTAAAACATCACTTTTTCGAACCTTATTTTTTAAGATTGAGGCTACTTTTTTCAGGACTGCGTCGCCCGCTGCATGGCCATGGTCATCATTAATTTTTTTAAACCAGTCGATATCCAGCAAAATCATCGACATGTTTTTGTGAAGTCTGAGATTTAAATGCCATTGGTTGTTTGCAACAGAGCTAAAAGCTCGCCGGTTATACAAAGCGGTTAGATGATCAAATTGAGCGTCTACTTCTGCAATTAGGCGAGCTTTATTCACTTCTTTTAAATCAAATGCCAAGGCTAAAGCAAAAATGAACATCTCTATCAGCATACCGATTTCAATACTGTGAAATAACATGGCATTGTATGAAATGATCCCCCACGTTGTTGCTGCCGAAATAGCCGCGCCACCAGCTCCCATTAAAACGGCGGGAATAAAAAATTGCACGACACGGTGGTTAGATTTAAAGGTTACAAACCCTAAAGATATAAAAACAACGACCAACAGTGAGGTTAATATCACTCCAATATGCACGGCAAGAAGTTGCTTACCGGTGATAAATAACGAACCGCCTATGATAATCAAAGCCGCATAAATCCAGATTTTAAGCTTGTATAAGCGGGGCGTGAATACCTTTAATTTAAGGAATTCAAAGCAAAAGGCGATTGCAAATATGATGTAAAAGTATAAAAAGATGATCATTGCCCAACTTTGGACATACAAATTATCCGGCCAAATATACTTAAATCCATGGCCAGTGTACGCAATGTTGAGGCTTAAAAAAGACAGTAGATACAAGGAATAAAAGACGTAGCGAACGTCCTTTAGACCAACAGAAAGCGCGATGTTATAAATCAACAATATAAAAAATGCGCCATATAGAAAACCATAGAAGTAGCTGGATAAAGCAACATTGTTTTGAACTAGACTCTCGTCGGTCAAATAAATAGGGATCAGTAGAGGATCGTTTGACTTAAAGCGCATAATCACATCGGTAGTGCCTGGCTCAAACACATATTGTTGCGTCATCATGCGGGTGCGATTTGGTCTTTCGGCAAAAGGCAATGTATCGCCAATTGAGTTTTGCTTCACTAGGGCGTTGTGGCGTATAAAATAAAAATCGCCGCGATCTAACCAAGCACTATCAATGTAAAACACTTTCTTAATGCTATCAGCACTAGAATTAGTTATTGATACTGACGCCCACACCACATCGCTGGTAAAGCCGAAACTGACCTTGCTATTTTGCTTATGTGAAAAACTACTGAGTTGATATTGTTGAAAGACTTGTTCGAAAGTTAAATTTTCATCATTCGATTGAAGAAAATCAAGGTGCTCATTGATGAAAAATTCGTCAGAAACCGCAGACAACTCAATAGTTTTGCTGATGCAGCAAAAACTAAAAAATAATAAAAACAAGCATGAATAACGAATGATATTCAACCTAACATACCGGCGATATTGTTAGATTATATCCTCAATGACCTTTTGTCTAACAACTATAAACAACACCTTAAACGATTAACACGTTTGGTTGGAAGGACACTCTGCGAACAAAGACAAAAGCGTCGTATTCAGTTACGGACTTACTTTCATGATTGAGGTAAAAAATGTTACTTTTTTGTTTTTTGAATCAGCTCAAGAAAAACTAGATATTTTTACATTTGAAAAAGGCCTTAGATTCTAAGCTCATGACAATAAGCCCATCTTGATTTAATACTTGGTAATTCATGCAAACTAAACCAACTCCTGGCTTACTTTCTGTCAACCTACATTCGCTTACCGTGCTTTTCACATTTAGTATATAGCCTGGATAAACAGGGTGTAACCACCTGAGATTATTAATACCTGGCGAACCGAGTGAACCATGTTTTTCTGGCAAACTATCAATTAACATTCGCATAAACATCGACGCAGTGTGCCAACCACTTGCGCACAAGCCGCCAAATAAAGAGTGTTTTGCTGCTTCGTTGTCGAGATGAAAAAATTGCGGATCATATTTACCGGCAAATTCTTTGATTTCGGCTTCGGTCACTAAATAAGCACCAAACTGAGCTGTTTGCCCAGGATAAAAGTCTTCAAAGAACATATGAGCTCCTGTAGTTAATCAGATTGCATTCTGCAGGTTATCTACCTTAGCCGTCTTGAGATTTGCAAAAAAGGGCAGACTAAAGCAGATAATCGGACTTTAGATGTTCGGACCCTAGAGGGCCGGGTTTTGCTTATTTAATTAAAATAAACAGTTAGAAGCCGTGATAAGTAACAAAGTCTTTATTATCGGCTCGAGTAGAGCGAACATCATTGGCTGGAAAATTCTCGTCAGGGTAACCCATTGCGATACAAATCATAATGGCTTCATTGTCAGGAATTTGCGCATGTTGATGTACAACATCTGATTGCATAATACCTTGACCATTAATGACACAGCCAAGGCCAAGATCCCATGCCGCCAGTACTATTCCATAGGCTAAAGAGCCTAAACCAAATTGGGTGATACCCGCAGGCTCTAATTCTTTATCGTAAGTTAGTACCAATGATACTGGGGCATCAAACTGCCGAAAACCTCTCATCATCCAGTCCATGCGCTTTTCTTTGTCTTCTCTGCTAATTCCCATGACTTCAAACAATTGTACTGCGACATCGATTTGTCGTTGTCTGTGAATACCTTGATAGTCTTCTTTGTAGGGAAAATCCCGAACATTAGGTTTCCCTGCTAGCGTATTATTGGTATTACCCTCGCGGATTTTATCAAGAACCTCCCCTGTAACAGCATGAATGCGCCAGGTTTGGGTATTGTAAGAAGAGGGCGCCCATTTCGCGGCGTTAATAACAGCATCAACGACTTCTTTAGTAACGGCTTGTTTAGTAAAACCACGCACGCTCTTTCGTGATGCCGCAAATTCTGCAAAATTCATACACACCTCTTATTTTAAGTTCAAGAAAGCCTTAACTTTAAAGAGGGAAAATTATTTGTGACACTTTATCTTATCAATAGCCGTTAATTGATAAAATAAATGCAAAAGTAACCCGAACTCTGGATAAGAAGTGTCGTTATAACTTCAATTACAAACGAAAGATTAGCGGTTTCTACCCGAGCTGATATTCACTCGGTGACGAAAGTTTTGTGGATAGTAGGGCTGGATTTCGTACGAAATAGCTGACTATTGCTAGAAACCCCAGCGCTGCTAAGCGCAATAAGAGCGTTATTGAGAGCCGCGGCTTATCCAAAGTTCAGTAAGTGGTAAACCCAGCTTTAAACACTATAGATGACTTGTTGAACTTTTATGTGCATGGTTGCAGCAGCCAGTGTTTCCATGAGGCACCGCCGATGTTTGCAGGTCTAGTGGGCGACAAAAAAACGCGCTTCAGATAAACAAAAATGACACAAGGGCCGACTCACCTCGGTGTTGAGGAAGGCTCTGTGCTTAGCCACCGCTCTTTTGCAGTTGGCCAATACACCAGTGAGCCTGTTTTGGGTTTAAGATGCCGCCATTTTGCTTTTAAAGGTCAGCAAGCCCTAGAAAACGACAATGATTCCTTAAAAATTTATTAGGCTCTTACAATGAAAAGCGTTCGCGTAAAAAGTGCGCGATACCATCTTTATGATTGTGACCAATAACACCGCTTGCCGATTGTTTGACTTCGTCTCGGGCATTTTCAGGCGCATAACTTTCATCCGCTAAAGCAAACATGCTCAGGTCGTTATCACCATCGCCAAAACAAATAACGTTGCTGGCACCTAATTGCTTTTTTAAGTTTGTTACCGCACTACCTTTGTTAGCAAGACAGTGATGCACATCCATCCAACGATAACCTCTACCTTCAAGCGCTGGGCCTGAATAAGCAATTAAATTCGTATGGGTATTAAGTTCTTGCCACATCTTACTGATGATATCTGCTTTGCCAATCATACTGATATTGGTTACATGACTGTTGCTAGGTAGGGCATGTAAAGGTAGAAGCTTTGCATCAGTTTGAGAAAAAAACTTACGAATGAGTTCTCGTTCTACTTCGTGGCGTGTCTCAGCGTGGAAAATATAATGATGATGCTCAATTTTACTTGGCGCATCAATGGCGTTAACAAAAGGAGCGATACCTTGTGATAGGGCGCAATCGACAATGGTGGTGATTTCTGATTGACTGAGCAAATTTTCAAAAGTCAATCGCTGGACTTTAGGATCCCAAACGGTAACGCCATTATTGTATATTTGCGGTAAGTCGAAATAATGCCCATCTATGATGCGCTGAGCTGAAAGCATTGTGCGTCCGGTGGCTACCGTATAAGCAATATTTTTATCTTTTAGCAGGTTGAGGGTGTCTTTGGTAAATGTCGATATTTCAGATGCATCGTTTAACAGTGTGCCATCTAAGTCGAAAAAAATAAGATCCATAATAATTTCTACAGCTCGTGCGTTGAGGCGAAAAGGTTGCCTAGTTAGGGATTAGATGCAACAGTCATTATACGCATTAACAAGCAAATTAGTTTACTCAGCTTAATATTTGCTTAGTGTTCGAGTTAAATTCAAACCTTCTCAAGGCTAAAACTTAAACAGGTCTAGCGTAGTCCTTAATAGCAACGTGGTGAATCTACCTATATTTAAAATCAAGCACTTAGGCTACATAATTCAGCATGATAGAATCTAGCACTTTGGCTCAGGAGCCGGCCAACAAACGCAAAGTAACAAGGGTTAAAGCTTAAAAATAGCAGCAATACTTACAAAAAGTCCCAAACGGTTAAACTATTAAACGCTATAAACCAGAACAACATTTTTTGAATTTTTTACCACTGCCGCACAAACACACATCATTGCGTTGCTGCATGTATGGGCCCGAGTCTTGATGCATTATGCCAGAGGTGTAATACCACTTTTGGTCTTGCTGGATAAAATCAGACGTCTCATGCATCAGATAATACTGCGTTTCTACTTGATAGTAGGCTCGAAACTCTACCTTAGCCGTAGTTTGTTTTTGCTGGGTTTTAACTACCACTAAACGCAGCCATGCAGTGTCCGCCGCCCCCTGCGCGATATCATGTATATTCAGATGTTTTTGTTGCGCTTGTGCGTAAGTGGCGAGAACATATTCGTAGTTTTGTAAGCGGTAAGCACAAAACCGCGAGCGCATTAAGGCTTCGGCACTTTTGGCAACCTGTTTACCTGATAAAAGTGGCTCGCAACAAGAGCCAAAATCTTGCTCATTACCACAATAACAAGGGCTAACTAAAGACTGCATAAGGTATCTTCTAAAAACTCAGTTGCAGTATTTTAACTAAGCGAATAAACAAACAACAGCAGAACTTAGTGCAGATAATGCTTACCAAGGCCCTTGAACAATTTGCGCGCTGGTTTTTTTGTTGGGTAACAAATTGATTAAGGTCACATTGTGCATAGCACAAAGCTGTTGAATGCGGTGATGGGCAATTTCATCGATACTGAGTTGTTCAACAAATAACAAATTACATTGGCCACTAGTAATAATTTTTTCTAACCACTCTTTTAAAGTCACGGTTTGTGGTTTGGGTAACTTAATCACAAAGTCAGCTTTTTCATTGAATTGAATATGGTTAGCCAGTAAATAGGTCCACTTCTGTTGGTTTAGCCCTTGGCTTTGTAAACTAAACTGCGGCGCAACAATTTGTTGCACAACGGTGCTTCGTTGAGATTGGGTTGATAATGCATGTAACTTTGCCATAAGTTTACCTACTAGTGATTATTTATACAGTGGTTTTGTATACAGTAGTACTGTATAAATAATCATGCAAGTGTTTTTTTTGTTTATATTTCAAACAATCTTAAATCACACATTT
>NZ_JANQVQ010000207.1 GCF_030730205.1 Paraglaciecola sp.
ATGACACGGTTTATTTTTCGTAACCCCGTTGTTGAGTTTCCGCTAAACGAGGGGCCAGCGGGGCGCAGTGGTTATCAAATTACGGTTAAACAAGCTGCGCAATATATGAACACGATGCAGACCATGGCCGAGTCCACTGTGCATGGTATTCCACTGTTATTTAAGTCAAATGCGCGCAACCATCTTGATCCCAATTCAAAGGCAGGCATTAATGTGAGTAACGGAGCATTTTCTGCTTGGCCGAAAGAAGCTGGGCTCGCCGCTACTCGTGACATGGCGTTAATCAAGCAGTTTGCGCAAATCATGAATAAAGAATGGCATGCCATTGGTTTACGCAGCATGTACGGCTACATGGTGGATTTAGCAACCGAGCCACGCTGGCATCGCATACACGAAACCTTTTCTGAAGATGCTGAGCTGACCTCAGATATTATTCGAACCTTAATTAGTGGTTTACAAGGTGAACAAGTCTCCAGCAACAGCATTGCACTGACCATTAAACATTTTCCGGGTGGTGGACCGCAAGAAAATGGCGGTGATCCCCATTATGATTTTGGTAAAAATCAAACTTATCCTGGTGATAATTTTGCCTATCACCTTAAGCCTTTTAAAGCTGCCATTGAAGCGGGTGCCGGTTCAATGATGCCTTCTTACGGCATTCCACTTGGACAAAACCTACAAGCTAACGATGTCGGTATGTCTTTCTCTAAAGGCGTAGTTTCCGATTTGTTACGTGAACAGATGCATTTTAAGGGGTATGTGAATACAGATACCGGCATTATCACTCGAACCCCTTGGGGAGTTGAGGATAAAACCGAGGCAGAGCGAGTGGCAATGACCATAGCAGCGGGTTCGGATGTGCTGTCGGGTTTCAAAGATGCCTCAATGATTGTGCAGTTAGTTGAAAAAAACTTGTTGTCTGAATCACGTATCGACCAATCAGTAGTGAGACTGTTAATAGAACAGTTTCAGCTTGGATTGTTTGAAAATGCCTATGTTGATGCCGACCGTGCCGACAAAATCCTAGGTAATGCCGAGTTTCAAGCCGTGGCCGATTACGCACAGCGTAAATCCATTGTGCTGTTAGCCAATCCACAACATATCTTGCCGTTGGTAAGCTCAGCAGAGAAACCGCTGACGCTCTATACCATGGGCATCAATGTTAAAGCGGCCCAAGCCGCAGGTTTTAAAGTGATTGCAGGTGATAGTGCTACTGCTGGATTTGTCGAAGGTGGTACTCATTCTTCTGCCAAGCAAGCAGACTATGCACTTATTCGGGTACTGGTTGATAACCGAGGGGCTGCGCCCAATTTATTTGTGGGAGGCGCAGATCCTGATGAGCTCAATTTTCTGGCTTTTTCTGATATGGCCAAGGCAAAGTCATGGCATGTTAGTCCTAGCCTAAGTGACATTCAGCAAGTCATGCAAGACGTGTCAGCACAGAAAACCATTCTTGCCATCAATTTTAGACAACCTTTTGTCTTAGATGCCGCTAGCGGTTTACAGCAAGCGGGCGGAATACTGGCTACTTTTGGCGTGTCGGATGCGGCACTATTGGATGTCATCAGCGGTAAGTTTAAGCCACAAGGCAAGTTACCCTTTGCCTTAGCGAATAGCGCTGAAGCGATTATCGATCAGCAACCTGATGTACCGGGTTACCCTGAAAAAGACACACTCTATCCCTTTGGTTATGGATTAAGTTATTGAGTAGGCGTGCTTAACCACTCTTTACTTGGGCTTACCACGAGGGAAGTCGTTTACGAGCCTATTGGCGTTTGTAACTCAGGTTAAACAAGTGGCTTGCGCGATAAATTATTTGCTTATTAAGTTCATCTGAAGGCATGGGTTTTTCATAAAACGGACAGCAAGGTTGTTTGGTTTGAATTAGGAGGTTGTGTCAGCAGTAATTGCGTATTGCTATTGGTAACTTCGGGTTCACGCCCATAGCGGACCAAAAAACATATCAGGTAAAACGGTAACAATGAGCGATCTATAGTTCCCTGATTTTGATTTAATTGATTGTTTCAGGTCCAATGTAGATATTTCATCAGCTCTAACCCCCTAGCTCTCTTTATTTGAACAAAAACGAGGGTTAGATCGAGAGTAAATTCCAAGCCTATTATCTTTAAAAGACCGTAAATCATTTCGTGAACGTAATTAAGAACCAACATTAGTCGCCAGCTTAATTAAAGTGACAACCCCAGATAAACCTAACAGCAAGTTACAGTAGTATCGGTTAACTGAGCTAGGGTTAGCTTTACTCGCTTACAAGTGCCTGTAATAACACTTACCCAATAAGGCAAATAGCAAAACGCTTTTAGACGTGAAGGATTTTGCGACTCATGCTCAGTCCTCGCCTTTCAATAAGAGAATACATATCCCCGCAGCACGTCAAAGTCGCTCAATGTGGCGTTTGAAAGCGGTTGTTGGGTCTTATATTCGGGTATGTTGTGTTTCTTTTATACAATAAGTTGTTACGATTAGGAGCCCTGTAACTTTGTATTTAAACCACAGATGTCGGTAATTCAGATACTGCCCATCCGATTACCGTCAAGGCCCCAGCGTACATTAAAATACCTGCATAATTTGCCATAACTGCAAATGGAACAAAGGGCAGTATTAAACTCCATGCGAGCAGTTTTCGACCAGTCACGGAT
>NZ_JANQVQ010000208.1 GCF_030730205.1 Paraglaciecola sp.
ACGAACCAATGACGCGTGCGGTTGGCAAACCATACCAGGGACAGCATGACGGGAACTTCCACCAACACACCCACAACAGTTGCCAGTGCAGCGCCCGAATGCAGACCAAATAATGAAATCGCCACGGCAACGGCCAGCTCAAAAAAATTAGAGGTGCCAATCATGCAGGCAGGTGCTGCAATGTTGTGTGGCAACTTCATCTGCTTTGCCATGAAATAAGCGATGGCAAAGATTCCATAGGTTTGAATCAACAGTGGAATGGCAATTAGCACAATCGCCTGTGGTTTCGCCAATATCGTCTCTGACTGAAAGCCAAACAGTAAAACCACGGTTGCCAGTAAGCCGATGATTGACCAAGGCTTCATCGTTGCTAAAAACTGATTTAGCCCTGAATGATCATCTGCTTTATCCAGTTTTTTACGGGTTAATACACCCGCAACGAGGGGAATAAGCACATACAATACCACTGACAGGAATAAGGTATCCCACGGCACGGTAATATCAGTTACACCCAATAACATTCCGGTAATCGGCGCAAAGGCGAAAATCATGATAATGTCATTGATAGATACCTGCACCAGTGTGTAGTTGGCATCCCCTTTGGTGAGCTGACTCCAAACAAACACCATAGCAGTACAAGGCGCAACGCCGAGTAATATCATGCCTGCGATGTATTCAGTTGCCGTTTGTGGATCAACCCAGTCGGCAAACACCCCTTTAAAGAACAACCAGCCCAGAAACGCCATTGTGAATGGCTTAATTAACCAATTAATTACCAGAGTAAGGGCAAGGCCTTTGGGTTTCTTACCCACATCTTTTAGCGACGAAAAATCAATCTGTACCATCATAGGGTAAATCATTAACCAGATAAGCACCGCTATGACTAAATTAACATGCGCGTATTCAATACTGGCTATCACAGCAAACACATCTGGCGCGACACTGCCAAGGAAGATACCAACCACAATAGCAATACCCACCCATACCGATAAATAGCGTTCAAATGTACCCATAAATCCTCCTTAAATTGAACGCTGATTCACGCGCTGGCTTAACTGCTCAGCCGATTCAACACGCTCAGAATATCTGTCTACGAAATAGTCTTTATTGTTTCTGAGCAATAATGTGAACTTCATCAGCTCTTCCATTACATCAACAATGCGATTGTAATAGGAGGAGGGCTTCATCTTGTCGTTTTCGTCAAACTCAAGAAACGCTTTCGCTACGCTGGACTGATTTGGGATAGTAACCATACGCATCCAACGACCAAGAACACGTAACTGATTTACCACATTAAACGACTGTGAACCGCCACATACCTGCATTACAGCGAGTGTTTTCCCTTGCGTGGGACGCACGGAACCTATACTCAGAGGCACCCAGTCAATCTGACTTTTAAAAATACTGGTCATTGAGCCATGACGCTCAGGTGAACACCACACTTGCCCCTCTGACCACATCATGAGTTCTCTGAGTTCTTTCACCTTGGGGTGATTTTCATCTTCTGTGTCACTTTGTGGCAGTCCTTCGGGATTAAATATTTTTACATCTGCGCCCATTCGCGTTAGCAGTCGGGCACACTCTTCAACCACTAAGCGACTGAATGAGCGTTTACGTAAAGAGCCGTAAAGCAAAAGAATACGCGGTGCGTGGTCACTTGGTGTGCTCTGGCACTTATCAAACGTTGGAATATCAAACTGCGTTTCATCGATATTCGGTAAGGTGATGACCTGGCTCATTACCTACTGTGCTCCTAATTTAGCTAATTCGGTTTTATATTCGGCTGGAGCAAGGTTTTTCTCAGCAATTAGAACTAACTTGTTAACCCGTTCAGTAATTTCGGCTATACACGCTCGGAAGCCTTGCGCTTTTTCTTCTTCAGTCCCTTCGATTTTAGACGGGTCGGCCAGCCCCCAATGGACCTTGACAGAATGACCAAACCAAAGAGGACAGGCTTCTGCGGCAGCAGAGTCACAAACAGTCACAACCACGTCAGGTTTGAAATCCTCAAACTCGTTCCATGACTGACTTTGCAGGCCATCAACAGAAATGTTGGCCTCTTTTAGATAATGAATAGAAAGTGGATGAACCTCACCCGAAGGCTGACTTCCGGCACTTTTTGCAATAATACGATCGCCAGCAACATGGTTTGTGATGGCTTCCGATAAAATGCTTCTACAACGGTTATGGGTGCAGATATAAAGAATTTTCATGTATGTTCCTAGTCATTAGCAGGATAAAACGTGTTGTTTGGATGTGCTCAGTTTTAATAAAGCCTCGGAAAAATAGTCATTGTTATTGTCAGCCGTATGGCTGATAACCTCTTTAGCCCAATCAGGTAACTGCTTGTGAAGCTGGTAATACACCCATTTTCCGCGACGCTCGTCCTGCAAAATATTGCATTTACGTAGTTCAGCTAAATGGCGGGATACTTTCGGCTGGTCAAGTTCAAGCGCAGCCATCAGGTCACACACGCAAGCCTCTTCGAGTTGATTTATGATCAGAACAGATTTTAATCTGGTGTCATCAGACATACATTTGAAAAATTGTAGTGGACTCATATTTCACTAGCTTCAAAAAACACATGTGAAATATAATATATGTGAAATTTCACATGTCAATGCTAAAACAACACTATC
>NZ_JANQVQ010000209.1 GCF_030730205.1 Paraglaciecola sp.
GCTGGTGCCTTAAGCAAAACCTTAGAAATCAGTTTAAATAAACATATTGAGTCAGGCGGCATGCCCGGACCACGCCTTATTCCCTCGTCAGTAGAGCGTGAGCCACCCAATGAATCGGAACTAGACCCAGGTAAAGTGGAAGAGCATGTTCGCGGACCAGAAGGCATGAAAGCTTTTGTGAAAGATTGCGCAGAACTTGGCGCTAAAGCGGTGAAATTTCTGATTTCTGGTGAAAGTGCACTTAAGCCCGGCGCCTCCTTAGAATTACTTTATAGCGAAGAAGAATTGATGGCCGCAGGTGAACAAGCCCGCGAATCAAACGTTTGGTTGACCGGCCATGCCCACGCTAAAGAAGCAGTTAAGATCGGCGTAAAAGCCGGTTTCAGAGTACTTTATCACTGTACCTATGCCGATGATGAAGCCATTGAGATGTTGGCAGCGCACAAAGATGAGATTTTTGTTGCGCCGACCATAGGCATAGTGCAAGCCACTTTAGATGCTAAGCCACCGCCCCATATGGACATGAGCCATATGAAAGCGGATGCAGCTTTAGTACTTGCCACGCAAAAAGCCTTAGTACCCAAATTACGTGCTAAAGGTATTCGTTTATTACCGGGTGGTGATTACGGATTTCCCTTTAACCCTAATGGTCGTAATGCCCGTGACCTTGAATTATGGGTTGAGCATTTTGGTTATACCCCAGCCGAAGTTTTACATGCTGCTACCGCCTTAGGTGGTCAAATTATGGGCATGGGCGATGAACTTGGCTTGATTAAAACGGGTTACTTAGCTGACTTATTATTGGTTGATGGCGACCCGACCAAGGACGTTCGTATCATGCAAGACAAAAATCGTCTGGCCATGATCATGCAAGGTGGAAAGTTATACAAAACACCTGAGCAAAAACACGCCTCCAGCCAATAAAAGGTAAAGCTATGTTCGATGTTGCGATTATCGGCGGCGGCCCGGTAGGGGCTTTTGCGGCCAATTTATTAGGAAAAGCAGGGATTAAGACCCTGATTGTTGAAAAAGAAGCACAGCCATTCCCACTTCCACGGGCGGTACATTTAGACCATGAAATGGTGCGTTTGCTGCAAGCCGTTGGTATTGCAGACAAGGTTTTACCCGACATGCGCGATACCGAAGGCCATCTGCATATTGGCGCCGACCATGGTGTTATTCGCTATATGGGCACGGTAGACAAACCTCGCCCCTATGGCTGGTCCAACGATTACTTTTTTTATCAGCCTGAACTAGAAGACCACTTGCGTGATGCGCTTGGTGCTTATCCTAATGTTGAATTACGTTTAGGCACCGAATGCGTTGGTGTTGAACAACAGGACAATCATGTCAGTATAAATTTAGTTGGTGACCAACAGGCTTATCAGATTAAGGCTCGCTGGGTAATAGCGTGTGATGGAGCCCGGAGTTCAGTGCGTAAGGACCTTGGTATTGAATTAGATGATTTAGATTTTGAAGAGCCTTGGTTAGTAGTCGATGCTGAAGTCGATGGCGATGTGCAATTTCCGGATTTAAACGGCGTTCCGGCGGGTGCCAATCTGCAACAATTATCTATTATGATGTGTGATCCTAAACGCCCTGCGACTATTGTGCCGGGGCGGGGTAATCACCGTCGTTGGGAGCTGATGTTATTACCCGGCGAAAATGATAAGGAGATGATGAAGCCACAAAAAGTGGCCGAATTACTGGCACCTTATTTAGACGGTGTGCCACATAAAATCGTGCGCGCTTCAACCTATCGTTTTCATGGTTTAGTGGCAAAACAGTGGCAGCAGGGCAAGGTGTTTTTAGCTGGCGATGCAGCCCATCAAACCCCACCGTTTTTCGGTCAAGGTATGTGTCACGGTTTTCGTGATGTGGCAAATCTTAGTTGGAAAATGGCGATGATATTAAATCATCAGGCTGATGCCAGTATTTTGGATAGTTACCAACCAGAGCGTGATCCCCATGTACGGGCTGTGATCACTGCAGCCGTCAATGCAGGGCGCTATATTTGTATACTTGACCAGCAACAAGCAGCCCTTCGAGATGCTGATATCCGCGAAAAAGTGCGCCGTAATGAATTACCTACGACGGCGGCTGAACTTATCCCACCCATTCAAAGTGGCATAGTCGCGACGAGAACAATCAAAGCGGGGGTGCGCTTTATCCAGCCAAGGTTGACCATCGAAGGTAAAGAAAAGCTGTTAGACGATATCGCCCCCGGACAGTGGAAGCTGTTTGTCAAAAATGGCGCAATATTAACCAGCGCCCAAGACACTAAGCAGAGCTATCTGACTAATGTTGACCTGCAAATTTACAATGCCGAGGATTTGGGTTGCCATAACCCGATTACTCAGTGGTTAGCAGATTGCCAGGTGCAAGCGGTGTTAGTGAGACCAGATTTCTATGTCTATGGCACGGCAGGACATGATGTGGACACACTGCTTATTTCATTAAGTCAGCAATTAAGCGCAACTAATACAATACAGGAGCAAATAGCATGAACGTGAGCTTAGTTCAGGCCGATTTGATTATTACCGGTGCTATCGCTGAAGCGCGAGCACGTAAGGCTAAATCCTTAGCGGTAATAGTACTAGATGCAGGTGGTCACCCCGTGGCTTTTCGCCGCGAAGATAAAGCCAGCTTGTATCGTCATGACATCGCTAAAGCCAAAGCCATGGGCGCGTTAGGCATGGGTGTTGATACCCGCGTTATGGCTGAGCGGGCAGCAAAAAATCCGACTTTTTTTGCCAGCATAACTAGTATCCCAGGTGTGGACCTTCCCTATTCACCGGGGGGCAATCTGATTAAAGATGCCAGTGGTGAGATCATCGGCGCTATTGGTATCAGTGGTGATACTGGCGAAGTAGACGAAGCCTGCGCAATAGCGGGTATTATGTCGGCAAACTTACATTGCGGAGAGTGAAATGAAATTACGCAGTATAGAAATGGTGATGCCTAAGGCCGCAGAAGCAGCAGATTTTATGTTGAACATTTGGAAAATTGCCCCGGCCGGCGTCAAAAATAATACCCATTATTTACGTGGCTCAGGTAGTTTTCCCTATCTCGTCGCCTTTGAAGAGGGTGAAAAAAGCTATGTGCGCAGTGTCACCTTTGTATGTGAACAACATGAGCTCGACGCGTTAAAACAACGAGTGGCTGCCAGTGGTTTGGCTACGAAATCGGTTGAATCAATGGATTTAGGTGGTGGTAAAGGCATTATTGTTGAACTGAAAGAAGGTGAGTTATTGCGCTTTTTAGTAGGCAGTGAAGAAGTAGCGCCTATTGAAGACAAAGACTTACCGACTAAATTAACTCACGTGGTATTTAATGCTGCCGATGCGGAAGCTAGCGGTCATTTAGTAGAAGACGTCTTAGGTTTCACGGTATCTGACCGCACCAAAGGTATGGTGTTTGTGCGCTGCAACGATTCACACCATAGCACTGCCTTTGCTCGAGCGGGTTTTAGCTCGCTGAATCATATTGCCTTTGAAATGCAAGATGTTGATGCCGTTATGCGTGGCATAGGCCGTTTGCGTGATCATCAATTTACCCCAGCTTGGGGGCCGGGTCGTCATGGTCCTGGTGATAATGTCTACGCCTACTTTATTGCTCCTTATGGCGCGGTGGTGGAGTTCTCTACCGCAGTCAACAAAGTGCCAGCAGATTATAAAGTTGGCGAGCCAGACGATTGGACATGGCCAGCCAATCGCATCGATCAATGGGGCGTTTCAGACAAAGACTTTGATGGTCTGAAAATCGCTGAAGCCAATTTTAAATTTTATCGTGACTGGAAAGCCGAAACGCTTTCTTAAGCTTTACTAGGAATAATTATCATGAAATATATCAGTTTTTTACAGTCCGATGGCACTCCCGCTTTTGGGCGACTTGAGGGTGAAACCATTTATCAACTAGGTACAGGCAGCGACGATCTCAAATCGGCGATTGGTGATAACAACTTAACGTCACGTGTTAATGGCCAAAGCTATGCATTAGCAGAGGTGAGTTTGTTACCCGTCATCCCTAATCCAGATAAAATCTTCTGTGTAGGGCATAACTACGAAAGTCATCGCCAAGAAACCAATCGTGCCGCAACGGATTTTCCGTCAATTTTTACCCGTTTTGCTGACACTCTATTGCCCCATGGTAGTGATATCTTAGTGCCGAAAGTTTCTACCCAGCTTGATTATGAAGGTGAGCTGGCGGTGATTATTGGAAAAGGTGGGCGTTACATCAGTGAAACAGATGCCATGGGCCATGTGGCCGGTTATGCTTGTTTTAACGATGCCTCGGTACGTGATTGGCAGTGGCATACTCGCCAGTTTATTCCGGGCAAAAACTTCCCAACTACAGGTCCCTTTGGCCCTTATATGATCACCCCAGATGAAGCGGGTGATTTGTCTAATGTTAATGTCACCACCCGCCTAAATGGCAAAGTGATGCAGGAACAACCGATTAAAGATATGATTTTCCCCATCGCCACAGTGATTGCTTATATCTCCAATTTTACTGAATTGCGCCCTGGTGATGTGATTGCCAGTGGTACTCCGGGTGGCGTAGGTGCAAAACGCACCCCACCAGTGTGGATGAAGGCCGGTGATACTATCGAAATAGAAATTGGTCCTATGGGCATACTCAGCAATACCATAGCTGACGAAGCCTAATCACTGTTAAAGCAAATACCTCGCTAAACTGGCGAGGTATTTAAAACCACTTTGCCAACTCGAGTTCTCGTCATGCAAAATAATCAAACCAAACAAGCCATTACCGCCTTAGGACGGGAAATGGGACCACCAGTGCTAGAGGCCTTAAGGTCTATTTTTGCACAAGAACAGCTGTTGCTAGTTAAGGCTCAACCTGCAATTGCTACCGATGTGGCTTATGGTCAGCATGAACGTCAGGTATTGGATATTTATGCTTCAGCCAGCAGCCATGCTCAGTTGAAACCAGTAGTGGTATTTGTACACGGTGGTGGTTTTTTAAAGGGAGATAAAGGCAGTAACCAAGATTGGTATAACAGCAATGTAGGGCGCTTTGCTGCCCGCGAAGGTTATATTGGTGTGGTGATGAATTACCGCTTGGCACCAGAGTTTATGTGGCCCAGTGGTGGTGAAGATGTAGCCGCTGTGGTTAATTGGCTGAAATCCAATGTTGCTCAGTATGGTGGCGATCCCAGCCAAATTATTTTGATTGGTACCTCTGCAGGTGCTGTGCATGTTGCCACTTATCACCAACACAATAGTGAAGAATCAGCGATTAAAGGCTTGGTTTTGTTATCAGGTTTGTACGGCGTTACCCCATTAGACGAGAGAGATACCTTGTATTACGGGCCACAAGCAGACTACGCGGCTAAACATCCTTTATCAGCATTAGTAAATTCCACGACGCCCTTAATGATGGCTTGTACTGAGTATGATCCACCCCGTTTTCAAGCAGAATTTGTGGGTTTAGCCCAAGCTCGTATAACCCAACAAGGCGAGTTACCCGCTTGCATGGTGCTTTCGGGCCACAACCATTATTCGATAGCCAGCCACCTTGGCACCTCTGATACTCGACTAAGCGACGAAATACTTGGTTTTATCAGTAAAGTGTGTGCTTAATATTTTGTGCATTAGTGACTAATGCACAAAATAATCTGCAATAAAATTTAAGCCAGTTGTTGCTCTTTTGCCAAAGCACGTTGCACAGCTGGCCTAGTCAACATGGCTTGAACAAAGCGATGTAAATTAGGCCATTCAGCCAGCGAAAAATCAGCACTTTGTAGGCGAGTGAGTACCCAAAACAAATAAGCATCCATGGCACTCCACTGCTCACCATACCACCAAGCAGCTTGGCCCATACGTTGTTCAACCCACACCAAGGCGTCGTTTAGCGCGTCTTGGGCTTTTTGTTTTACACTAATGATGGCATCACTGGTGGCAAAAAACTCGGGTTTGCAAAAACGCGTTACCATCGGGTGTAAAGTCGATGAGCAAAAGCATAAATCAGATAGTTGCTGTAACTGGGTCAAGGCATTATTGCTTACTGGTAGCAACTGAGCAGATGGGAAGAGCTGATTGATATAAGAGATGATAGCTGGGTTTTCGGTCAGAATATCATTGCCAATTTTTAGGGCTGGTACCTTGGCTTTGGGATTGATCGCCAAAAATTCTGGTCGCTTATGTTCACCTTTTGTTAGTCGTACCCAATGCACCTGATAGTCTGCATGAGCTTGTTCGAGCAATATGAGCGATACTCTAGAGCAAGCACCAGGAAAGGCAAATAATGTTAATTCATTCATAAGTATCCCTAAACTAATTTTTAAGAATTGAGGTTAAAACGGAAAAATGCAGGCAGCCCTAAGGTGCCTGCTGTGCTTACAATAATTTTACTCGGCGATAAGCTGTACTGGGCCAAGTAGACCTGAGCGGCGCAGCGGGGCGTCAGGGAAATAAGTATTAATGGTGGTAAAAGTGTAGGTTTGTTTTACATCAGCTTGTTGATCACCGATTAAGCGATTAACCCATAAATTGGTAACCTTAACTTCAATGTTGTTTTCACCTTTACGTAAATAGGGTTTCACATCTAGCTGATAGGGTGCCGTCCAAGCAATTCCTGCTGATTGCCCGTTGATTATTACCTCGGCAAGTTCAGAAACATCCCCGAGATCTAACAGAATAGTTTGGCCTGAGGTTAATTGAGCGTCGGTTAGTCTTAGGGTTTTGGTGTAACTCGCTGTGCCAGAGAAATATTTAATCCCTTCATTGTCACTCTGTGACCAATCACCTAAGAGTAAAGATTGCGTACCTAGTGGTACCCCTCGACCAACTTGAAACTCCACTTGCCATTCATTGCCCAGATCAACCAATAATTTACTTGCCGGTTTTACCGTGACAGGGATTATATTGGCGTCTTTTTCAAATACGATATAGCCTGATTCGAAACCTTTTAAAGTGTAATCAATCACGGTATATTGCCCTTCGGTGTGATAAGGGAGTGAACTTGTCTCACCGCTGACCGCATTGAATAATTGCGGTTTAACACCACTTTGGCGTAAATAAAATTGCCCCTTTTCTGTTTTATCTTTGCGGTTAGTAAAATAATAAATTTCACTATTGGCAGTGGTGCGATGCACAAACATCACCACTGAATCGCTATGCTCACTTTGAAAGCGAAAATCAGCCGCAACGCCTACTTTGTCGAGGCCCTGCTGAATATTGTCGGCGCGCACAACTTGCTTCGCATACTGTCCCGACCATAATTCATCAGCCACCTGATTAAAGCGCTCAGGATCGTCAGTCAGTTTGGGGGAACCCTGAGGTTTGTGACCAATTAAAGTGGCTCCGCCTTCAACTAAAGCTGCCAGTTTTTCTAATACCGCCAACGACATGTATTGCGAAGTTCCACCTAAATAAATAGCCTGATATCGTGCGCCGCTATCGGCAACAACTAGCGCACTTCCATCATTGCTTAGTTTATCTAAAATAACGTCGGCATTAACATAATCGAAGCCATTTTGATGACTGACATCGGTTGGCGGTGCGTCATTATATAAGGCAGTGAGTGGGGTTTCTTCACCGTAAAAATAGGCGACATCTGCGGCAAAACGACCCTGCTGTAGCATATAGGCATTACGAGTAATGTAGGTTACCCAAGGTTTGGCGTATTCTGCCCAAGTATCTAGACGGTTGAAGTATTGGCCAAATACAAACAGGCTCAGGCCCGGCGCTTTTTCGGTTAGAGGCTGATGTACAGAAGTGTGAATGATAGGACGATTTACGCCTAAGGCGAACTCCATATCAATCATGGGCTTTAAATCTTTGGGGGAGAAGGCCCAGGGCGACACCGCTGAAGTCAGCGATTCCGCCGCTACAATATTTTGACCGTAGATATGGGCTACTGAGGCAGCCTCACGAATATCCGACCAATACTGTGGTGCTGGGCCTGTATTATTGGCCGTATCAAACGACCACATTGCAGCCATTGGAATATCAGCATGACGACGCATGCGCATGCCATCACCTAATGATGGGCGACCATTTTCTAATGCTTCAGAATAATGACTTAAGCCACGTTTATGTACTTCTTTGGTGATCACGGCGTAGTGATTGTCGGCAATCATCTCAGAAAGAGTTTGTCTGAAGTCGTATAAAAAGGCATCTGTTTGTTGCGCATCAGCAATGATTACGCCAGTTAGCGCGGGTAGCCAAGCCGTAATATCGTATCCTCGGCGTTGTTTAAATTCTGCAATCAGGTTGGTAGACCAATTAGAAGGACCTGACTCGATACTGTCGTTAAGCAAGGCATTGATTCCATTACTGCCCATTTTTTCTTTACCCACCACATCCAAATACATATCTAAATAGGTGTTTATGTAACGACGCACTGCGTCGGCATCATATTTGTCGACTTCCAAACCCGTCGCCTCAGCGGGAGCAGGATGATTCTCTTTACCGGTTAACGAATAGCCCAAACGAATAATTTGCCAATTACCGGCGGGGGCTTGCCAATCAAGGCTGCCATCTGCCTTCAATTTGTCGCTTAAATTTAGTACTTGTTCGGGCGCAACGCCTTTATCATTTCGCTGGTATGAAATCGGGTAATAGTCTTCGGTCAAAGCATAGACCGCTTTTTCTTCAAACTTATGCACCTTGGCTTGTGCGGAAATAATCACTTCATGTAAGGCAACATCTAACAAGCCATCGCCGCCTGAACCGGGCATGTGCATAGGTGGTTTGGCACCCGGTGCGGAAGATGATGGCAGTTTAAATAGGCTGTCTGAATTACGGGTAAATATTAAGCGTACAAATTTGGCTGGCACACCATCAAAGGATAGGGTGGATTGTAGACCATCGGTTTTTTGAAAGGTGGCTACTTTGGTAAAAATCTGTCCATCTTGGCTGACCTCTAATTGCGGTGCCACTAATGCGGGAACAAACATAGCCGGTGGTGGCATGGCAATGGATACCGAACGCACGGTTTGAATTGTACCCAAATCGAAATCCAAATAACTTGGCGAACTGGGATCAGACTTCATATGAACCGCACCTTGGTAAAGACCGTCTTGCAATACATCCAAAGCAATAGTGCTGTTATCTGAGGCCTTAACACTTACCGCCTTTAAATTACCGACGTTAGAAACAGGATAAGCTAAAACAGCAACGTCTTGATAAAACTCGGGCAGATGGTCATCTTCTGATTTAGCCACAAAAATTTCAGCAGGCATACCATAATCCATGAACAATCCGGTGACACTAGGAGGTTTTGTCAACACGATCTGATTGGTTTTTCCACCTTCCACTCGCTGAGTGGTCCATACTAATTTTTTCATGCCGTCTTGAGGTTTAACCCATGGCCCGCCTGTTTCACTCCAACCAGGTGAAGCAGCAATAGTATATTCAAAATCGTATTTATCAGCCTCTGACAAAGCAAAACGAAACATCTCTGCCCACTCATCTGTCATGTAACTGACTGGATTTTCAACTATTTGCGGGGTCATCAGTTGCGCATCAAAATTTTGCACTCCGCCAATACCTACTTTATTCATCCAGGCCAGATCGGCGGCAATGCCTTCTTTAGTAACGTTACCATTCATCCAATGCCACCATACACGAGGTTTGGCGGAATCTGGAGGGCTAACAAATTGTTGGGCGAGTTGGCTTGCTGATGGTTGGCTCGTGGGTTTTTCCCCAGCACATGAGACCAAACATAAGCTTGCCAGCACTGTTGTACTTATTTTACTAAGATTGCTGCGATAAGGAGTTAACAATTTCATCATAAATTTCTCTATTATCTCAAAATTATATTTTTGTATTGCTCGTAAAAAAGAGGGCAATCAACGCGTAATGTGAATTCGAACAGCTAAGTCGAATAGGCTTGAATTAAGTGACCAATATCAGACTCGTGACTTTGCACTAAGGGCATTAAGTAAAGAATAATAAGCCACAGTTGCACCAAGAAAAGCGCCATAACAGGCTTTGTAAATCAGAGCGTTGGTAAAACTAAGTGAATTGAACCCCGTCATGCCAAATGCCACAAAATGTGCAGAATAGGCAACAATTGTGACCAATATCGCCATAGTTAAACTGCGTAAAAACACGTTTTGAGGCAACCAAGTGCCCCGTCCATCTATGACTTTAATCTTACCAGCTTTGAGTCTAATACGGGTCAAAAACGTTGGCATTAAGGTCGCCATAAAAGCAATGGCAAAACTCTGGGGGACAGAGTCGACAATAAGGCCTTGCAAGCCATAAATCGGCACTGTCATATTAGAATCAAAAATTAGGAATACAAAAACAATACTAAGTACCAAACTAATAGCACTGCCAACAGCAGTTTCTGTCAGAAGGTAAGTTTTATGTGAATAGGGCATAATCATAATCTCGTGATTGTTGTTACTAATCAATATTGCAGATCAGTCACACAGCTTGATTTGTTAATGACAAGTTAACCGTTAGAGCATAACCAATCAAATAATGATTTTTGAGACATGCATAGATTTTACCTATACATAACATGGTAGCGTTTACATAACAAATTCAATGTTTGTTAGCTAAGCAACAGTCAGAAAAGCCTTTATATATAAGACTTGCAAACAACAAATAGCGTTCATTTAAGTATTAATAAAATCAAAGTCAAACAAAAAAGATAACCTGTTGCGCTGTCAAAAATGCCCTATTTAAAAAGTAAATACGAGTGTTTCGCGACCAAATTTGATTAATTATGATTTCATATGATTTATTATGAGTGTTAATAATATAATAAATATGACATCTCGATGTAGTCAAAAAGTGCTTTTCAACTCTTAATTCGGGATCAATTTAGCCTATAACTGTCAATTTTCAGATAGAAAAAGAGGAAATTAAAGTGGTTACGAAACCGTTATTAGGGGGTGATATTTCACTGGTTTGGCGGGTTATTTTCCGCAAGCTTTTATGTGTCATACAAACAAAAAAGGTGATGGTCATGGGAGGTATTTTGACTAACTGGGGGTGTTTTTAGCAGGTTAGTCTGTCCTTGGTTTTCTGCTTATCTACAATGTTTGCTATGAGATTTCCGGCCCATCAGAAATCCAGCTCCTTGCGTACAGCTAGGTCAGTCTTATTATTTGCTGTGGCTGACAATTTAATATCGAGCGCACTGCAAACGCTCAATAGGGTGATCAAACTGACCTTATCAGGGGTCGTTTCAATACGAGAAATATCTTTTTGAAATAGCCCTACATTTTTAGCTAGCTGAGCCTGCGTCCAACCCTTAGCTTTGCGTGCATCACGTATTATCGGACTGATATCAGCAGGAGTGTTTACTTTCATAAGATTATTTACATACTAAAATTGGTATAATTCTAAAATATACCTTTTGGGGTATAAATCAAGTTTATACCGAATTTGGTTTAAAAATATCTAATGGAGAATAGTCTGCATCTTCAAATGGTACTGTTAAGCCGAAGAGTGTCAGCGACCAAGATGTTTGAGTCAATTATGAGAAAAACCTTCTAGGCTTGATTGAAGTGCAATCAGGATGAGTTCTGCTCGATGACCTGGAATGGTTTGGTCACAGACTGATTTTTTGTTAGTGATTACTATTGATAGGTATCATGCATAGATGGCGCACCCGGCGAGATTCGAACTCACGACCTCTGCCTCCGGAGGGTACCCCTGCGAAAAGGTGTTAATCGGTCTACCCCGGCGAAAAACGCCAAACCCTTGTGAATAAAGGCTTTCAGAGAATTTTTG
>NZ_JANQVQ010000210.1 GCF_030730205.1 Paraglaciecola sp.
GGCTAGGCGTTTGATTCTGGGGATCCTGGTTGGTATGGCTATCGTTGGATTAATGCTGTTTACCCTTACTCTGTTTTCCCCCATCACCATCAAACGTGTTGCTAACCCAGACTATTTGAACTCCATAGGCTGGGCGGCACTGATACTATTCGTTTTGGCATTAATGGAAGAGATAGCCTTTCGGTCTTACCCACTAGTCCGCCTGTCGGAGTCTCTTGGAATTAGGCCGTCGATTTATCTCACCTCCATCGTCTTTGCTTTTTATCATGGATTAGAACCGGCCAACCTACTTGGACCTGGTGTTTGGGGGCTGTTTTTTGGCTTAGCGGCAATTAAGACCAAGGGCATAGCCCTAGCTCTAGGTCTTCACTTCGGTCTTAATTTTATGCAAAGCTTATGGGGTATGAAACCGCAATACGCAAGCTCAATTTGGACAGTCCTTCCGGATGGCACTAGTCGAATGTTCACGTCTGAGACTGTCGGACTAACTCTGCAGTGTATCCTGCTGATTGTTGGTGTAATTCTCATTGAATTACATATAAGACCAAAAGGGAACGAGCATGGATAAATACGCAGAAACGTATTGTGATGTTGATGATTTCTGTGAATTATTTATTGAGCAGCGGCAACGCACTCTAGTTGAAAATGGCAAGCTCAAACGCCACCGCATGGATTGCAAATTGTCACCCGCTGAGTGATGACGATAATCATTCATTTCCATCAATCCCTCTATCGCGATTTCAAAAATTACTACCTGCATTATGTCAGTCGAGAACATCAAGCCCATTGTCCAGAATGACTCAGTTACCCAATTTCTAGGCATATCATCGAGTGTGGTCGTGCCACGGTGCAGCTATCTAACCTCAACGCTCGAGAAGCCGACGGGTATCTTTGTCGATTCCACCAAAATAGAGGTATGTCATATTATGTGGGCCAAGCGAAACCAAGTATTTGCTGATGGAGCAACACATGGAAAACTCACTTTGGGTTGGTCATTTGGCTTTAAACTCCATTTAATCATCAACCACTTAGGTGAGATAGTTTCTCTTAAATTGACCAAAGGCAATGGATATTACCACCCGCCCGTAGCAGAAATGACAGACACATTGTTCGGTAAACTTTATGGCGATAAGGGGGATGTCAGCAAAGTCTTATCGGGGAATGACTTGATAAAGTTGTTGAACTCATCACGCCCGTGCGCAAGAAGAAATTAGTTAAATTATTGTTGGGTAATACTATTCTATGGGGAACGTAGCATTATTGGCCTGCTTAACGTTATTCAGAGTATGTCGCTTTCTGTATTCAGAGGGGGTAACACCTTCTTGTTTCTTAAAAAAGCTATAAAAAACCGATTTGCTATTAAATCCAACTTCATAAAAGATGTCAGTGATTGATTTGTTTAAGTCCGAAATCAATAAAATTTTCGCTTCATCAATTCTGTATTTATTGATGAATTCATAAAAGTTAACTTGAAAGTGACGATTCAAAGTGACGGATAAATCTTTGGTCGACACATCTAATTTTTTGGCTAATTCATCAATAGTGATTTCTGACAACAGATAAGGCTTTTCTTCCCTCATTACCCGCTCAATTCGCTTAATGTAATTGGGCTTATATTCGCTTTTTTCGTCTACAGGTTGATTGACATCATGGGTAGGTATGGGAATGATCGAATGGGATCGAGTGACACTGTAAAATAATAATGAAACCACTAGCAAAAAGGTCGCGTAGTAGGAAAACAGCCCGATATTAATAAAGGTTGTTACTGCAATCGCATAATTAATGTTGACCACTTTTAACAGGCTTAAAATCACATCTACAAGCATTATGCTTAAAAAGCCAAAGAGTAAAAACCTCAGCCAGTTCAAATCAATAGTGGAAATATCGGCACGGGCTTCTTTGTGACGTTTGTGGTAGCGGGTGATGAGTACAAAACAATTTAAAATATAGAACAGCCTCAATAGCTTTATTATGTTGTCTGCAGCGATGTAGTGCCATGAGCTGTATAGCTGCCAATTTTCGATGGTAATTTGTTTGGACAGATCACTCAGGCTATAGTAAACCGCGATTAAATATGCGGCATATAAAGCCAAGGGAATGAGATGGACTAAGTGTTTTTTAGATAGCTTAAAATCACTAAATACCGATGATTTGATATAAAAGTACAGTAAAACCGCATCTAAGCAGTAAGCCAAGCTACCAACAAATAATAGATTTGGCGCATTTTCCAGTACTTCAAATCTGAATTTTAAACCGTAAAAAGTTAACTCGTGAAACGCAATAAAGGCATGAGAAGTGAGAAATCCAGCGAGTAAGTAAGCGCTAATATCATTCATCCGATGACTGGATATTAACATTAAGGAAAACAAAATCGATAAGACAATGGTCATCACTAGAGTGATGTCATTTAGATTAAAAACTACGTTACTCATAGGTATTGACTAGATGTTTGATTTTTAATTTGGCCGCAGTCAAATAGTTACCTTTTGCTTTATATTGTTCATGTAAATCTGCTGCCAGCACTTACATGGTGCTCAGCCTGATAAATGCTAACGTAATCTGCAAACAGTTCCAACGAATATATTAGAAATAACCTTACTCGTTAAC
>NZ_JANQVQ010000211.1 GCF_030730205.1 Paraglaciecola sp.
TCCACAGCTGAAATTCACCCGCTTTATCGCCTTGGTCTTCACCGATTTCAAACATATTAACGACAACGACTTTAACTTCTATCGGCGTTTCACCTTGAGTATCCAGCGCTTTTTGTGGTGAACAGGCCAAGGTAAGCAACGCCATGCTATTGATCAAACACAATGTAAATTTTTTCATATTTTTCTCTAAAAAAAAGGGACAAGCCTGAACATCAGTCTTATCCCTTGTTATGTCACATTGCGCAAAACAAACGCAATGCTTATTAAGCCTTAAAACTTATAAGCGAATTTCGCTTGATAACTACGTGGTAATTCAGGCAATACGATTGAACTACCAAATAAGTCAGGGAAGTTAGAACGATAATACGTCTCGTCGGTTAAGTTTTTAATGTTAAAGCTCAAAGACCAGGTTTCTTCTTGGTAGATAACACCGGCATTAACCAGGGTATAAGCAGGTAATAATACCGACTGTGAATAGCCTGAATAGGTAGAGTCTACGTCAACAATACTTGCATTAGCAGCAAAACCATTTTGGAAATCGTAGGTTGCTGTCAAGGTATAGATATTCTCTGGAATACCCGCTTTACGACCATCAGGGTTGTTGCTATTTGGTACATCACCTATTGCAACACCACCGAAAATAAGTGATGGGTCAACCAAAGGCATGTCTTCAGCACCAAAGAAAGCGAACTGAGCGCCATCTTCTAATGCGGTTAGGTTTTCAACCTTAACATTGGTATAACCCGCACTGATAACTAGGTCGTCACTCACTACCCAACGTAATTCAAACTCCGTTCCGTTTGTTTCCGTTACGTTGTTCAGAGTTGTCGATTGCGCCTTGGTATCTGTACGTTCTTGTTTGTAATTGGCAATAGCAAAATACAAAGAGTCTTCTAAGAACGTGCCTTTAACACCGAATTCCAATAACTTCGATTTATCAAATACGCCACCAGAATAAATGCTTCCCGTTTTGATTTCTGCGCCTTGACCAACAATAATCGTTGATTGCTCAGCTGCGGTGATATACGGAATCAATCCAAAATCAAATTTGTATGAAATACTGGTATTCCAAGATACACCATTAACTTTGTCTTCAGCATCCACAGGGGCCGTAATATCAGCCGCGGTGTAGTTAACCGGATCAGCGCCAAAGTCATTTAAGAAATATTTACCGTCATCACTAACAATAACGAATCCAGAGCCGTAGTTACCTAGCTGTGTCTTTTCAACATTGGCGTGGCTTTCCATATCAAATGAGTCGTAACGAGCACCTAATACGATGTTCAAACCAGAATCCCAAGTCAAATCAACCATGGCGGCAAAACCAAGATCTAAATAGTTACCTTCGTACCACTCGGTATAATCACTATCAATTCTGGTTGATAATAAACGTCTGTCTAAGGCGCTAGATGCCATGGTTAAGTCACGACGATCGAAGTACTCGTTTTTCCAATCTTCGCCATGTTCAAAATCGATATAACGCAATGAAGGTGAAATTTGAACTTGGGCTATCATGCTGTCAGTTTCGTATTCAGTAGCGAAAACAATTTTATCTTCTACTACATAACTGTCATGGTATTGCGAGAAACCGTAGGCATTTTCGTTTAAGTTATCATAAGCTTCGTAAAACAACTGATTCTTAATTTCCCAGCCGTTATCGGTGTAATAGATGACATCGAAATATACTGTTTCAACCGTATTTTTTAATTGGTCGTCTGCAGCGACTAGTACTTGGCTCCCTTTAAGTTTGGTGGTACCCACGTTCTCAAGGGCCATAATTTCGGGGATAAGATCAGCTGTCGTTTCATTCATCGGCACTTGCCAAATAAATGGGTTCACATTCACTGAATTATATTCTTGGTGAGAAATTGAACCGTCACCGTCCGTATCTAATGGTTGTGCGGTACCGGTAATATATGTGCCATTATCGACTAAATCTTGAGTCAAACGGTTCCAACCTGCGACTTGGTTACCATCATAGTCATGGTACATACCGCCAAATTCTAGGCGTAAATTTTCAGTAATATCAACGTTAAATGAGGCTTGTAGTACTGTTTGATCCGTTCCGGTATTTTCGTAGTAACTGCCAGAGTTCTCTACTTCACCGTAAAGGTAAAAACCTGCTTTTTTATCCCCAATTGAAGTCGGTCCGCCCAACTCAGCACTAAGTACTGATTTGTCCCAGCTACCAAGCGTATATGAAAATGCGCCTTTGTTTTGGTCTAGGTATTGTCCGCCACTGGCACGGGCTGATTTTGGATTAAAGTTTAAGTAACCACCGATTTTAGCTGGACCATAAATAGGTGATGCTGGGCCACGAACAATATCGATTCGGCTTGAAGCACCAATAGGGGTTGGGTAGTTACCCGGGTTATCTAAGCGTTTTACGCCACGGAAGTACGTTTCGCCTGGCGTGCCACGCACATCCAAAGAGCCTGCGACTCCAAAGAATGATTGTGTAAAAGTACCTGGAGCAAAAGCCACCAACTCATCGATATCACCAATAGCAAAACGTTCCATTTGCTCATCACTGATGGTAGAGGCCGAGCGAGGAGTTTCTAAGATAGACTTACCAAAGCCAAAT
>NZ_JANQVQ010000212.1 GCF_030730205.1 Paraglaciecola sp.
AACGACTTATTTCCGGTAAACGACTTATTTAATCCCATTAAACGACTTATTTAATCCCATTAAACGACTTATTTAATGGAAACAAATATTGTTCTCATGAAATAAGTCGTTTAATTGCTATCAGTAAAAACAAGCACTCAGAAGCTACCAGATCTGAAATAACTCGTTTAAAAAATCTGGCCGCTTTTGATTAATTTCCGCTATTTTAACTGGCAAAAACTAATTTCCATAGCAGAGTTAGCCTCTCAAACATTCGCATACAAAATTTTAGGGTTACCCATCAAGTCATACAGATCTTGTAAAGATTCGTCTGATTCAGGGTCTTCCCATCCCCTTAGCCATCTAACTTTTATTCCCAAATACTGAGCCCACGCTACCGCTTGCTTCATTTCTTTGAAGCTTTTGTTTTTGGCACTCGCCTCTATGTACTGATTGACAAGTAGATATTGATTTTTACCTGCGGAATATTTGGCTTTGATGAACGCTTGACGATAATGCTCATGGGATTTGTCGAATGCTTTTTGATGGTAATAATAATTGGCGTAACACCAATCTGGCATCCACGACAATATCTGCTTCAACCCCGCAGCCTCTAACTTTGCAACATATTCATCAATCTCAGCCAATGACTTAGGGTTACGTTTTAATAAGAGCCCCTTATGGAGAAACTCAGTAAATTGTGATGGTATTTTTTTGACATCAGGCTCAAATACTTGATTAGCGAATCCCGCATACGCTTCAAAGGGGCCAATACACCTGATCGCAAGTTTCGCCTTTTGGAAATCGCTTAACGTGCTAAATGAACCATCATTCAAGAATTTCTGAAGATAATTGGAGCCATTAACAACATAATCTGCATAGCCCAGCCAAAAATGCTCCGTTTCTCGGCAATACAAGCCATCTAGTTCAGCTTGCTGGGTTAATTGGTAGGTATGTTTTAGTTCATTGATTCTGTTAATTAACATGCGACTAATACGTCGTAGTCGATTAGATTGGCTCTTAATGTGTGATATGCACTTCACCAAACATTCTCTACCAAAATGTTTATCAATCTCTCTAACGCAATAGGACGCCCCCCGACCAATGAACAAAATTACTTTTAACCGCATAATTTGAGTATCGCTAAGCTGTCTCCGCGCATCTTCATTTTGGGTTACTTTCAGTCGCTCTATCGAGTATTCCAAATTACTAAATAATGAACTAATACTCGGAATCTGGTCTGTGCTACACCAATGCTGAGCATTCTCTAAATTCCGGCTTGCTTTGAAATCCTCAATGTCTTTATCAGGGTAATGAAACGATGATTGGCTCAGAGCAAGAGATCCATAGATGAGCTTCCATGCATTTCTGAGGGGCATAAATATTTGAGCATCTTCAAACTGCGGTATAGCCCAATTTACTAGAGGAGGTATATCAAGTTTTGATGCATCCAAATTGTATCGTAAATAGTTCTTATACAAGGACTTCATGAAGCGGTCCAATGCATAGGTTTTAATGAACCACTCTGAGGATTTAGTTTTATTTAAGTAAGTGCCATCATCTCTTAATACAGCTTTGTATGTTTCAAGGACATCCTCAACACTAGAGAGTAAAACCCAAACAAACCGCTCATCTTTCAAGTTATTAATTAATATTTTGCCTAATAAATTAAGCAGCTCTTCAAGTTTGCCGTCAATCTTGGAGCTTTCATCAGCCAAGCGTTTCAACTTTGTTTGCAGTCTTTTCTTGTCGCTATCGGTCAGGATGGAATTACCGCCATCCTTTTGAGCCATTACACCCGAAATGTTGAATATTTCCCGAACAAATTCACCAATGGTTGGGAATGAGATTTTGTTGTTGTCCATAATCACTAATAAAGGGCCAACAATGGCCCTTTTCCTTTTATTTTTTTCCGCCAGTTGGTACTGCATTTCCTCTACCATCACCTGATTTACCGCCAGTTTTTGACGGCCAGTTACCACCGGGACCGGGATGGTTTGAAGCAGGCTTAGATGAGTTTGATTTTGCCATGATAATATCTCCTAAAATTAATAAGTTAAATAGAACCAACCCCTCAAAATTGATTCTGAAACCACTATAGCTTTAGAGATTGAAAACGTATTCAGGCATTTTGGAAACAAAAAAATTGTTGTAGCGAAAACCCCGACGCTTGTGTCGAAACGTCCTTAATACTTTAAGCTTATTCCGTATTTCGATTCAACACTCCCAGAACCACACATTGCCTGCTTAACCCAATTAGTTAATATCAAAGATTATGCTTAATTACCTTTTATCACTCTTGCTAATGCCGTTTGGAATGAACTGCGGTCAACTACTGAACTTACACTGATCATTCGAGAAAGGGCTTGTGATTTCAGAGGGTCAAGTGAGTCGGCAATAGCTTCGCTCCATTCATGCCATTTCGTTTTTTCATTTTCGCTCAATTGCGAAGCTGCCTCACTCCCTGAAATTGTGGCGATGAACTGACGACACTGTTGTGCTTTTTGCCATTGGTTAAACATGTCCAAAAACGTATTAATTCGCTCCTGCTCCGCCCTCACCGCTCGTTCAAACTCCTGACGACGAGATTGTTCGGCTTGCCACTCAAGCTCGCGGGCTTTTTGCCGCTCCTCAATGACCCTGCTGTAAACTGCGCTCTCCTTTAAGTGGTCAATAAAAGTGCCCAATTGATCCTCTAATGACAGCGTATCACGGTCTTCAAACATAGACTTGATGCCCTGAGGAGTTGGCCGCTCGATATAAAGTTGCAGCACTCCACTTGGCACATTTATTTTTTCGTGTGAAACCCATCTATTACTGGCCTTGTTGATTAATTCTGCTGCTGATAACTCACGTTTTGTCTGTTTTAACTTTTCTCGCAAACGAAACGGTATGTCCACTCCATCAACTGCAACGATATTCATCAATCGTTTCTCATATCGCAATTTTTCGACTTTTACCGTCCATCCTCGCTCCTCAAAAGCTGATAAAAGAACATGCAAAATACTGATAGCTCTATCTCGCTGTTCGAGCGACACGTCCATTCGTAACACACTGCTATCGTTGTAACGTTGAGTCAGGATGAAATCATATTGATATAGCGGTTTAGTTAATGAGCTTTTTATCCCTTTCAACAAAGGGTAATAACCGAACGTTTTTTTGGGCTGAGGTAGAGTTGCCGATAGATTTCTTGATTTTTCTCGCTTGTAGGATTGTAGATGCGATATATCTATTAAGCGGGAGGGCGATACATTTTCAGGCAATGCGACATTTTTAACCGCTTTGCCAAGAGCCTTTTGAGTCCAGTAGCCATTCGGCGGTCGCGGAATTTGATGCTTGTTCAATAATTGCCCAAGTGCATGAGGATGAACCAGCCATAGTTCAGCAAGCGCTTTAAGTGGTTTATTCCAAACAGCTTCGTGAAGCTCTGCGATGGTAAGTTGGGTTGGGGTCATGCTTCGTGCTCCAGTTATTACACTGCTAATTCATATAGATGGCACAACAGTCACTTTTGCATTGCCCGACATCAGTAGCCGCTGTTCATATTCTGTAAGCTGATTAGCCGCAGCCCGGCCTTGGTATATCCTTATTTCAATCATCTCATCAGCCTTCTTAGGCAGCTGCTCTAGCGCAGATTTGGCAGCAGCAATTAGCTCAACATCGAAATTTATTTCGACCTTTTTATCATCAGACTTAACCATCAGTTTTCTTCTGAAGTGGTGCCAAATTTGCTCAAAACACGTCGATAAAAGCGGTTACAGCGCGGCAGCTTTTCTAAAGAACGAGTGAACCAACCATGTTTGCCGAATGACTTATCGATTTGATAGCGAGTTGGCATACCATGTTGTTTTTCAAGCGCCTTGCGTAGATAGCGTTTAAACTGAGGGAATAGCTCATCGTCTTTCGCTAACCACAGCTTCCCTCTGTGGTATATCGGTTTCTGATTGCTCGGCAACGTCTTGAATAACCATGTTTTATCGAACTTGTAGAGAAACCCATACTCTTTTTGCATTAAAGCCCTTAGTTGCGTTCTGGAACAGCTTGAGTACTTTTTAATGGCTTTGATCAATGTTTCGCGCATAAGGTTACGCTTAGTCAACATGCGAAGGTATTGACGCCAAATGACCAAGCCCTTCTCGGACTGAATAATTTGTTCTACAGCACCTACAGATACGCCATGGTTCTGGGCAATGTCTTTTCTATCAGCGCCTTTGATAGCAAGTGCTTTAATGCTCCGTTCCATCTCTGGAGTAATAATCTGCCTGCGCTCATCAAGAGGTATTTTTAGGCGTTTCGCGAGTTGTTTTACAAACCCTACGCTAACACCAACCCGTCTGGAGATATCGCGCATACTGAACCTATGCTTTTTCAGTAACGACGTGCAACGTCGTGTTCGCTCCTCACTCTTTAGTGTCTCATCCTTAGGGCTCTCCACTCCCACAGGCTTTGGAAAAAAGGATAAGGCAAAGTCTAAAAGCAACGCTTTAAATGGATGTACGGCTGAATGTGGCTCACGGATAAGCCTTCGCAAACAGGCTTCGTTGATAACTTTCGGAACCTGAAGTCCAGCCTCAATCGCATCCAAAAATTGTTGTAACCCCCGAATATCTAGATGTCGACCTTTAGAGAAAAAGGCATCCACCACATTGTTATGAGTGAATGGCGTGTTCATCTCACATTTCGACATAGCAATTGCCTTAGCAATATGCTCAGCAAACATCGCTTGAATTACAGGTGCAGGTTCTGATGATGAGTTAGTTGGCAATATTGGCAATTCAAACTTCCTGTGGCTGGTTTGTTGCCTTACCAAAGCACACTTATGGATATGGCAAGCCCTTACCCCATTGAACTGGTGAGTCAAATGCCAGTAGCCGCATCCAAGTCTATTGATATCATCGGCTACGCATTCAGGACAACAATTTGAGTAACCAGTTTCACTTAGTCCAAGATGAGTCAAGGTCGCTGTATTACCTAACGCCAAACCACTAGAGCCGAGCATAACCTGTTCGAGTTCTGCTGGACGCTTGCAGTAAAAGCTGAAGAGATGAAATAGCGTGTGCTCTGTGAGTAAAAATCCCGCATCGTATTGTGCATACTTAGCAATATTTACCACTTCTGTGGGCAATAGCTGATTAATGCTCACCGACGCTCGACCAAACCAATCTTGTATGATTATCCTAGAGTTGCGAATGCCACATATCTTTTGGCACCTTGCAATATAAGAATACAACGTCTCATCTGGCTGAATTCTTGGTGTGTAGAGCGTGATGCTCATGCTTTGAACTCAAATAAGTAAAAGTATTTAAACAACAAATAAATCAACGGATGTGTCGTTTTATCAACATCCATGATGTCACTTGGTTTAAACAAAGGGGACTGCGAAGCGAGCTGTGCTTGAGATCGAGCGTAAGGAAATAAGAAATATAAGTATTTATAAAGTGCTTCAATCCATTGCTTATTAAGATTTGTCGTCGTTAAACACGGTTTTGATGAATAAAAACTACTCTCCATAAAAACACGTTTATGTAACTGAACCTCTTCCCGATAAAGATTGCTATCCATTTGAAATATTCGACGAGTTTCAAAATCCAACCAGCGATGAAAAATGGTGATCTGTGGCTGAAAATATTCATCTCTGTCGAAAAATGCTTGGCAGAATTCAAGGCCTTTAAATTGAGTTACCGGGCGTTGATAAAGTACGTGCTGATGTTTATGACACACAAATGCCGTTGCTGCTTGATGTTGCGCTTGCCATATCCCGACGCCATAGGACTTTACAGACTCACTGAAACAGTCAGGACACAGTTTTATCGACTGAAATGGTAATAGAGTTTTCTCGCCATTAAACAACACCCTACCCGTTGCGGGTTTATGCTTTTGGTCATAGAAAAATTGCGCGACTTCAGACTCTTCGATAAAACTGCGCCAATAAGTCCCAAGTAGGTTGTCGTCTACAATCTGAGAAATCTTTTTTTCAGGGTAATTTTGGCTTACAAGAACAACTACCCATCGAGGTAAGGTTTCTCCAATCTTGCGAGCACTGGATATTTGCAATATATCGAGAAGGTTACTGGCCTCCATAAAGTTGGCAAATTGCATCAACCGATAAACGTAGCTGGGAAAGTACTCCCCCTTTTGAAGGAGTATATTGTCGAACATCATGGTGACTAGTGAGTCATTGTTCATATCGCTACTCGACTTCCATATCTTGCTCAAGCAATGCTTTTACTCGTTCATGCCGAGCCTGCGACTTGGGATCTAATGGCAGAGGTTCTGCTGCTTTCTTGGTAACAATATCCTCAACAGGCTTTTCATTTTGCTGATGCTGAACGTCAGACGACCTTATCTTTAGCTTTGGCTTGATCGATTCGCTTCGAATATGAGTCTCACAATGTGCACGATAAATACTCTCTGGCAGATTCGCTTTCGTCAGTTTTTCTTTTTGAACAAGTAGGAATTCCGTTAAGCGTTTTAGCTTACTCACGTTCCCATCACAGTAGTAAAAAAGTATGCTTTCAAGCTCATCAGTAAGCCAATCTCGCTTTAAACCTAAGAAATTCAGCATCGTAGCTTTAACCAGCTCTTTCCATGTAACTGAATCAGACGCATAGTCCTTAACGCGGAATAAACCATCACTAATTAAACGTCGTTCAGTCTGCTCAGGTTGGTTTTTTTCAGCGAATAAATCTGTCACTTCAGGCGTACCGATGAAAAACATGGGAATGCCCAGATCGTTATATAAGTCTTCTAAAAACTCGTTCGTTAACTTTTTTGCGTCTTTCGTTTTGCTGGCATTTAGCACAAATTGAACATCGTCAACGACAATCATGCCCAACCCAACCATGCGGCACATTTTTATCACGTAGATTATCTCGTCACCAACTGTGGCTGAAGGCAATCGCGAGGCTAAGTTACTTCCGAGCTTTTCATCAATGGCATTAAGAATCGATAACAAAAAGGGGCGTTTGCTACTTGTGCTCTTAATGAACACTTTGATCCACAAAACTTGAGGAACGCGCCGCCATCCAGTCTCCTCACTTGGCGGGTGGAAGTGATTTTTCAGCTCCAGAAACGACAAGATCTTATCAACTTCTTTCGTTTTTCCATGACCAGACCTTCCTAGCATTAACATGGCAGTCCCTGCATCAAGAAAAGAGGGCGGTTTCGGCACATTCTTTATGCTTTGTTTTCCGGCATTAATATCATGCAAATATTTATCATAATCGTCCGACTTCGGGTGCCTATTTAAATACCCTACCACCATCAAATGATAAATACGCTCGTATAGCTCAAAGCTATATTCTGGTGGAACAAAGAACTTCTTTGACAGACCTATACGTCTAATAAACGCTGGAGCGCCACAGAAACCGTCTTGCAAATCGTCACGCTCAGCCAATTTTGACATCAATTCAAGTTCAGTCAGCTTCAACTTTTCCAGAGCCACAATAAATGGATTACCGTCTACCCACTTTTCTAAAAGCACATTATTACTCATCATCAACTACTCCCATATCTGAGGAAGGTTCAGGGCTATGAGAAAAGTCTTCAGCCAAAGTACCAAATATCTGTCGCGTCTGAATGATGTCACCAGCAATTTCTTGATTCTGTGCTGCCTTAAAGTTATCGTTGATCCCCGAAACTATGCTTTTGCGGTCGACTTTTGATTTGCCGCCTTGGCGGGCCTCATTATTTGCTTCGAGGATAGAACGCTGAAGTTCAATTCGGTCAGAGGTTCGATCTTTACGGTTTATTGAAGCATTGCGTAATTCCATAGCGTGAACTTCATCAATTTCTAGCTGTATAAGCTCCTCAAATCTTTCACAGTGAGAGGCAAGTGTGAATTCGATTATATCGTTGCCAAACTGTGGAGAGCGAAACCACATGTATCTGGGGTCATCGTCGTTGATCCTGACTTTAATCTCGGGAGCCTTCATACCTCTCAACAGGCATTCCTGCTGCCATTTTTGGAACTCTTTGTGATCTGTGCGGTAAACTAATTTATTTGAGCTTAAGTGAACGCCATCTTTTTTCACTGTGGCGATTTCTTGGTCCAACAAGGCATACATGACCAATTGGTTTGACTTTTTGTTACCTCCACCCATACGTCTTGAAATATGGCGCTTCCACAGATTTAATGGGGTAGGTTTTACACCTTCAAAAACATCAAAAGTTTGTAGGCGAGTGAAATTAATTCTGCGCTTATTGAAGGATAAAATCGCTTCAATAATAAGCTGATTTAAGGTCAGGATATCAACCTCTGCGAAGTTGGATGAGTGGGCGGCGTCTTTTGCAGGATCTGATTTAACAGCACCCGGCAATTGCTGAAACAAAATCAAATCACCAGCGTTGAAATTAACTTCAATACTCCCTTTTCTCCGGCTGATATAGGCGGTTGCGTAGGTGATGGTTTCAATAAGAAGATCAGCAGCAAGCATGTCATCGAACAATTTTTCTGTGTATTCCGCTGCCCTGTCGCAAAGCAATCGGGTGCAAATATGCTGGCTAGGCCAATCGTCTTCGTCTATTTGGACACCATACTTTTCGCAAAAGTCCACTTTATTAGTAAATGCGTTGAATAAAGCTTTCTTAACGGCCGAAGTCCCCGCCTGAAAAGTGACGGTGTATCCGACAATTTTGCTGCAAAAGCTGTCTACAACAAAGTATAAGTAAGGCCTGCCTAATACCGTCTTTTTATGCTTCCCGTCTAAAGTTGGTATGCGTGAAACCACATAAAGATTTAATCGAGTAGCGTCGATTTCGTATGTGTGTGAGGGACCAAGTGAGTAATCTTGTGCTTTACCTCTGGAAATAGCATCATTGTTCTGAACATGCTTTATGCTCTTTTGATAGCCAGCCCAAACCACATGATTAACTTCCTTAAGAAAATTATAATTAAATTGGTTGTCTGAAATTAGCTTTAGTGGGTCTGTAAACGATTCCTTTACCCCGAATACTTCAGTAGTCGACTGACAAAGCGTCGCACCAAACAATGCGTATAAAGACGCTAACTTATGGTCTGGGGCTGTTGGCAATATTTTTGAAATAAATTTTAGTAACCGTTCCCGATCTTCAAGGTTAAATTGACGTCGTAAATAATCGTCAGAGCTACCTTTCGCACCGATGTGAGTACCTCCACGTGCTGAACGTTTTTGCTCTGCGACTGCTGCGTTAATTGGAAGCTTCCTCAGGGTTCCGCAAATGAACGTAAGAGGCAGCAACGCAAGCGGATGACTGCCAAAAGCGAGGTACTGATTTAGGTACTTATACAGCGTTTGGATGGTGATCCTTGCTTTTTTGACATAAGTGCGCAAATGCAAACCACCAAGATCGCCTTTCACATAGAGTTCGATATCACCAGAGTCGATAATCGGCTTTATCTTATCGAACTTGGCTAAAGCAACGGCTCGCTTTGCTGCTGTTTCTGAGCTAAACAGTGGCGAACCAATGAAGTCATTGGGTTTTCTTTCGTATTCTTCCCATGCATCACCGTCAATATCGCCACCAACGGTTACGATGATTGGCTTTTGCGGCCGTGTGCGCTGAAGAATGAGTGCTATTTGGTTTTGCTTAGGAAAAACCCAGCAAACGGTGTAGATTTTGTCCGGTAGTGTTCTGTGGACCATTAATTCGTTGACGTTGAAATTAAAGTTATTGGAGGAATGCGCAACTACCAAGCCCATGCGAAGTCCTCCTTCGCATTAAATACAAAGCTTGCATCAGTAAGGGGACGAAATAAATCGAGCCGTAATCCTTTATGCCAAATTAAGTACCAAAAGATCGCAAAGGTTTTTTCAAACGATATAACCGTGCGCTGGGATACCTTGCTAATCAAATCAGCTAATCGATATTGTGGCGTACGTTGTAACTCTTCAAGAAAGGCAATCTGCGATGCTTTCAGTATGCCATGTGGAATATCGAGATCACGAAAGCCACGGGCTGTATCAATGTTTTTAACGAAAACTGAACCCACTGTCCAATGGGAGGATGTGATCAATTTAAATTCAGTTTTTCGTTCTTCAGTCCAATACGTGCGTTCTATTTCAAGCTTGTCTCGCGTTCGACCAACAATTCGTTCTGTTCCGTCTTCAACTACAATATCATCGTCGTATTTGAGTGAAACGGCTATTTTCTTAAGCTCACCTGTCATGACATCGGCGTATTGAAACAAAAAATCAGTCGTCATTATTGCTGCCTGATAGCCTTGATTCTCGTCTTTAACCACCCCAGACTTTGGTGCAAACCTAGGGTGAGGAATGTTCAATCGGGTGGCGACGCGCAAGGTTGTATCCACATCAAGCAATGGATATTGCGTTTTAACAGCTGATACGTTTTTAAGATAGGAGAGCGTAATGCCAAATCGGCGCTCTAAATCTGAGAAATATTCATGACGATCTGACTCTTGCCCCAATTGCTCAGAGGATGCATTTCCGGCACTGGAGAATTGTCGTGCTGTTTTGTAGGCAACGTATTTGCCTTCAAACTTCCGACGTTCAAGATAACTCTCAATTTTGTTTTCAGTAAGCTCAGTTACTCTGGGCTGTTTGATTTTTGGTTTGTTTGCATTTTCCATGACGTTCATCTCAATTACTATAAATTGAAATTAGCGCCAAAATTAAAACAATTCAAATGAAAACAACAAAAACAACGAAAGTTATTGGTAAAACCAATAAATTAGGCATTTTCATAAGAAAAGAATAGAAGTCTTAGTTTGATTTGTGAGAGTATAAAAGGTTTTTAACTGATATTTAAGTGTGTTTCACTATAAAAGCAAATCGAACAAGCCAAAATAGTATCACAAACCTTGATTTTGTCAACAGAGCCCTATTTGACAGGCGCTAAGCGCTATACTAATAAATAAGAAAAACATTTAGTGATAGGCAAATGATAAAGATTACCGAAAAAAAGCTATTAGCGTTTGAAGCCTTTTTAAATCAGCAGTCAAACAAAGAAAAATCAGCTTTTGAAGCTTTTACGTTGCCAAAGAGTGAGACTTCAGGAAAGTCCGTAATAGAATTACTTGAAGAGGAAGATAAGCCCACGAACCTTAGCTCACATTCATCAAGCTAAACATGTATGCTGCATTCACGCCTTCTTTACCACAAGTAAGATGCATTGCGCAGATTGTGTTTAAGCAAAAAGTAGCAAATACCTTTCAACGCTGTTGCTGATTTATAAGGCTATATAGACACTTAAGCTTTTAAAACCATGGGGGCTATGGCAGAGTGCGTTATCTGGCGATAGAATGTAGTTTGGTTTTATTAAGGTCCATCTTAAAAAATCAAAAAATACTCGCTATTTATACTAAATACAGCGCTTTGCATGATGTTAATCCTGTACAGTGCTTTGGCTACATAGCAAAGGGAAACGGATGATCCTACATTGCACAAAAAAGCTCTTCTCAATGTTGCCTGAAAAAGTTGCAGCAGCAATGCCCGCTCCACAAGCTATTGGCCTACAAGCCGAATGGCTTAACTGGCATGCCAATCTC
>NZ_JANQVQ010000213.1:0-31469 GCF_030730205.1 Paraglaciecola sp.
GTGGCATAGGACCATCTGTCGCCGCTACTACTAATATTGCGCCGTCCATCTGAGCTGCACCGGTGATCATGTTTTTAACATAGTCAGCGTGTCCAGGACAGTCAACGTGTGCGTAGTGACGTGCAGGCGTGTCGTATTCTACGTGTGATGTATTGATTGTAATACCACGCTCACGCTCTTCTGGAGCGTTATCGATTGCTGCGAAGTTTTTCGCAGTACCGCCGTAGGTTTTTGCCAATACAGTTGTGATAGCTGCAGTTAAGGTGGTTTTACCGTGGTCAACGTGGCCGATAGTACCTACGTTTACGTGCGGTTTAGTACGTTCAAACTTTGATTTTGCCATTTTACAATTTTCCTAAGTTAAAAGTCCGGCCCCTATATAGATAGATAACCGGACCAGACCTTCATTATTAAGAGTGTCTAGCGTCAATAATCGCTTTAGCCACGTTATTGGGCGCTTCTGCGTAATTAAAAAATTCCATTGAGTATGACGCACGGCCCTGAGTTGCAGAACGCAGTGCAGTTGCATAACCAAACATTTCTGACAATGGCACTTTAGCACGAATTATTTTTATTCCAGCTAAACCGTCTTCCATGCCTTCAATCATTCCGCGGCGACGATTTAAATCGCCAACCACATCACCCATCCAATCCTCTGGCGTGGTGACTTCTACTTTCATGGTAGGTTCAAGTAATACAGGATTCGCTTGCGCAGCACCATTCTTGAAACCCATAGAACCAGCGATTTTAAACGCCATTTCTGAAGAGTCAACATCATGGTAAGAGCCGTCGAACAGAGTCACTTTTACGTCAAGTACCGGATAGCCCGCCAACACACCATTTTGTAACTGTTCTTGAATACCTTTATCAACCGCTGCGATATAGTCTTTAGGCACTACGCCACCGACTATTGCATTTGTAAACTGGTATCCAGCCCCTTCTTCATTGGGTTCTAAGGTTAACCATACATGGCCATATTGTCCTTTACCACCAGACTGACGAATGAATTTACCTTCAGCATCGACTTTAGAGCGTATTGTCTCTCTATAGGCTACCTGCGGCTTACCGACATTACATTCAACGTTAAATTCTCGTTTCATGCGATCAACAATAATATCGAGGTGTAATTCCCCCATACCAGAGATGATAATTTGCCCTGTTTCTTCATCCGTTTTGACTTTAAAAGAAGGATCTTCAGCGGTAAGTTTGCTTAACGCTATGCCCATCTTTTCTTGGTCAGCTTGAGAGCGCGCTTCAACTGCAATTGATATTACAGGCTCAGGAAACTCCATGCGTTCTAGGGTGATTATATGGTTTGGATCACACAGGGTATCACCCGTTGTGACATCTTTTAAACCTATAGCTGCAGCTATATCCCCAGCTCGAACTTCTTTTAGTTCAACCCGGTCTTTAGCATGCATCTGCACTATACGTCCAAAGCGTTCACGCTTAGCTTTAACTGGGTTATAAACCGCGTCACCGGTGTTTACCACACCTGAATAACAACGGAAGAAGGTCAGTGTTCCAACAAAGGGATCACTGGCTATCTTAAACGCTAAAGCTGCAAATGGCGCTTCATCGTCAGCAGGTCTTTCTGCTTCTGTTTCATTTTTATCATCGAGTATTCCCTTAATGGGTGGCACATCAGTTGGCGATGGCAAATATTCAATGACAGAATCTAGAACAGCTTGAACACCCTTATTTTTAAAGGCAGAACCACATGTAGCTAAAACGATCTCATTGTTTAACGTGCGTTTACGCAAGCCAAATTTAATTTCTTCCTCAGTCAGCTCTTCGCCTTCTAAGTACTTATCCATTAATTCATCAGTTGCTTCCGCAGCAGCCTCAACTAATTCAATACGCATCGCTTTAGCTTGCGCTTCTAAATCAGCAGGAACTGGTTCATAGCTGAACGTCATACCTTGGTCGGTATCACTCCAGTTAATCGCTTTAAACTTAATTAAATCAATAACACCTTTGAATGTCTCTTCTGAACCTATATTCAAATGAATAGGCACACAGTTAGCACCCAAACGAGTACGAATTTGCTTTACTACACGTTTAAAATCAGCACCAGCTCGGTCCATCTTGTTAACAAATACAATACGCGGAACGTGGTACTTATTAGCTTGACGCCATACAGTTTCTGATTGAGGTTCTACACCCGATGAACCGCAGAATACGACCACGGCACCATCAAGCACACGCAAAGACCGCTCAACTTCAATTGTAAAGTCAACGTGCCCAGGCGTGTCTATGATATTAATACGGTGTTGCTCGTACTGTTTGTCCATCCCTGCCCAAAAACAGGTGATAGCCGCTGACGTTATAGTAATACCACGTTCTTGTTCCTGCTCCATCCAATCCATGGTGGCTGCACCATCATGTACCTCACCAATTTTATGGGATACACCGGTGTAAAACAAAACGCGCTCAGTTGTCGTGGTTTTACCCGCGTCAACATGAGCAACAATACCAATATTTCGATAACGAACAATGGGGGTAATACGAGCCATAGCTTTTTCTTACTACCAGCGATAGTGAGCGAAAGCTTTGTTAGCTTCAGCCATACGGTGAACGTCTTCACGTTTCTTAACCGCAGAGCCTTTGTTTTCAGCAGCGTCGAGCATTTCAGCTGCAAGGCGTTGAGCCATTGATTTTTCGCCACGTTTACGAGCAGCGTCTACTAACCAACGCATACCTAACGCATTACGACGAACTGGACGAACTTCTACTGGAACTTGATAAGTAGAACCACCAACGCGACGAGATTTAACCTCAACCGTAGGACGGATGTTGTCTAGTGCATCTTCAAATACGTCTAAGTGTGCTTTGCCAGCTTTCGCAGCAACAATTTCTAGTGCACCGTAAACGATCTTTTCCGCAGTCGATTTTTTGCCGTCTAACATAACGACATTCATAAATTTAGCGAGTAACTGTGATCCGAACTTAGGATCTGGTAGGATTTTTCGTTGACCTACAACTCTTCTTCTTGGCATCTTTAATTCTCCGTAGAATTTTCAGGGATATCCCAAAACTCAATTAATACTTAGTTTGGCCTTACTAACGGAGAACCGTTAAGACTTAGGCCTTTTTGCGCCGTATTTAGAACGGGCTTGTCTACGCTTAGTAACACCTGCACAGTCCAAAGTACCGCGCACAGTGTGGTAACGCACACCTGGTAAATCTTTAACACGGCCACCACGGATAAGAACAACACTGTGCTCTTGTAGGTTATGGCCTTCACCACCGATGTAAGAAGAAACTTCAAAACCGTTGGTTAAACGAACACGACAAACTTTACGTAATGCAGAGTTTGGCTTTTTTGGTGTGGTGGTATATACACGAGTACATACTCCACGACGTTGTGGACAAGCTTGCAAAGCAGCGACGTTGCTCTTCGTCTCTGGTGCTTGGCGAGGCTTGCGCACTAACTGGTTAACTGTTGCCATTAACTAGCTCCTGATTAAAATTACGACTGATTACCCTTTTACGGGCCTATAACGCGAAAAATCCGCGCCCTCGATTTGGATTACCAAATTTTGGGTCGCGGAAGTCTAATGATCAAAGTGGGAGCTGTCAAGTAAGAGTGCCTCTAAACTGCATATAATATGGGTTTAGCGGCTTTATCTTGCTTTTCAGATCCTAAGCGATCGATTCTCTATTCATCAATTTCAGAAGATTCATTCACTTCTGCATTTAACGCTTCGCTCAAAGCTGCTTCGGCATCTGATGCAGAAACTGAAGGCTCTGGGAACGGATTACGAGCTGCTAATTTAGCTGCTGTCCGTTTTTGGTGATACGCAAAACCGGTACCCGCTGGAATCAAACGGCCTACAATAACGTTCTCTTTCAAACCACGTAGTTCGTCTTCTTTACCTTGCACTGCTGCTTCGGTAAGAACACGAGTCGTCTCTTGGAAAGATGCTGCTGAAATAAATGACTCAGTAGACAAAGACGCTTTAGTGATACCCAACAATTGAGTTTCATATTGCGCGGGGATTTTGCCTTGCTTCTCTATTTCACGGTTAGCAATCTTAACATTTGAGACTTCTACTTGCTCACCTTCAAGGAAGTTAGTATCGCCTGCATAGGTAATCATACACTTACGCAACATCTGGCGAATAACCACCTCGATATGCTTATCGTTAATTTTTACACCTTGCAAACGGTAAACTTCTTGAACTTCGTTAACAATGTAATTTGAAACCGCAGAGATACCACGTAAACGTAAAATATCATGAGGCGACTCTGGACCGTCCGCAATAACTTCACCTTTTTCAACGTTTTCACCTTCGAATACGTTGAGGTTGCGCCATTTAGGGATCATTTCCTCATAAGGCTCACCTTCTTTAGGTGTAATTACTAAACGTTTCTTGCCCTTAGTTTCTTTACCAAAGCCAATGGTTCCAGATACTTCAGCAAGAATAGCTGGCTCTTTAGGCTTACGTGCTTCGAACAAGTCAGCAACACGAGGTAGACCACCCGTAATATCTCGAGTCTTAGAACTTTCTTGCGGTATACGCGCTAGAACATCACCTGGTTTTGCCATCATGCCATCAGTGGCTTCGATAGTTGTAAAACTAGGTAAACGAATTTCTTGTAAACCAAACTCATCACTTTCAAGGATCAGCTTAGGTTCTTTAGCATTCGCTTTAGACAAGTCGTTAACCACGATACGGGTTAAACCTGTAAGATCGTCTTGCTGCATTTCTGTGTTACTGTCATCGATATCAGCAAAGCTAATTTTCGCTGCGCGTTCAGTAACGATTGGATGCGAGTGCGGATCCCAGTTTGCCACTACTTCACCAGAAACAACTTTTGAACCGTCGTTAGTGGTCAGTATTGCACCGTAAGGGACTTTATAACGCTCTTTCTCACGACCTTGATCATCAATGATAGTGATCTCAGTTGAACGTGAAACAATAACCACTTTGTCATCTGTATTTCGAACGTATTTAGCATTATGTAGCTTCAGCGTACCAGTGGTTTTAACTTGAACACTGTTTTCTGCTGATGCTCTAGATGCCGCACCACCGATGTGGAACGTACGCATGGTAAGCTGAGTACCCGGCTCACCGATTGATTGTGCTGCAATAACACCAACCGCCTCACCATGACCAACCATGTGACCACGAGCCAAATCACGACCATAACATTTAGCACAAACACCAAAGTCATTTTCACAAGTGATAACAGAGCGAACCATAATTTGGTCGACTGAGTTAGCCTCTAACATGTCTACTAATGCTTCATCTAACAGAACATTACGTTCAACTAGTACTTCATCAGAGCCAGGCTTGATAACATCTTCAGCGACAGTACGACCCAATACGCGTTCACGTAATGGCTCAACAACATCACCACCTTCGATTAACGGTGTCATTTTAACACCTTCGAAAGTACCGCAGTCATCGTTGTTAATAACCAAATCTTGGGCTACGTCTACTAAACGACGAGTTAAGTAACCCGAGTTTGCCGTTTTCAGAGCCGTATCGGCCAAACCTTTACGAGCACCGTGAGTAGAAATAAAGTATTGCAGTACGTTCAAACCTTCACGGAAGTTGGCGGTGATTGGTGTTTCGATGATTGAACCGTCTGGCTTAGCCATCAGACCACGCATACCAGCCAACTGACGAATCTGAGCAGCACTACCACGAGCACCAGAGTCGGCCATCATAAACACTGAGTTGAAAGACGCTTGTTCTTCCATTTCTCCATCACGGTTCATGACTTTTTCGGTTGACAAGTTGGTCATCATGGCTTTCGCAACACGCTCGTTCGCGTTAGACCAAATATCGATAACTTTGTTATAACGCTCACCCGCGGTCACCAAACCTGATTGGAACTGCTCTTGGATCTCACGGACTTCTGCTTCTGCTTCTTCGATAATGTCTTTCTTAGCTGCAGGAATAACCATGTCATCAATACCAACAGAAGCACCAGCGATCATCGCATAGTGAAAACCGGTATACATGATTTGGTCAGCGGTGATAACCGTATCTTTCAAACCTAGGGTACGGTAACAAACGTTTAATAAACGTGATATTGCCTTTTTGCCCATAGCTTGGTTGATGGTTTCAAAAGGTAAACCTTTTGGCAAGATCAACGACAAGATAGCGCGACCAACAGTGGTATCGGTTAATGTCACTTTTTCAATTTTGTTACCCTCTTCGTCAAAATCGTATTCAGTGATACGAACTTTGACGCGAGCATGTAGCTCAGCCGCTTCGGTACGGTAAGCTTTTTCTGCTTCGTGCGGACTAGTAAATACCATGCCTTCACCACGACCATTTACACGGTCACGAGTCATGTAATACAAGCCCATAACAACGTCTTGTGAAGGAACAATGATCGGCTCACCGTTCGCTGGAGACAAAATGTTGTTAGTTGACATCATTAAGGCACGAGCTTCAAGCTGCGCTTCGATGGTCAATGGAATGTGTACTGCCATTTGGTCACCATCGAAGTCAGCGTTATACGCCGCACATACGAGTGGATGCAATTGGATTGCTTTACCTTCGATTAAGATAGGTTCAAAAGCTTGAATACCTAATCTGTGAAGTGTGGGTGCACGGTTAAGTAAAACTGGGTGTTCACGAATAACTTCGTCAAGAACATCCCAAACTTCCGGATCTTCACGTTCAACTAATTTTTTAGCTGCTTTAATCGTAGTTGCTAAGCCACGGCCTTCTAACTTTCCATAAATAAACGGCTTGAATAGCTCAAGTGCCATTTTTTTAGGTAAACCACACTGGTGCAAACGTAGCGTAGGACCAACGGTAATAACCGAACGACCTGAATAATCAACACGTTTACCTAATAAGTTCTGACGGAAACGACCTTGTTTACCTTTGATCATATCAGCCAAAGATTTTAAAGGGCGTTTGTTAGAACCAGTAATCGCACGACCGCGACGACCATTATCTAATAAAGCATCAACAGCCTCTTGCAACATACGTTTTTCGTTACGTACGATAATGTCTGGTGCAGCTAGATCTAAAAGACGCTTCAAACGGTTGTTACGGTTAATAACACGACGGTATAAATCGTTAAGATCAGAAGTCGCAAAACGGCCGCCATCCAATGGTACCAATGGACGTAAGTCTGGTGGTAAAACAGGAAGAACAGTCAAAATCATCCACTCTGGTTTGTTACCAGATTGTTGAAATGACTCAAGTAATTTTAAACGCTTGGTAATCTTCTTACGTTTTGTTTCAGAATTAATACTGGGCAATTCTTCACGCATAGAAGCAACGTCGGCATCAACGTCTAGGGCTTTTAGCAATTCAAAAACTGCTTCCGCTCCCATTTTGGCTTCAAATTCGTCGCCATGTTCTTCTAAGGCATCCAAGTACTCTTCTTCATTAAGAAGTTGGCTACGTTCAAGTGTTGTCATACCCGGTTCAGAAACCACGTATGATTCAAAATACAAAACGCGTTCAATGTCACGCAATGTCATATCTAACATCAAACCAATACGAGATGGTAATGATTTTAGGAACCAAATATGTGCAACCGGACTGGCTAATTCAATGTGACCCATGCGTTCACGACGCACTTTGGTTAATGTAACTTCAACGCCACATTTTTCACAGATTACACCACGGTGCTTAAGGCGTTTATATTTTCCACATAAACACTCATAGTCTTTTACCGGACCGAAAATACGTGCACAGAATAAACCATCACGCTCAGGTTTAAAGGTACGATAGTTGATCGTTTCTGGCTTCTTAACTTCCCCAAAAGACCACGAACGGATCATATCAGGTGAGGCAAGGCCAATTTTGATATTGTCGAATTCTTCAGTCTTATTTTGTTGCTTAAGAAACTTTAATAAATCTTTCACATTTCTCTCCCAGCGGAGTCAGTTGCAAATGTCCGGTATTAGGTACCGCGTACCCAAATACCGGACTATCCTGTCTATCAGCTCAGTAAGAGCGGTTTATTGCTCTTCTAATTCGATGTTGATACCTAGCGAACGAATTTCTTTCAACAATACGTTGAATGATTCCGGCATACCAGGTTCCATACGATGATCACCGTCCACAATGTTTTTATACATTTTGGTACGACCATTCACGTCATCGGATTTAACGGTTAACATTTCTTGCAAGGTATAGGCGGCACCATATGCTTCAAGTGCCCACACTTCCATCTCTCCAAAACGTTGTCCACCAAACTGTGCTTTACCACCTAGAGGCTGTTGCGTTACCAAGCTGTAAGAACCAGTAGAACGAGCGTGCATTTTGTCGTCAACTAAGTGGTTCAATTTCAGCATGTACATGTAACCAACAGTCACAGGGCGTTCAAATGCACGACCAGTACGGCCATCAAACAAGGTAATTTGGCCGCTTTCAGGCAGATCAGCAAGGGTTAACATGTGTTTAATTTCGGCTTCTGTCGCTCCATCAAACACTGGCGTAGCCATTGGCACACCCTTACGCAAGTTACCTGCTAGACGGGTAATTTCGTCATCGCTGAAACTGTCTAAATCAACTTCTTGGTGAGACTTGCCTGCACTGTAAACCTCTTTTAAGAAGTTACGTAGCTTTGACATTTCTTCATGTTCTTTCAACATGCGATCGATTTTCACACCGATACCACTCGCTGCCATACCAAGGTGAGTTTCAAGTACCTGACCGATGTTCATACGCGAAGGTACACCCAACGGGTTCAATACGATATCAACCGGTGTGCCGTTTTCGTCGTAAGGCATATCTTCAACAGGTTTAATGGTTGAGATAACACCTTTGTTTCCGTGACGGCCCGCCATTTTATCACCAGGCTGGATATGGCGTTTAACGGCCAAATACACTTTAACTATTTTAAGCACGCCTGGTGCTAAATCATCACCTTGGGTAATTTTACGGCGTTTGGTTTCGAACTTCGTATCGAAATCGGCTTTGATTTCAGAATGCTGTTCAGCAATTTGATCCAATTCAGTTTGAGCGTCGTCATCTTTCAACGTTAAATCAAACCATTTCTCTCTTGGAACATTGTCTAAACGCGATTCGTCAATGCCTGCTTTTATCAATACGTTTCTGGCGCGAGCAAAAATACCATCAGCAAGAATATTAAATTCATCTGATAAGTCTTTTTTGACTTCACGTAGTTGCATATCTTCGATTTCACGAGCACGTTTGTCTTTTTCAACACCATCACGGGTGAATACTTGAACATCAATAACGGTACCGTGAACACTGTTAGGTACACGTAGAGATGTATCTTTAACATCAGACGCCTTCTCACCAAATATCGCACGTAAAAGTTTTTCTTCTGGCGTTAATTGGGTTTCACCTTTAGGAGTGACCTTACCTACTAGGATGTCGCCGCCTTTAACTTCAGCACCGATATATACAACACCAGATTCATCTAACTTACCTAGTGCAGATTCGCCGACATTAGGAATATCAGCTGAAATCTCTTCTGGCCCAAGCTTGGTATCGCGAGCAATACAGCTAAGTTCTTGAATGTGGATAGAAGTAAATCTGTCTTCCATCGCTACACGCTCAGAAATTAAGATCGAGTCTTCGAAGTTGTAACCATTCCAAGGCATAAATGCGATACGCATATTTTGACCTAACGCCAATTCACCCATATCGGTTGAAGGACCATCGGCCAAAACATCACCAGCAACAACCGGCTCACCAACGTTACACGTCGGACGTTGGTTGATACAGGTGTTCTGGTTAGAACGGGTGTACTTAGTCAAGTTATAAATATCGATACCTGCTTCACCAGCAGTCATTTCATGTTCATTAACTTTAATTACAATACGGCTAGCATCAACGTAGCTTACAGAACCACCACGTTTAGCAACAACAGTTACGCCTGAGTCAACGGCTACTGTTTTTTCCATACCAGTTCCGACCAAAGGCTTTTCAGCGCGTAAGGTTGGAACAGCTTGACGTTGCATGTTTGCACCCATCAATGCACGGTTTGCATCGTCGTGTTCTAAGAACGGAATAATACTTGCCGCTACTGACACGATTTGTTGAGGTGATACATCCATGTAAGTGATTTGGTCACTTGACATTAACGTTGTCTCACCACGGTAACGACAAGGAATCAAATCTTCTGCCAATTTACCGTTTTCATCTAGTACGACGTTAGCCTGTGCAATCGCAAACTGGCCTTCTTCAATAGCAGACAAATAATCGATTTCGTCAGTAACAACACCGTCTATAATTTTACGATAAGGGGTTTCAAGGAAACCAAAATCGTTAGTACGTGCGAAGCTTGCCAAAGAGTTAATCAAACCAATGTTTGGTCCCTCTGGTGTTTCGATTGGACATACACGACCGTAATGAGTCGGGTGTACGTCACGTACTTCAAAGCCTGCACGTTCACGAGTCAAACCACCTGGACCTAATGCAGAAATACGACGTTTGTGCGTAACTTCTGATAAGGGGTTATTTTGATCCATAAATTGCGACAATTGGCTAGAGCCGAAGAATTCTTTCACTGCTGCCGAAATAGGCTTAGCGTTAATTAAATCTTGAGGCATAACCGCATCTAAGTCACCTAGACTCAAACGCTCTTTAACTGCACGTTCAACACGCACTAATCCAACACGAAATTGGTTTTCTGCCATCTCACCAACCGAACGAATACGACGGTTACCTAGGTGGTCGATGTCATCAACTTCGTCTTTACCATCACGAATGGTAATTAGTTGTTTTATTACCGCTACGATGTCCATTTTGCTCAAAGTACCTTCACCGGTCAGTTCTTCACGACCCAAGCGACGGTTGAACTTCATGCGACCTACTGATGACAAGTCATAGCGGTCTGAAGAAAAGAACAAGTTGTTGAACAAGGTTTCAGCTGCATCTTTAGTAGGTGGCTCACCAGGACGCATCATGCGGTAAATTTCAACTAATGCTTCTAACTTATTAGATGAACTATCTATTCTCAAGGTATCAGATATATAAGCACCGTGATCTAATTCGTTGATATACAAAGTGTCAAAACTAGTAAAACCAGCTTCTTTGATCGCTTCAATATTTTCCAACGTTAATTCATCGTTAGCACTAACGATAACTTCGCCAGTTTCTTTACTAACATAATCTTTAGCAAATACACGACCAACTAGATAAGTAGCGGGTACTTCTAGTTCTGTAATATTTGCTTTTTCTAGAGCGCGAGTGTGTCTTGCAGAGATACGACGCCCTGCCTCAACCAACACATTACCTTTGGCATCTAGAATATCAAACTGTGCGGTCTCACCACGAAGACGGTCTGGCACGATATCTGATAAAAACTTGTCGTCTGCAATGCGAACTTGGTTTTTCTCGAAGAATAAATCAAGAATCTCTTCTGTTCCCATTTCTAATGCACGTAGGATGATAGTCGCAGGTAGTTTACGGCGACGGTCAATACGTACAAAAAGGTTATCTTTAGGGTCAAATTCAAAGTCCAACCACGAACCACGGTAAGGAATAACGCGCGCGTTATACAATACTTTACCTGATGAGTGAGTTTTACCTTTATCGTGATCAAAGAACACGCCTGGAGAACGGTGCAATTGCGACACGATAACGCGCTCAGTTCCATTGATAACGAAAGTACCGTTATCAGTCATGAGTGGAATTTCACCCATGTAGACTTCTTGCTCTTTGATGTCTTTGACTGTGCCTGGCGCTGCTTCTCTATCAAACAACACTAAGCGGAGCTTTACACGTAAGGGAGCTGAATAAGTTACACCGCGTATTTGACATTCTTTAACATCAAATATGGGGTCACCTAAACGATAACTTACATATTGCAATTCAGCGTTACCAGAGTAACTTTTTATTGGAAAAACGGATCTAAATGCTGCTTCCAGTCCATGTTGACCATCGGTATCGAGGTCAATAAATTTCTTAAAAGAATCTAATTGGATTGAAAGTAGATACGGTATTTCCAATACCTGTGGGCGTTTGCCAAAATCCTTACGGATACGTTTCTTTTCGCTATAAGAGTAAACCATGGGTTCCTCAGCCTGCCGATTTTTGACCCAACTTGCTCATTAGAATTGACTAATAAAGCAAACTTCCACCATCCTTAAAGCTTGTCTGCAACGCATTGACCAAATTCATTAAGAGGCTTACTTAACTTATTGGTTTTATTAATGTTTGTAGACAATTTGCACCGAAAAACTAGAACCGATATCAAAGGATGAAAATATCAAATCCTACAGCGCAAAAAGGCTGGTGACTATTAAATCACCAGCCTATGCCATTTCAGGCAACTAATCTGTCGTTAGGCAGATTATTTAAGCTCAACTGTTGCACCAGCTTCTTCAAGCTCTTTCTTAAGTGCTTCAGCGTCAGCTTTTGCGATGCCTTCTTTGATCGCTTTTGGAGCAGCTTCAACTAGGTCTTTAGCTTCTTTCAAGCCAAGGCCAGTTGCGCCACGTACGCATTTGATAACAGCAACTTTGTTCGCACCGAATGAAGTCATTACAACGTCAAATTCAGTTTGTTCAGCAGCAGCTTCAGCAGCGGCTACAGGAGCAGCAGCAGCAACAGCGGCAGTCGCAGTTACACCGAATTTTTCTTCGGCTGCAGCGATTAATTCAACTAATTCCATTACTGGCATTTCAGCAATAGCGTTCAAGATATCTTCTTTGGTTAGAGCCATTTCTCTAAACTCCTGGGGTTAATGTTAATATTCAAAAATACAAAGAGCCAAATTATTTGGTTTCTTTGATCGCCGCCAATACACGCGCAAACTTGGAAGGCACTTCGTTGATTGTTTGAACGAATTTGCCAACCGGCGCTTTGAAGGTAGCAAGTAATCTTGCCAACGCTTCGTCGCGGGTAGGTAGAGAAGCTACTGCATCCAATTTTTCTGGACCCAATAAACCACTACCGATGGTCAATGCGGTAACTTTAAGCTTGCTGTTAGTTTTACTAAAGTCTTTGAAAAGACGGGCTGCACCACCAGGTGCCTCCATAGAAAAACCATAAATCAACGGGCCAACTAAGGCACTGTCGATGTCAGCAAAATTACTGTCTGCTAAAGCACGTTTTGCAAGAGTGTTACGAATTACACGAATGTAAACACCTTGTTCACGGGCTTTAATACGCAGGGCAGTTAGTTCCCCAACTTCCATTCCACGGTATTCAGCGACGGCAACGGATAGAGCTTTAGACGCAACATCGCTTATCTCTGCTACGATCTCTTTCTTTGCTGCTAAGCCTAGTGCCACTGAGTTCACCTCTTAAAGTCTGAAAAATCATTTCATTTCTGTCGAAATATCATTTTCAGGATTCACAGATAGATACTGTTAGTAAAATAAACCTCATTTTAACAACAATACCGCTCTACGGTGTTCGTTAATCCCAGAGAGTCTGAGTCGAAATCACCGTCTGCGCAGGCTGTTAGTTTAAGCAAACTGTTAATGCGAAAGTTCTCTTACTGCTTCCACCAGTTTACGCCTGCGGTCTTGGACGGGAGTCTAAGTTTGCGAACAAACCAGACTCCAACCCATAACCTTTACAGAGAAGCAGTTAAACTCTAAGGTTTAACTGCCAGAACAAATCAACCTTAAAGGCTGCCTTGCTCAATAGCTATACCTGCGCCCATTGTGGTGCTCAAGCTAACTTTCTTAATAAATACACCTTTTGCTGATGAAGGCTTAGCACGCTTAAGTGCTTCCAACAGAGCGTTAAGGTTTTCTTCAATTTGTTGTGGTTCAAAAGCGATTTTACCAATGCTAGCATGGATAATACCATTTTTGTCATTACGGTAACGTACTTGACCTGCTTTTGCATTTTTAACAGCGGTTACTACGTCTGGAGTTACCGTACCCGTTTTAGGGTTAGGCATTAGACCACGTGGACCTAAGATTTGACCTAATTGACCAACAACACGCATTGCATCTGGAGAAGCAACAACGACGTCAAAGTTCATTTCGCCTTTCTTAACTAATTCTGCTAAGTCTTCCATACCAACGATGTCAGCGCCGGCAGCTTTTGCTGCTTCAGCATTTGCACCAGAGGTGAAAACCGCAACGCGAACGTCTTTACCAGTACCATTTGGAAGTACTGTTGCACCACGAACGTTTTGATCAGATTTACGTGCATCGATACCAAGATTAACTGATACATCGATGCTTTCTGCGAATTTAGCTGTCGCTAATTCTTTTAATAAAGCAACAGCATCATTAAATGAGTATTCTTTACGTGAATCAACTTTGCTGCGTACTAAACGCATACGTTTTGATAATTTAGCCATTGTCTTATCCTTCTACTACTAAGCCCATGCTGCGTGCAGAGCCAGCGATGGTATTAACAGCTGCATCTAAACTTGCTGCTGTAAGATCTGATTCTTTCGCTTTAGCAATATCTTCTAATTGCGCGCGAGTCACCTTGCCTACTTTTTCAGTATTTGGACGACCAGAACCACTCTTGATACCTGCGGCTTTTTTCAATAAATAAGAAGCTGGAGGTGTTTTAGTTTCAAAGGTAAATGAACGATCTTCATATACAGTGATAACAACAGGAACTGGAGAGCCTTTCTCCATGTCAGCTGTTTTAGCATTAAATGCCTTACAGAATTCCATGATGTTAACACCTTTTTGACCCAATGCAGGACCAACTGGTGGACTTGGGTTAGCAGCGCCAGCTGCAACCTGTAGCTTAATTAAGCCAGTGACTTTCTTTGCCATGATTCATACTCTCAAATTTGGGTTAAACGCCTCGTAATCACTGAGGATGATTACTCAATCGGCTTCCCGTTCCATAAAAAGGGCGCAAATTATAGATGAAGCCCAAGGGCAACACAAGTGCTATTGTTGACTTTTTATACTTTTATGCTTGTGCGGTTTATTGATAATGACGCCGCGTACTAAGTGCCAACAACCATCTTATTTTAGCAACGAGATTCGTTCTTCTGTTGCTGAAAATAAAAAGATGCCATAAAGGCATCTTTTATAGATTATAAACCGATGAGGTTGAAGGAATTAGCCTTTTTCTACTTGACCAAACTCTAATTCTACAGGTGTCGAGCGACCAAAAATCAATACTGATACTTTCAGGCGGCTTTTTTCATAATCGACTACTTCAACTACGCCATTAAAGTCAGCAAACGGGCCTTCAGTAACACGAACCACTTCACCAGGTTCAAACATGGTTTTAGGTTTAGGCTTGTCATGTGACTCTTCTAAACGATTAAGAATGGCATTTGCTTCTTTGGTTGTAATGGGCGCGGGACGATCCGATGTGCCACCAATAAAACCTAATACACGAGGGATACTTTTCACTAAATGCCATGAATCTTCATTCATATCCATTTGTACCAAGACATAACCAGGGAAAAATTTGCGTTCGCTCTTACGTTGTTGACCAGAGCGCATTTCTACCACTTCCTCAGTCGGAACTAAAATATCGCCAAAGTAGTCTTCCATCGCGTTCATTTTAATGTGTTCAAGTAAGGTTTTTTGAACTCTACCTTCGTAGCCAGAAAAGGCTTGTACGACGTACCATTTTTTGTCTGACATCGTTTATATTCCCAAACCAGTTATTAATGAGACCAACTCAACAATCACCATATCCAGCAGATATAGCAAAAGAGACATGACAGCCGTTGCAATAAGCACAATGATGGTTGTTTGAGTTGTTTCTTGGCGTGTTGGCCAAACCACTTTGCGCACTTCAATTCGAGCATCTTTAGCAAACGTAATAAATGCACTACCTTTGGTTGTAGTCGCTGCGATAAAAAGCGCAACAGCGACAGCAATTACAGCAATCGAAGCACGGATTACAACTGACTCTTCTGCGAACAGATGGTTGGCTGCAACAATACCGCCCAATATACCTAAGGCTACCAACCATTTGACTACGTCTAATGGGTTGGAGTTATTTTCTGTGTTTTCGCTCATGCTAGACCCTAATTCTCATTCTATTTAGTTGGACTCATAAGCCGTTTTCTGAACGCTTAAAGTCTGTCACATATTGCCTAAAGTGGCAGGGGCGGAGGGATTCGAACCCCCAACCATCGGTTTTGGAGACCGCTGTTCTACCAATTGGAACTACGCCCCTAAAATCTCGTTGCCTTCCTAAAGAGAAAGCCTACATTTTAGTTACATCAGCCTTGGGTAATTTTAGATTTTTTTAGGAAAAATTCTGAATCACTATCAAGGCGGGACGCGTATTATACTGATTAAAAGGCTTTATACAACAACTGATCTTGATCAAGCTATTTAGTCAAGCTAAGGACGTTAAAACGCGCTGAATGCTCTAAGATTATCTATCGTTATCTACTTGATCAGCGACGTTCGATTCCGCTATCACTTGGCTAATAGCTTGTTCGACATCGTCTTTTAAAAACTGGTATTTAGGGTGCAGAATATGGAATGAGTCGGTTCTAAATAATTCAAAAAAGCGGTAACTGAGTTTATCCACTTTCCCCATAAGCTCTTCTGTTAGTATGTAAACCCCGTATTCAAAGCGCTTTTCCGTAATTAATTGTGGGATTACGGCAAGATTATTAATCAAATAAAAGCTAATTTCTAATTGCTTACCATACCATCGGTTTACACCACTTTGACTGGCTGCAGTTGACACTAATAGTTTTTTTGGGTCTCTCAGAATGCTAGCATCGCAGGTGAGATGGGGTTGGCACAACACGACAAAAACTGAGCTGACTAAAGGGGGTTCTACCAACACAAATTCTGGATAGTCTTTCAGCAGTAGACGGCTAAAAACCACGTCGCCATCCACGAGTCCATTTTTAATCGCTCTGAGATTGCGGTTAGACGGCTGTTCTACAAATTCCGTTTTAATACCAAGACTGTCATAGGCTTTTTGGATGATAGGTATTAATTCAGCCACTATAACCGGGTGGTTGACGTAAGAGAACGTCATTTTTTTTGGCCTGACTAATTCTTGGCTATAAATAGTAAAAGACGTGCACCACAAAATCACTAGGCTTGCGAAGACTATTTGCAAACTTATCCCCTTATGTAAATTATTGTGCGTCAAAATTAACGGCTTTTGGTATCGATGGTTTTGGGGTAAAACAAGTTTTTGGAAATGGCTTAATAATAGAAAGGCAAAGTCAGTGTAGGTGCTATGGTAAAAAAAGCAATATACGCCTATAGAACCTCAGCCACATTAAGTTTACAGGCTAATCACACGGCGACCAATATATGAGAATAAAAGGCCTCGCAGTAAACTACAATCTCTTAGAAGGCGGACCATAGTGTGTTTTACACTTATGGTCCTTTTTTTGATTTTGGCTAGCTAATTAAGATGGAAAGGTAAAGCTGACACCTTCACGAATACCACTCGATGGCCAACGCTGAGTAATGGTTTTACGCTTCGTATAAAAACGCACCCCATCCGGCCCATACGCATGTAAATCACCAAATAATGAACGTTTCCAGCCTCCGAAGCTGTGGTACGCCACCGGAACAGGTAAAGGGACATTAATACCCACCATACCAACCTGAATGTGGTCTGAAAAATAACGGGCAGCCTCACCATCTCGAGTGAAGATGCAGGTTCCATTGCCATATTCATGTTCATCAATGAGTTGCATCGCTTGTTCCATTGTATCAACGCGCATTACTTGCAGAACAGGACCAAAGATTTCAGCTTGATAACTGTCCATGTCGGCAGTGACCCCATCTATCAGGGTAGCGCCCACAAAAAATCCGTTTTCATGACCGCTAACTTTTAAGTCCCGCCCGTCTACTACAATTTTTGCGCCTTGCTGTTCGGCACCTGTAATGTAGGCGATGACCTTGGCACGATGTTCGGCGGTAATTAAGGGCCCAAAATCATTGCTCGGTTTATCAAAGGCACCAACGTTGAGATTGGTCATGGCCTTCTGCATTTTGGCGACCAAGTCGTCTGCGGCCTTTTGGCCAACAGCCACCACTACAGATAGCGCCATGCAGCGCTCGCCAGAAGAGCCAAAGGCAGCGCCTAATAGCTGATTAACCGCATTATCCATGTCGGCATCAGGCATGACAATCGCGTGATTCTTAGCGCCACCAAGCGCTTGGCAACGCTTACCATTTGCACTCGCCGTTGAATAGATATACTCAGCAATAGGCGTTGAACCAACAAAACTCACCGCTTTGACGCGAGAATCAGTCAACAATAAATCAACAGCTTCTTTATCACCATTGACCACATTTAATACCCCTTTGGGTAATCCTGCTTCGCTTAATAACTGGGCAATGTATAGCGCTGTGCTAGGATCCCGTTCAGAAGGTTTTAGTATGAAGGTATTGCCACATACAATGGCCAGCGGAAACATCCACAGTGGTACCATTGCAGGAAAATTAAAGGGTGTAATGCCAGTCACAACACCGAGTGGTTGAAACTCACTCCATGAATCAATATTAGGCCCCACATTTTTACTGTGCTCACCTTTTAAAAATTGTGGCGCTCCACAAGCAAATTCAACATTTTCAATGCCCCTTTGAATTTCACCTGCAGCATCATGACTAATCTTACCGTGCTCTTGACCGATTAGTTGTGCAATTGTTTCGGCGTGTTCTTCTAAGAGTTGTTTAAACTTAAACATAATACGCGCCCGCTTTATGACCGGTGTATTACGCCAACCAGGAAAAGCCGCTTGTGCGCTAGTAATGGCCTGATCAAGGGTTTGTTTTGATGCCAATAGCACACTGTTAGCAATTTCACCCGTTGCCGGATTGTATACATTTTGCGTGCGTTCTTGTGGTGTCGTTAACTGACCATTTATAAAGTGACCGATGATAGCCATTGAATATCCTTGCAATGTATGACTGGGAAAAAATTAAGATAGCCTTAACACAAACACAGCTGGGTGTTTTGAATACAGCGAATGTTCGTGCGGCTTTGGGTGGATTAAAATAACCAGTGCAATTTATTTTTCGAGGTGATGATAAGCACGTTGGAAGTACAAAAGTGCACCTGCTTCATCATTTTGTTTAATAGCAAGTACCTCGCAGAAAAATACATCATGGGTAGCGACACTCTGTCTTGCGGTTATTTTGCAGTCAAATGAGACTGCAGCGCTTGCTAAAATCGGGGCTCCCGTGACTAAGGTATCCCACTGACCTTGAGCAAAACGCTCTTCCATGGGCGCTTTACCACCAAAGACATTAGACAAGGCATCTTGACCTGCACCTAAGGTATTAATCACTAGGTTTGTTGCTTGGCTAAAACGTTGATGAACTGAGGCACTGCGGTTCAAACACACCAGCAACGTTGGGGGATTATCACTAACACTACAAACTGCCGTGGCAGTAAATCCCGCTTTTTCAGCACCTAAGTTCGTTGTTACGATATTTACTGCGCCGGGCAAACACGCCATGCCATTACGAAATGTGTCAGCCGATATGCACTTGGCAGCATCGTCCATTTTTAGATTACTTAGTGCGCTCATGCAGACTGAACTCCTTATTTTATTGGTTTGTGTTTATAGAATCTGACAAGATTGTTCAAATTCAAGACGGGGTAAACGTTTGTGTACTTTCAGACCATCGCCGTAGCCCAAGTTGATTAAAAAGTTTACTTTCCAAGAGCTATCAGCAAAAAAGAGTTCATTTAATCGTTTAGCATCAAAACCTGACATCGGCCCAGTATCTAAGCCAAGCGCCCTAGCCGCGCTAATCAAATAGGCACCTTGCAAAGAACTATTGCGCATCGCGGTTTCAAAAGCCGCTTCAGGGCTAGAAGTAAACCAACTTTTAGCATCCGCATAAGGAAACAGCATGGGTAAGTGCTCGTAAAATGTTTCATCATAGGCCACGATCACGGTGCACGGCGCTGTCATAGTTTTTTCTAAGTTACCGCTCGACAATGCAGGCTTTAGCTTTTCTCTGCCTTCATCGGAGGTAATAAATACAAAACGAGCTGGACAACAATTTGCAGAGGTAGGCCCAAGCTTAACTAAATCGTAAAGCTGATGAATTAGCGATTCAGGAATAGCTTTGTCTTGCCAGCTTACGTGGGTGTGGGCTTCACTAAAAAGCTGTTCAAGTGATGATGTATCTAATGGTGTTGTCATAATGTTTATCTAATCAGGTGCAATAATCTGCGTTTACGCCACAGAAAATCGACCTAGTTGCTCCAATAATAATGAATTAAAAGTTTCAGGGGTGGTAATGCTTGACGCATGACCACCGTAATCAAATAACGTTAAGGTCGCCGCCGGTAGTTTGTTTGCTAAGCACTGGGAGCGCTGCCAAGGCACTAACATGTCATCTTTGTTGGCAACAACCAATGTAGGAACGTGAATGTCACGTAGCTGTGCCTCATTATCAAACTGACTTAAAGCACTGATCCGCGCTAACAAATTTGTTTTGTCAGGAAAGTGTCTCAAAGCAAGCTGTTCTTCCTTTTGCAGTAAATCAATATTGTTTACGATCCAATCTGGCGGATACAAAAGCAGGGCTTGGGTCTGCAGATAAATTTCTGCAGAACAACTCTCTAATATCGCCTTTCTTATATTGAAGCAACGTAAGGTATGAGGATTGGGGCTACTCCACGCATTTATCAGGACCATAGATTGCAATAATGCTGGACGGTCTGCGGCTAGCTGCATACCCACTAAACCACCTAGCGCATGACCAACAAAATGGCAGTGGGTAATGTCGAGTGAATCAAGCAATTGTGATAATTCGTCACTCATATGCTGTATAGAATAGTTCTTGGGCAAACCTGCAGGGCTGCGTCCTGTACCAAGCTGATCATAAACAATAACGTGGTAATCGGTGCGCAAAGCTTCAAGTTGTCTTTGCCAGAAATGGGCTGAGCCCCCCAATCCTGAGCTTAACACAACGGTTGCTGCCCTCGCTTTTTTAGCTGGTAGTCGTTCAAAATACATTACATGCCTCATGCCGCCCAAAGTCAGCGTATGCGCTGATGACTAAGTTCCCGACTAACTTGAAAGTTAAGTCCACTCTCATCACCTAACGCTAAGCAATATGTGCAATGCTGGCAATTTCTACCAAGGCATCAGGTTTAACTAAGCCACACTGAATGCAATACCGAGCAGGTTTTTCACCAGGAAAATACTCTGCATATACTTTATTCAAGGCTGGATAGTCGTCCCAGTTAGTCAGCATAATAGTGTTAAACGTAACATCATCCATCGTGCCTCCAGCAGCTTCTACCACTCCTTTAATCGTCTCTAATACATGACGAGTTTGCGCTTCTGCATCACCAACATGTACCACGTTGTTTTCTTTATCAAAGGCTAATGTACCTGAAACATACAGGATGTTATCTGCCATTGAACCTGGGACATAGGGCGCTAAAGGCTTGCCTGTACCTGGGGGGATAATCGATTTTTTAGTCATGCTGTTTCCCTATTGTAAAAACGCAGTATTAATAAACTTCAGTTACGCTATTTTGCTATTAATGGTTTGGCTAAAGGCCTCTACCGTCGAGACCCAACCAAAAAACGTGGCTATGTTAAAGAGGGACGACTCTTGTATAGCACTTGAACCCGCTTGATGAGTTGCATCAGCCAGCACAACCCCAAAGTATTCCAGAAAAAATCCGTCTCGTAAGGTGGACTCCACGCATACATTGGTGGCAATACCGGTAAACACTAAGTTACGAATGCCACGGCTGCGCAACATGCTGTCTAAGTTGGTATTGTAAAAGCCGCTATACCGAGTCTTAGGAATAACAATGTCACCTTCTTGTGGCTGCAACTCATCAACCAATTGATAATCCCATGTGCCTTTTGCCAACAAAGTGCCCATTAACTCTGGATGTTTACGCATGGTCTTTAGGGCGTTAGATTTATACCAATTGGGTGAACCAGGGCCCCCCGCTTCGCTATATTGTTGATCCCAGCCATTTTGAAAAAACACAATGTGCATGCCGGCTTTACGAGCCATTTCTATTGCTTTAGCGGTTTGCTCAATCACAGGTCCTGTGCTTGAAATATCAAATCCTGCTTTGTCTAAATAGCCATTTTTAGAGGCATAGGCGTTTTGCATATCGACGACGATTAAAGCGCTTTCGCTCAGTTTCAAAGCTAAAGGCTCTGGCTGTGCGGGAAGGATAACCTCACCCACCTCAGTTCCTGAGCAGTAACCCGCAACGGTAAATTCAGTGACGGTCGGCATTAGGCTACCTGCTCACACTTAGACGCAATGATATGCTGACGAGACTTCATCAGCGGTTGAATTTTTTGACCGTAGTCATCCATACCCTGAATAAAATCATCAAACGTCAGTAATACCCCTTCACAGCCGTCAACAGTATCAATTTCATCTAACATCGCTGCCACTGAGGCAAAGGATCCGACTAAGGTTCCCATATTTAAATTTACTGCTGAAGTAGGATCGGTCATGTCACGTACATTGGTGTCTTTACCGGATTTTTTATCTACTGCGCCTTGGGTTGTCATCCAATCAAGGGCATCTTGATCTTTACCCGCTTTATAACGCTCCCATTTAGCCATCGCCAGCTCGTCAGTTTCATCTGCGATGACCATAATTAAGACAACTGAACCAACCTTGCGGCCAATATTATCAGCTACTTGTTTTAATCTTTGGGCGGTTGGTGCAAAAGCGGTTGGCGTGTTTAATCCTTTGCCAAAACAGAAGTTATAGTTGGCATGCTGAGCGGAAAATTCCATTCCTGCGGCACTTTGCCCGGCACAAATAATGGGAATATCTGCTTGCGGTTTAGGTAGCATGTGGCAATCATCCATTTTGAAATGCTCACCTTTAAAATCACTGCGCCCAGTAGTCCAAAGTTCTTTACACACTTGAATATACTCAGCAAGATATTCGTAGCGATTCGAGAAAAACTCATCTCCAGGCCACATGCCCATTTGCGAATATTCAGGACGTTGCCAGCCGGTAATTAAGTTAACACCAAAACGACCATGGGAGATGGAGTCGATAGTTGTGGTCATTCTAGCCATAATCGCTGGAGGCATAACCAGTGTGGCAGCAGTCGCATATAGTTTTATTTTTTGCGTGACCGCTGCCAAACCAGCCATCAGAGTGAAAGACTCTAGGTTATAATCCCAAAACTCGGTTTTACCACCAAAGCCCCTCAATTTTATCATCGACAACGCGAAATCCATTCCGTAGTGCTCGGCTTTTTGCACTATCTCTTTATTCAAATCAAAGCTTGGTTTGTATTGTGGTGACGTACTGGAAATTAACCAGCCGTTGTTGCCAATTGGAATAAATATACCCACGTCCATAATCGTCTCACTTTTGTTTTTGTTATCGATTTTCACGCCACATCAAGGCGCACCGTTTGTGCCACTGATGACAAGCAAACAACCCTTTGCTCTCAGTATGAGTTAGCACAAACTAAGCCAAACATTGAAAGTCAATTAAAAACAATGAGTTAGATTAAAAAATTACTTATTTCAGACCATTCGGTCTAGGTTAATGCATTGGTGTTGTGCAGATTGTGCAAAAATGATGCAACTAGGCAAAAGAACATGGCGGATAAAAAAAGCATAGTAGAGCGCAGTTTCACTTCACTGTATTAAACAATGAGTTGAAATACCTTGATAATCATTTAGCTCAATTGGGCATGACTGTAAATCGGGTAGGATAGTGCAAAGGAAGTGAGCTTACTTCACTGCCGGGGCAAAGTAAGCTCAGACGATGATATTACTCTAGGCCGATAAAACCACCGGTCTGATGAGCCCATAGTTTTGCGTAGATGCCACCTAGTGCGATTAATTCGGCATGAGAGCCACTTTCGACAATACGACCTTGATCGAGTATCAGTAATCTGTCCATTTGCGCAATGGTCGACAAACGATGGGCAATGGCCAACACCGTTTTATTTTCCATGATTTTATCAAGGCACTGCTGAATAGCCGCTTCTACTTCCGAATCAAGAGCGGATGTGGCTTCATCAAGGATCAAAATAGGCGCGTCTTTGAGCATAACTCGTGCTATTGCAATACGCTGGCGCTGACCACCGGAAAGTTTCACACCGCGATCGCCTACGTGAGCGTCATAGCCAACCCGCCCCTCTCCATCAGATAACGCTTGAATGAACTCATGAGATTCAGCCTGACGTGCTGCTCGTAGCATATCTTCTTCAGTGGCATCGAGTCGGCCGTAAAGGATGTTTTCTCGCACCGACCGATGCAGTAAGGACGTATCTTGTGTGACCATACTGATATTTGCTCTGAGACTTTCTTGACTGAGCTCAGCAATATTCTGCCCGTCAATTTTAATCTCACCACTTTGGATATCGTAAAAACGCAACAGTAAATTCACTAAACTTGATTTACCCGCGCCAGAACGACCTACCAAGCCTACTTTTTCGCCGGGCTTGATTGAAATGTTGAGCTCGTTAAATACCGCATTTGCTGCGCGGTCAGGTCCTTCGTAAGCAAAGTTTACTTGTTTAAATTCGATAGCACCGCCACTTACCTTGAGTTCAGGCGCATTATCGATGTCTTTTACGGCTACCGGAACCGACAAGCTGTTGATGCCATCCTGCACGGTACCGATATTCTCAAACAGATTAGACACTTCCCACATTATCCACTGTGACATACCGTTGAGTCGCAAACTTAAACTCACCGCAATCGCAATATCACCAGGGCTTATTGCCTGTTGCAACCAAAGATAAATGGACAAACTACTTATACAAAATACTAAAAATGCATTGTTGAACCACACACAAGCGTTTAATACTGTCACTAAGCGCATTTGCGGATAAACACTATGTAAAAAATCAACCATACCCTGTTTGGCATAGTCTGCTTCGCGACTGGTGTGGGCAAAAAGTTTGACCGTGGCAATATTGGTATAACTATCAACAATTCGTCCTGTCATCACTGAACGGGCGTCGGCTTGCTTTTGCGATACTTTTTTTAGTTTTGGAACCAATTTACGTAAAATAAAGACGTAAATAACAAACCACAGGGCCAAAGGTGTTGCCAAGCGCCAATCTGCACTAAAAACCAACACCACAATGCTAAGAAAATACACGCTGACATACACAAATATATCTAGCGACTTCATCACCGCCTCTCGCACGGCCAAGGCAGTTTGCATGACTTTGGTGGCCACACGCCCAGCAAATTCATTTTGGAAAAAACTCATACTTTGACCAATCACATAACGATGGGCCTGCCAGCGAATACGCATGGGAAAATTTCCAAGCAAAGCTTGGTGAGTCAACAAAGATTGCACTATCACAAGGCAAGGCAACACTAGCAGGATCAAGGCCGCCATCCATAACAGGGTAGAAAATTCTTGCTCTAAGAAGGTTGCCCTATCACGCTCAGAGAGCCAATCAACTAGCTGGCCTAAAAAACCAAAAATAGAGACTTCAATCATGGCGATGCTGGCCGCTAGAATTGATACAGCAATCAGGGCCCCCCACATCCCTTGCGAATAATAACGGCAAAAAGCAAACAAGGTGGTGGGCGGCTGCTCCGGGGTATAAGTGGGAAAAGCCTTAGTTAAACGTTCAAAAAATGCAAACATAGAGTCATGATAATAACAGCAATAATGTGGGCTTATGATACCGCACGTAAGCCCCTATCGTTGTTAAATTTTTAGCGGGAAATTGTAAAACTACTCGTTGAAGCCTAATGCCTGAAGCTTTGCCTCAATTTTCTGCGAATGTTGTTTTTCCCATTGCGCTAGATCCATGGCAGCATCTTTATCAGTTCGCGATTTTCCCGCGGTATAAACCTGTATCAGTTGCGCTTGCGGGATCACAGCAATGCCGTCTTCATCTGCAACAATATAATCGCCTGCATAAACAGTGACCCCGCCGCATTGAATAGGTTGGTTAAAAGGATAAATTTTATCTTTAGCGGCAGGGACAGGGATTACGCCACGTGCGTAAACTGGAAATTGAATACCGCGAATTTCACCAATGTCTCTGACTAATCCATCAATAATCATGGCCACAACACCACGTTGTTTCGCCACTGCGCATACATTACCGCCGGTGGAGGCAAAATCGTGATCGGCTTCAACCACCAGCACGTCGCCTGGCTTGGCACGATAAATAGCCGCATGCAGGCTTAAATGGTCACCTTTACCACATTTAACCGTAAATGCGGGGCCTGCTATTCGTGGCATCGGTGTCCATAACTGATGAATAGCCGGATCAATATATTGTTCACGAGGCAAAGCTTCTGCATATTCACAAGGTGAAACACTCAATAAATCCTGTATCAAAGGGACATCAGACATCACTACAATCCTATAAATTTAAGACCAAACATACCAACCCAATACAGACATATCGCCACTTGGATTAAAAAGAAAACAAAGCGTATTTGCACCGCCAATACTGATGTAGACACTAAGTGACTGATTGATTGGCCAAATCGCGCTAGCAGTAAAACATAAGCGAAATCATTAGTGACCATCGTGGAATTGGTGGCCAAAGAAAACAATAACAAACCTCCGATGAAAGCAAAACTTTCGACACAATTGGCTTGAGCACGGGTTAACCGCTGGCCAAATGGCGGCGAATCAGAGCCATCAGCCTTAAAAGCATTTGGGGCTTTTTTGCGTTTCATGACCAAATCAGTACGATAAATAGCTAAGGCCACCAGCAGCAATAAAGTCCAAGTGATGTAGCCTAGTAAAGCAATAATCGTTGCGTTCATACTTAAATCTCTTAGGTGAAGAGTTGTCGACTCAATAATGACTTCAATAATTGATTGTAACGGCTATTCAACGCTTTTATAGGCCAGCTTATGGGCGCCCTGTTCCCAATTTATACCGTCAAATTTTACGATGCTAATTGAGTTAGGCTGCGTATCTAAGCAGTTCACATTCACATCGATACCATCTGGATTAGAACGAGGAGTGTAAAAAGGCTTTACGCCACATACAGAGCAAAAAGTATGTTTGGCTACACCGGTGTTAAAAGTATAAGTTGTGAGTTTGTCGGCACCACTAAGCAAGGTGAATTTACTTAGTGGTACGATTAGATGTAAAAAACCTGACTTGCTGCAAATTGAACAATTACAATCATCGACGTTTAAATCAGCCGGCGCTTCAACTTCAAAGGTAAGCGCCCTGCAATGACAACTGCCCCGATACTTCATTTGCAAATCCTCTTGCGTGGCTAAAAGTTGGCTAACTCAATTTACGCGCTTTAAATTTACGGCCTTTTAATTTGCCTTCGCTAAATTGTTTTAAACTGCGTTTTACACTTCGGGTTTTAATCGCCACATAGGTGTGCGTAGCCGTAACATTTATTTTGCCCACGTCTTCAAACGGAACGTCAGCATCTTTAGTCAACGCACCAAGAATATCGCCAGGGCGTAACTTGTCTTTTTTACCACCATCAATACACACGGTCACAAACTCTGGCTCAATCAAACGATTTTGGTGAAAACGAATCGATTGGATCCCAAGCCACTTAACTTTGCTTCCTTGATAGTCTTCAATGGCATTGGCTCTGGCCATCTCTTTGGGTGCAACTAAGGTCAACGCTAAACCTTTGGCGTCAGCGCGTCCGGTGCGGCCAATTCGGTGAACATGGACTTCAGGGTCGGGGGTAATTTGATACGAGATGACCGCATTAACTTCTTTAACGTCTAAGCCTCGAGAAGCAACATCAGTAGCAATAAGCACTGAGGCACTTTTATTAGCAAAGCGTGTTAGCACTTGAGTACGATCTTTTTGCTCTAAATCGCCATGTAACGCCAGAGCGGAAACCCCTAAACTAATAAGTTCATCAGCCACTTCTTGGCAGGCAATTTTAGTGTTACAGAAAATAATTGCCGATTCTGGCTGATAATGACTCAGCAATGCCGCTACCGCTTTAACACGATGTGGCTCATCAACTTCAAAAAAGATCTGCTCGATACTACTGGTATCATGAGTCGCTTCAACACTGACTTCAATCGGATTACGTTGTACTTGACCACTAATTTGCGCAATGGATTCAGGGTAGGTTGCTGAGAATAATAAGGTTTGACGCTCATTTGGAATATGACGTACAACCGCTGCCATTTCATCTTCAAATCCCATATCCAGCATACGGTCAGCTTCATCTAATACCAGAGTATTCACTTCACTCAGATCGAGGCGTTGGCGTGACAAGTGGTCAATGATGCGACCTGGCGTACCGACAATAATATGCGCGCCGTGCTCCAACGAACCAATTTGTGGCCCCATAGGAACCCCACCACACAGTGTGAGTACCTTGATATTGTGGATACCGCGGGCGAGTCGGCGAATTTCTTCGGCAACTTGCTCAGCGAGCTCGCGAGTGGGACACAGCACTAATGACTGGATACGAAAACGCTCTACTCGCAAGTTTTGAAGTAAACCCAAACCAAAGGCAGCGGTTTTTCCGCTCCCTGTCTTGGCTTTAGCCACAACATCTTTACCTTCCAATATTGGCGGTAAACTGACAGCTTGGATATCCGTCATTTGACTAAAACCAAGGGTTGCTAAATTGTCGAGCAGGGCTGCTTTTAGGCCTAATGACGCAAATTCTTTATTCAAAATATTCTCTATTTAGGTAATAACGATGCTGAGCTTACTATGCAAAAAACACCAATGGTCATTTAAGACAACTGCTTTATTTTTCGCTAATGGATTGTGCAGAACTGCACATCATCCAGCTCTGGCGTTTAATTTTGTTTGCTTGTGTGACCTCAGGTAGAACTTTATTCCAACTCAAGCGATGGCTGTAATCATTGCCTTACCTCATGCTCACGCAAACTTCATCTTTAAAGCTAAGGTTTATCGCTTTGTGGCGATTTTATCATCGCAAGTATAACAGTTCAGTTAAAAATTACAGGAGCTAAACGTGCTGCAGACTCATCTACATCAACTTAATCTAAGGTCATAAATAATGCACCTTAGTTTTGTTTTACTGTTTCGCCCATAAATTTACTATGCCCTTATCTAAATGTGCATGTAGGCCATTTTGTTGCTGATAGAGCGTTAACCACTGCTGAGTAATCTGGCTATACTGTGCTGAACGTTTATAGTTCTCTGCGGCTTCGATTAACTTAGTGACCATTTCCATATCGGAGCCTTTCGATAGGGCAAGGTAACTGGTCACCTGCCGGTAAACAAATCTTTGCTTTACCTGGCTACAATCAAGGTTTAATTGATGACAGAAGTACTGTATTCCTATCGACGACAAGAACACGTTTTTGACTTCACCATTGACTAAGGCTGTGACACCCTGCCCCCAATTTTGTAACTTTACGATATTGTTAATACCTGCTTGCTGCAAGACATCGATTCGATAATCACCGTCTAATACGGCGTATTTTTCATTGACCTCAAGTTGTTCAATGTCCGAAACGAACTGTCCATTTAGACTAAAAATACCAACAATATTGTTAGTTAATGGACTTATCCAAAAAAAATCATTTTCTCGTTCTGGCAAACGCGCTATAGAAAAAAGCAAGACATTAGATTTACTCTGCGCTTCTTTAAAAACTCGCTCCCACGGTGCCACTAATATTTCTTGCTCTATGCCTGCTTCTCGCAAAATACCTTTTACGGTATCAATAGTCAGGCCGGTTAAATGCCCGCGGCTATCAAGCTGACTAAACGGTGGCTCTAAACTGGTAATGACCCAGAATGGAGGCTGTTTGGCCAGGACAAGCTTCGTTTGTAACAACAGCACAAATACGAAAAAGATCAATTTAGGTACTATTACCATCTTCATTTCACTTTTTGTGCAATTGCCAGTTAATGGTTTGCCCTGCAAAAAACGGCACGATAGGGTTTTCATTCGGCAAGGTAATAGACTCAGGCACTTGCCACGCTTGTTTTACTAAGGTGACCGTGTCGGTGTTGCGGGGTAAGCCATAAAAATCAGCGCCATAAAAACTAGCAAAACCTTCGAGCTTATCTAAAGCGCCAAGCTCTTCAAAGACTTGAGCATAGAGCTCTAACGCACTCCAAGCACTGTAGCAACCGGCACAACCACAAGCAGATTCTTTACGATGTTTTTCATGGGGCGCAGAATCCGTTCCTAAGAAGAAACGCGACGAGCCGCTAGCAACGGCTTCTCGTAAAGCCTGTTGATGAGTGCTACGTTTGAGCACAGGTAAACAATAGTTATGCGGCCGTACGCCACCCACAAGCATATCGTTGCGATTAAGCAGTAAATGTTGAGGGGTAATGGTTGCAGCGACATTGACCGAGCTTTCATTCACAAAATCCACCGCACCTGCGGTAGTAATGTGTTCAAAAACCACTTTTAATTGTGGGAAATCACTGACCAATTTACTCAGGTAGAGGTCGATAAAAACTTGCTCACGGTCAAAGATATCAACATGACGGTCTGTCACTTCTCCATGCACAAGCAATAACATGCCAACTTCAGCCATGGCAGCAAACACTGAGTATAAACTTTCGATGCCTTTTACAGCGGCATCTGAATTTGTCGTTGCTCCAGCAGGATAGAGTTTTGCAGCCAAAATGCCAGCTTGTTTCGCTTCTATAATATCTTTTGCGGTGGTTTGGTTTGTTAGGTACAAAGTCATCAGAGGTTCAAAGCCTTGAAACTCACCTCTGGCTTGCAGAATTCTGTCGCGGTACTCCAGTGCCATTTTAGCAGTAGTCACAGGTGGAACTAGGTTAGGCATTACGATCGCACGAGAAAAACATCGGGCGGTAGCAGGCACCGTTTCAGCGAGCATGTCGCCATCACGAAAATGAAGATGCCAATCATCTGGTGTTGTTATCGTTAATGTTTGCATAGAAACCCTTTGACTGAAACTGATAGATTACGCGTGTTTAATCACGCTATTATGCCGTAATTTTCAGTGCAAAATAACTATTGTTTTTTTGGATTGCTCTGCCTAGCCGATTAAAAGCTCAGAATGAACTTTTGGTTAAACTAAAAGATTGAGATTTGCGGTTAAAATCGTCACCGCATAAGACTGAACTTAAGAAAATAGGGCTGAATTAAAATGTCTATATATGCACCCAAGCTATAGGCAATCGGATAGACTGCAAGGTAAACCTTTTGATTATAGCTAAAGTTTTTTAACGTTACGGTGGTGGAGTTGCAAAATTCAATGCGAATTTTGCCAAGAATTGGTAAAGTCTAGTTTTCACCCCGACATCCCTGCCGGAGCTTTTACGAGAAGGGTGAATTATACTTTTTTGACAAATTCCGACTTTAATTTCATGGCTCCAATACCATCAATTTTGCAGTCGATATCATGATCGCCATCCACTAAACGGATGTTTTTCACTTTTGTTCCTACTTTGACCACCAAAGAAGACCCCTTCACTTTCAGATCTTTAATCACGGTAATGGTGTCACCATCTTGCAAGGTATTACCATTTGAGTCCTTAATCACTTTTTCATCTTCCTGCATTGCAACGATGGACCATTCATGGGCGCATTCTGGGCAAATATAATTTAGGCCATCTTCGTAAGTGTATTCTGACTGGCAAGCGGGACAATTGGGTAAATCGCTCATTGAGCTTCCTTTAACGGTAATAACAGCGCACTTCGCACTAAATGACATGTGAAGGGGTAATTATCCCTACTTTTTATAAGGATTACTAG
>NZ_JANQVQ010000213.1:31569-39383 GCF_030730205.1 Paraglaciecola sp.
TAGACTACTCAATTGATTTAGATTAGCGCGCCTAAAAAATTATTACGCTTACTGACTGTTGTGATCCACCCAAATGATTTTACTGGTATCGAAACCAGCTTCTCGCGCTTGCTCGACAAGTTGTGCTTGCAATTCTGTCGAAAGCTGTGGCGTTCTCGCCAACAGCCAAAAATAGTCACGATCAGGGCCCGTGATCAGCGCATAATTATAGTGTTGTTTATCTAATTCAAATATCACGTAACTGGCATAAAAAGGACCAAAAAATGACACTTTTAAATGGCCAACATCGCTGCTGTTAACAAAATAGGCCTTACCTTGAGCTTCATCCCATTCTTGCTTTTTAGGATTAAAACCTCGATTCAGCACACTGACACCACCGTCGTCGCGCATTGAATATTCAGCCGTTACCTGCTGTAGTCCTTCTTCAAAAGAATGGTCGAAACGTCCTATCTCGTACCATTTACCTAAATATCGTGGTAATTCAAAATTATTTACTGGCTTAATCCCCTCAGGGACAGCAGTACAGGCAACGAACATATTTAAGCTCGTTATACTCAATATCAGTTTTAAGAAGTGGCCTGCTTTCATCTCGACTTTATTCCTGCTTAGTTGGGTAAATGCCCGGTTTTCACCAATATAATGGTCTCTTGATTTTCAACAAAAGGTTGGTGCTGGCTTAAATGCGGGCTTCGGATCCACGTTAAAGCGGGATAACGACCGTGTTCATCACAAAACTCACCTTTAAGTACGAATATTTCTTCCCCGCCCCAATGACGATGTGGATTAAAGCGAGTATTACTGCGCCACTTCACTAGTGCAGTATTTTGTGCTTCAAAGCTATGTAAGGGCATAACATGTAATCCCTCAACCATGCCTTGTAGCCAAGGCTGCTCGTTAGTATTAATAACTGTTTGCAGTTGGTCTTGTGCATCAAAGTAACAAAGTTTAACCAATAAAGTGCAGCCCTCTTTTGAAAAAGGCGCATGAGCACTGCCAGCGGGATTACGCAGATAAGTTCCCGCCGGATAATCGCCGTTTTCGTCAGAGAAAACGCCCTCTAAAACGAATATTTCTTCACCAAAAGGATGTTGGTGAGTCGGAAAAGCTGAGCCCGGTGCATACCGCACAATTGAAGTGGCTCTGCCTCTTTCTGCTTCTTGTCGTTCCAGTTTTTTTCGGGTGATGCCTTTGGCTGGCGATGGCTCCCAAGCCATAGAAGATGTCTCAATTACCACCTTGTGACTGTAGTCTTGATTTAGCATGATTTATTGAACATAAGTAAGTTTGTGCTCTTATACTTTGAGCATAAGATAATGGATGTATTTGAGCAAAAAACAAGAGCGCCGGAGCGCTCTTGTTTTGCATATTGTCATAATATTATGAGCCTAGAAGCGCAAAGTGGCACCGAGGTTGTACAGAGTAGTTGATCCAATATTATCATCCATATAAGACACTGCAGCTGATACAGCAAATTGCTCACTGATAAACCATTGACTGCGCACGGTGCTTACACCATCACTAAAACTATCAGACCATTCATAACCCAAACCAACGGATAAATTACGGTTCAAATAATAGTCAGCCGATACGGCAAAACTATCATCGCCGCTATCAGGATTAATATAAGCGCCTTCTAAACTCACAAAATTATCATTGCCCAAATCAAACAGCTTTTTACTGGCTAAGCTAAACCCTTGATAATTCATATCATCGTCAAACTGTGTATCAACCAACACAGCCCAATCACGACTCAAATAATAACCACCACCCAGTGTATAAATGTTTTCTGAATAACCATTTAAATGCTGAATGCCAGCATTTAAAAACAAACCAGTGTTTTGCAGTACATAAGTGCCGTTGACTCCCCAACTGTTTAAATTTTGATCGTCGAGATCGAATCGGGTAAACGACACATCTATTGAGTTTTGTAAATCAAGAAAGCTCGCTTCGGCCAAGGGTCCTTTGCTTGTATTAACGCTATCAAAATAATAACTACCGCCAACCGAATAAACCTTAAGCTCATCCGCCTTTAATACTGCGCCGTTAAGTTCGCTGTTAAAATTTGCATGGGCAACACCGCTGAGAAGACTGAAGGTGATGAGTGAAGCTGCAAAAGCTATTTTTTTCATTTGTTACTTTTCCTTAAATAAAAAATCGAATTGACTCAGATAAAAAATCCACAAAAATGTTTAGCACTAAGTGAAAAAACTAATTTCTATAGCGGCTAAACGTGCGACATTTATACGGTTATTGAGCTTAACCATAACTGAATAAACTCTGAATTTACTCGCATAACGTGAAGCCACGTACTGGCGATGCTATCTCCCTCAACTTCGCTTTGTCTCCATGGATATTTGTCATATTTATGGAGATCAATTCATCAGTGTGTGAACGTCACTTTCGACAAGCTGTTACACTGCCTCCACTACGTTTTTCATTACTGAGAGTTATGACTATGCAATCATCCAAACAACTATTTACTTTGATTACCTCAGAAGGGCAGTTAGAAATGACACTGCGTGAGGTTAACGTTCCTACTCCTAAACCTCATGAGGTTGTGGTACGAATTGAAGCTGCGCCAATTAATCCCTCTGATATGTGGCCAATGTTTGGTCCGGCTAATCTAGCGGATGCAACACTCGATAAAGCCAAAATGAAGCTACATGCAGCCCTATATCCTGGCATGTTGAGTCGCGTTTCATCTCGTTTAGACCAAGAACTACCCATTGGTAATGAAGGCGCCGGCACAGTAGTCGCCGCTGGAGAACACCCTGCCGCCCAAGCCATGATAGGTAAAACCGTTGCGATTTTATCCGGTGCAACATATGCAGAATACTGCTGCGTACCGATGCAAGCGTGTATCGTTCATCATGAGAATACGTCAGCCAAGGACGCCGCCTCTTCTTTTGTTAACCCTTTGACGGCACTGGGTATGGTAGAAACCATGCGAATGGAAGGTCACAGTGCTTTAGTCCACACGGCCGCTGCATCAGCTTTAGGTCAAATGCTCAACAAAATTTGCTTAGCCCAAGGAGTAAAACTCGTCAACGTAGTTCGCAATCAACAGCAAGCCACACTACTGAAAAACATTGGCGCGCAGTATATTTGTGATTCTTCTGCAGCCAGCTTTAAGAAAGACTTACTTATGGCCATAGAAGAAACCGGTGCAACCTTAGCTTTTGACGCAATCGGCGGTGGTGAGTTAGTCAGTGATATTCTGGCGGCAATGGAGCGCGTAGGCAGTAAGGATGCAAAAGGTTTCAATACTTATGGATCAGCGTCTAATAAGCAAGTGTACATATATGGCGGCTTGGATTTTTCACCAACGATTCTAAACCGAGCTTTCGGCATGACCTGGAGTGTGGGTGGTTGGCTATTAATGCGCTTTTTAGGCAAACTTCAACCAGAACGCGTTGCTCAATTGCATAAACAAGTCGCTGATGAAATTAAAACGACTTTTGCTACAACCTTTACTGATGAGCTAAGCTTCGAGCAGGCACTTACTCCCGCCACTATTGCCCAATACAATGCTAAAAAAACAGGCGCTAAATACTTCATTAATCCAAGTAAAGTCTAAATTTTGATATACCTTGATCAAGCTTCGTTATTGAAGTTTGGTCAAGGTATGTTCAACTGGAACTCATTCGGTTAAAAAAATATACTTTCATACGGCTTTTCGTTTAATCAAACCACAAACTACGCTAAGATAAGCATGTTTTTTCACACTAAGAGTTTTGCATGCTGCGCTTATTTTTCTTGTTTATTTGCTTTTGGCACCTGCCTTTAAAAGCTGAAAAATACACAGTCGCGTCACAAGATTTTAATTACTACCCTCATTATAATTTTCAATCAAAAACTGACAAAGGTTTAATTTGGGCGGTTCTCCAGGCTTTTAGCGAATACAGCGGGCACGAATTTAGTTACGACACCATGCCTGTTTTACGACTACAGAGGGAGCTTGAGAAAGGTACCGTTGATTTAGTTTATCCAGATAACCCTTTGTTTGATAACGCTGACGCTTTTGCACTGGGTAAATACTACAGTGATACGATTGTGCAAACTTTGGGTGGTACAATGGTAAAAGCTACCCGAGTCAATCAAGACATAACTAAAATTAGACGTTTAAGTATTCCATTAGGGTTCACACCTCAGTTAGGCTGGTTGCAACAAATTGAAAAAGGCAAAGTAAAACTAATCTCAGTGGTCACGCCGCTTGCTGAGCTTCATTTATTAGCTTTAGGCAGAGTGGATGCTGCTGAAGTCGACTATTTTGTTAGTCAATATCAGATACAAAACAACCCTGATTTTAAACAATTTCGCTTTGATCCTACCCTACCGAATTCAGCGGTAGATTTTAAATTATCTACCATTAAGCAGATAGGCTTAATTGACGAAATTAACGATTTCATGCACTCTCACCCCGAAATTATTCGTAAAATCAAACTGCAATATGGCATCTCAGAGCCCGAATTAATCATACAGAATTTGATGAGTTCTGTGCCTCAATCCCATTGATGTAGTCGGCCGTTTACGTCCTTATTTTCCCCTTAAATGGGCAGTTTTATTAAACACTGATTGGCAGATAATCACTCTTTTATTCTACTTAGCGCCCGTCGACGGTATGCGGATTGGCGGCAAAATACACATGTTTGACCTTACCCCAATGGATGAGCAATTCCCCGGTGCGAGTCGAAAGTCTAAGGCCCCATCGTCTTTTCAGTCGCTTAATCGTTAACTTCAAGAAAGCACCTACTACCCAACGCTGCATAGCTCGTCGACCAATAATTATATTGACTTAAATCAAACAATGTTTAAACTTTCAGAAATTACTGAAATTTCAGAAGGTAAATGTATGCAACTTACTCCAATGATTGAATCATTTGTAATGCACTTTGGTGAGATGGGCAGCCGATGGGGCTTTAATCGCACAGTAGGGCAAATTGTGGCGCTATTAGTAGTGAGTGAAGAACCCATCACAGCAAATGATATTGCCGATGCCTTACGTATTTCTCGCGGGAACGTCAGCATGGGGTTAAAAGAATTGCAGGCGTGGCGCTTAGTGCAACTTCAACACAAACCCGGTGATCGAAAAGAGTACTTTCAGGCTAATGGCAGCATTTGGGATATGGCTAACAGGGTCTTTGAAGAGCGGCGTAAACGGGAGATGGATCCAACGTTGAGTTTATTGCGCGATATTCTGCTCGATGAACCTGCTAACCAACAAGAGGTGCACGCGCAACAAAAATTCCAAGAAGTTCATGATTTACTTGAAGGGATCACAAAATGGTCAAGCGAGCTACAGCGTTTAAGTCCAGAAAAACTTAATGCCCTAATGAAGTTGGGTTCTGGGGTGGGCAAGGTACTTGATATTAAAGATAAGCTTTTGGCTAAATCAAAAAGTTAATTAGTATTCACTTTCAACATAATCGAGGATTATATGGTCGATGTACTACTGCTTTCAAGAATGCAGTTTGCCGCTAATATTAGCTTTCACATACTTTTTCCTAGTATCACTATTGCGCTTGGCTGGTTCTTATTCTATTTCAAATTACGCTTTAATTTGAGTGGTCATCCGGTGTGGATGCGCATTTATCGATTTTGGGTCAAAGTATTTGCCTTAACCTTTGCATTGGGTGTAGTCAGTGGCATAACGATGTCGTTTCAATTTGGTACAAATTGGCCGGGCTTCATGGCGACAGTTGGCAATATTGCTGGTCCCTTACTCGGCTACGAAGTATTAACGGCATTTTTCTTAGAGGCCACATTTTTAGGCATCATGCTCTTTGGTATTAATCGGGTACCGCCCTGGGTGCATACTCTGGCAACATTAATTGTCGCAGTGGGCACTACCCTCTCAGCCTTTTGGATTATCAGCCTAAATTCGTGGATGCACACCCCTGCAGGCTTTGAAATGATCGATGGCGTTGCTCACGCCGTTGATTGGTGGGCAATTATATTTAATCCCTCCATGCCCTATCGCTTGCTCCACGTTTTGCTTGCTTCAGGTTTGACAGCCGCTTTTTTGATTGCAGGTATCTCAGCTTATCGCATTAGTCGAGGCGATGACAAAAAAGCGCCGAAGTTAAGCTTAAAGTCTGCCGTTATTGTTGCTGCCATATTGATACCTATTCAAATACTCGTTGGCGATCAACATGGTCTAAATACCCTTGAGCATCAACCACAAAAAGTAGCAGCAATGGAAGCCGCGTGGGAAACACAAGAAGGATTACCTTTGGTCTTGTTTGCGGTACCCGATGCCAAACAAAAAACCAATCATTTTGAATTGGCTATTCCAAATGGGGCAAGTTTGATACTCACGCATGAACTGCATGGCAAGGTTAAAGGGATTAATGAATTTGAAGAACATCCTCCCGTAGCACCTGTGTTTTACGCATTTAGGGTGATGCTAGCAACAGGCGGCTTAATGTTACTGATTTCATGGTTTGCAAGCTTTAGCGTGTTACGCAATAAACCGCTGCCTAAGGTATTGGTCAAGGCTCTGATTTGGATGACCTTTTCAGGCTGGCTTGCAACAATTGCAGGCTGGTATGTCACAGAAATTGGCCGACAACCGTACTTAGTGAGTGGTATTTTAACCACTGCCGATGCGGTAACTGATATTCCCTCTGGTAACGTGCTGTTCAGTTTTATTGGGTATCTTGTGGTATACGCGTTATTGCTAGTAGCGTATATCAAGACAATATTTCGAATGGCGCGTAATTCTGTATTAATAGAAGAAATAAAACTAGAAGAGCGCAACGCGCAAAAAGGTTTTGTGCCACTAACTTCGCAACACACTGATTCAGAGGTATCTGTATGATAGCCGATCACAATTTACCCATTATATTTGCCGGATTAATGGCCCTTGCCGTGGTGGTGTATGCCATTTTAGATGGCTACGATCTAGGAGTTGGCGTGCTTTTACCCTTAGATAACGAAGGACAAAGCGACGAAATGATAGCCTCCATAGGACCGTTCTGGGACGCCAATGAGACATGGTTAGTGTTAGCCGTTGGCTTGTTACTCATCGCCTTTCCAGAGGCGTACAACTTAGTATTTAAGGAGTTGTATATACCTGCATTTGCTTTGTTGATAGGCCTGATTTTGCGTGGTGTAGCGTTTGACTTTAGAGCCAAAGTTCACCTCGATCACAAGCGCACTTGGGATAAAATCTTTAAACTGGGCTCGATTGTCGCCTCTGCCGCTCAGGGCTATATGCTGGGCATGTATGTTATGGGTTTTGAAAGCTCCCTTGAGGCACATTTTTTTGCTGGCTTGAGCGCTCTGGGCGTGACTTGTGCGTATGCCTTGATAGGCAGTGCTTGGTTAATCATGAAAACTGAAGGAGAGCTCCAACTCAAAGCAATCTGCTGGGCCAAACTTACGGGGAAAATCAGTTTTGTCGGCATTATCGCCGTGTGTATTGTTAACCCTTTAATTAATCCCTTTGTTTTTGAGCGTTGGACAAGCGCTCCATACGCCTATTTTATGGCCATAATCCCGGTTATTAGTTTTGTGTTGTTATTTGTAGGAAATGCGGTACTCAATCGGCTGCCACTTAAAGATGACCACGGTTGCTGGCTACCCTTTGTTATTACCTTGGTATTGTTTATCTGTTGCTTTAGTGGGCTTGCTTTTAGCTTTTTTCCTTGGGTCGTACCGCAGCAACTCACTATTTGGCAAGCAGCAAGTGCTCCCGAGTCCTTACGTTTTATCTTAGTAGGTGCGCTCATTGTGATACCTTGTATCTTGGCCTATACCGCTTTTTCATATCGAGTATTTTGGGGCAAAGTAGAACATCTGCGTTATTACTA
>NZ_JANQVQ010000214.1 GCF_030730205.1 Paraglaciecola sp.
AGCGAGATACCCTGTTATTCAAAGTTAATTCATCGCATCCACCGCTGTTTTCATCTTAAAAGACGTTTTATGGTGGTGATATAACACTTCGCTTTATAACATGCCGCTTGATTAATTTAATCAATAGAGACCTATCAATAATGTGAAGTGATTTTAGCTTGACCAATACCAAGTGGCTCAATAGTATCAGGCGGATTTTTTTAACAAGGGAGTGAAGTTAACACCCCTATTTTGAGCTGTATTAGGAGAGTAAAAAAATGGAACTATCTAAAATTGCCATTGCTGTTTCGTCTGTATGTTTATTAGCCGGTTGTTTTGAAGTTGAAGACAACAGCAACGACGAACTGGTCGCCGCGTTACAAGAACAAAATCAAATTCTACAAGAACAACAATATCAAACTAACACCGTAGCCATTCGTGGGGTTGTAGTTGATGCTTTAGAACAATCACCCGTGACTAGTGCAACAATAACGGTTAAGATCGGTGTAGAAATCGTTGCAAGCGATATTCAAACTACAAATGGTGAGTTTGTGGTGTCAAAATTACCCGCAAATTCTGATGTTGAAGTAATTGTATCGAGTCCAGATAATGCGTTTTTAACTCGAGCCTTTTTTTATGACACCGGCAGTTCTACTTCTGGCGAAGCGCAAAAGGATTTTGGCGCTTTTGTTGTATCTGAAGGGATGGAAGTATCAATCAGTGTTTTAGACTCTGAAACCAATGCGCCATTGAGCAATTTAGTGTTCGAAGGTAATTCAAGCGAGGGGACAGGATCAAGTTATAGAAATTATCTGCATACATCTAGTTTTAATGAAACCACTGGCGCCTATCTTGTCACCATACCTAAGTACTTGTCTGTGGGTCTATATGCTTCAGTTGACTCTGATAAAGATGGCGAGCCTGACTATGTTCCTGAATTAAATCAGTATGATAACGGTACAAACTTATACGTAAGTTGGTCTAATGCCAAAGAAAACCCAACGATTTATGTTGCTCAATCAACAGGAGAAGAAATTGATACAACACCCATTCAATTTAGAATTGCGGTAGTTGATAGCTTAGGGGACTCAATTGAGGGTGCCGATGTAACGTTTACTGACAATGAGACAGAGGCCTTACAAGCAAGTTATGACAGCGATAACACACAATATGTAATCAACACCGACTTTTTATTTAATGGCAATATTCAAATTCCTGCTTTTAGCGCCAATGGTGTTAACTACCAAAGTGCCTCGATAAACATTTATAAACAAAGCGATGGAAGCCTTTATATTACTCAAAGTGCTAATACTTCCGCTTCATTTAATGTGCCTCAAGATGACATTATCGAATTAGCTATTCAGCCTAGAACACTAACAAATGCAGATTCGACCTTAGAGGTGGTGTTTAAGTCTGAAGTGAATACGACAAATTCAAACTTTTCTGTGTTTTATTCACAGCCGGTGAATGTGTCTAATGATGCAATCACCTTATATAGTAGCCAAGCTTTTACCGTCACTCGCGGTAATGACAATGCTAATGACTTGGTTTTACCGGGTGTAACATTGATCGCAAGTGGGCAAAATACGACCGTTACTTCTACGCAATCACTCAATAATACTAAGTTATCGATTAGCCCAACAGAAGACTTAATAGGGGGTATGACTTATCAATATTCCGTTGGTTTGATTGAAGTTGAATCAAGTCAAGTAGAAGTCGATATAAATGGCGATGAAATCAGTTTTGTCGCCCCATATAGCGTTTTGGAAGCGTTTGATATCAATGATGTACGCTTAGATAATGATAATTACACCACTAACGGGGTATTAATCAATGCTAGCAACACCGCAGGTGAGGCCTCTACAGCAAATGACAGAGACAATAACGTTTATATTATTTTGCCAAAGAGCGTCAATAATCTACAAAATCTAACGATGCGTAAAATGATAGTCGTTGATGACGGCGTAAGTCGAAATGACACAAACACCTTCAATTTGGTCGATAATGGACAGTTAAACAACCTTTCTAAAAGTGCATCTGTTTCTTTGGCTGAAAATGAAACCATTGTACGAGACGGCAACTATACAAATATCAAGAATGGCCTTAGTTTAGCGGATGAACAACAGATATTTTTTACTTATACTTACGAATACATGAGCGACAACTTAAGTGATTCAGAAAATAGCATTACTTACGAATATGCCTATGAAACCAAAGAGGGAGAGGTCGTGACGGGTACCATCACGTTGCCTGTTAACTAGTTTAGTCAGTTTGGAATAGCAAACGATGCGTAGTATTACAACTCATCGTTTGCCTATCCAGCCTTACCTTTAGCATTTTGCTAGCCCGTTTTTAAATCAAGCCGCTTTCCTTGCAAATAGACCGACGAAACAAACAAGTCATCAATCGAAACTTTCTTTTTAAATATCAATTAACTTAGAGCTTTAAGCTTTATGGCAGAGCAGAACAGCAAACCTCTAACGCTAGTGCATCTGGTAAGGTAAAAAATAGTCAATTACGACGATTGTATTAGACTAACGAGACGATTGAATTCATTAGGGAACATGATAAAGTTGACTCGTTAGTCAATAAGC
>NZ_JANQVQ010000215.1 GCF_030730205.1 Paraglaciecola sp.
TTACTTAGCAAGATGATATTGGTGAACATCATCATTTGGTACAGCACATTGTACCAACCGACTCTCAACGCCTAAAATAAGCCAATGCACTCGGTGGGCATAACCCACGTCTAAGGCTTTTGTAGGATCAAAGCATAGGGTCACTTCATTTTCGTCTATTAATATAAAGCGCTTAGTATCATCACCTTGCCAATGCCAAGCGGCCTTGACTTGCTCTTGATTGTCGGTGTGATAGCCGAAATGTGTAATAGAGTAGGGAGAAAATAATATAAATTGTTCTGAGAAGTCTACTAAGGCCAGTTCAGCGTCACTTGGTACTGAGTCAGACATAGCGTCAAACACCGATTTTGGCGTTTTTACTGGACCTAAGAGTGCGTAGCCCCACGTACTATATATAATCCATAGGGCCATGATAAATAGTGGCCAGCTCGCCAGTTTTAACTGGGGTTTTTTCAACCATGTCAAAGCAATGATTAATAGGCCAGTCAGGCCAATAGTCGCTAAAAAACCCCAAGGCTCAACTTGATACTTTTCAACCAATTTACTGGCCGCCTTAATTTCCATCCAACCGGCTAGCGCGGCGAGTAACATGATAACTGAAATAAAACTAACTAGTAAAAATAGCAAACGATTTGGCCATTTATGTTTAAGTACTGCCGCTAGGTAAGGGGCTGTTACTAAGGCCAACATGGGTAAAGCTGGCAAAATATAGACGCCACGCTTACCGGGGCTAACACTAAAAAACACTAGCACCAAAGCTACCCATACTAGGGGCAAAATAATACGAAAATCTCGCTCTTTAAACGCTAATTTCCAATGAGAAAATAACCAGGGTAACAGCAAGGAAATAGGTAACCAAAACACCGGCACAACCGACGTGACATAGTAATAAAAGGGTTTGATGTGATGCCATGAATCCGCATACCGTTTTACGGTTTGTTTAAACAGTATATTGTCGCGGTAGGTTTCAAATAAGGGATTTTGGCTATGTTCTACCAGTAATAACATGGGTAAAAACCACAAACTGATTGCGCCTAACATCACCAATGGACCCAGCCACCAACGCCAACCACCTTCAATTTGAGGGGCTGCAATATAAGAATTTTGAACTTTAAAACCTCGAAGCAAAGCAAAGGGGAACAACATTAACAAAGGTAAAAAACCGACACCCTTGGTAATTACACCTATTCCCATAAAAAACCACGCCATGAAATACCAGCGCCAAAGACCGTCAATCAATAAAAAACGCAATAAGCCATAACATCCTAATGTGATCCACATGCAAACCATGGCATCAATCTGTGCCGTTTTAGCTTGCAAGGTAAATTGCACACTAAAAATTAAAAGTATCGCAGCGTAAAAGCCTATCCGATTAGACCACAAACGACGACCAAGACTATACACTAAGTACATTGTCACTAAGCCCGACAGGGCTGAGGGCAATAGAAAGGCGATATTAATTGAGCCGGTCAACCAATAGAAAAAAGCAATTGACCACATAAAAATAGGGGGTTTGTCTGGATATAATTCACCCGCTCTAGAAGGGAAAAACCATTGCCCTGAATGCACCATTTCCATAGCAATTTGGGCAAAACGAGGTTCATCAGCAGGCCAAGGATCGCGTAAACCGAGCCCTATAAAGATCATAAAAACCGCTAAACCAAAAAGCCAGTACATATTACTCAAGTGGTTTTGACCAAAGTCAGCATTAAAGTAGGGGAGAGGTTGTTTCATTGGCTGCACCTTGAATAAGAGAGTAGGACGATTAACAAACTAAACGGGGGTATTTCCAATAACATCAGCAGATTCATCATCCAATAAACGTGCTGCCTTATATTGTTTATACAATCGCAAGCTTAATGCCCCAGAGATGATTAACAGCACTACGCTGAGCGCTATTTTCCACGCTGATAACACCACGATACCTTTGCCCATCAAAGCAAATATCGCCATTTGTGGTATGTATCCAATAAAAGAGCCAAACACAAAGCGACTGGCTCTAACATGAGTAACACCCGCAATTAGATTAGTTACTAGGTTGTTACCCACCGGCAGTAGACGGATTACAATTGTTTTAGTGAGTGGGTCTTTGTGCAAAAACTGATCGATGCGTTTAATTTTGTGCGCAAAGCGTTTCTGAATGAACCGCTTGGCTAAAAGGCGAGAAAAGTAGAAACTAAAAAAACAACTCAAAGCAGTCGCCAAGGTCGACAATAAGCAACCAAGAGCAAAGCCAAAAGCATAACCACCTAAAAAGGCGATCATTTGTCGCGGGGCCCCAAGCGCAGTCGCGGTCGCTCCAATCACTAAAAATACCAACATACCTGTCATGCCGCTATCGCGGATATGCACATCAACCCAGTTTTTATTTAGCACTTCATTGTAAGGCAGTAAACTGACTAAAAAGCCGACTAAGGCACAAACCACCAGCAGTATTAAGCTACTCTTAAACCAAGGTGCAGCAAAAAGACCTGTACTAGTTGTCTTGGTTGACACTAACAACCTCAGCTATTTTTACCCTACGCTGCAGCCACATCACCCCGAACATATCAATTAAACCTACACCCAAACGACCTAACATGTTGTATTTTGATACGCCATGTTGCCGGTCAAGATGATTCACTTCTACCACCACGATATGACCTCCTAAACGGCGCACCAAGGCAGGTAAAAAACGATGCATATGATTAAAATAAGGTAGTTTTAAAAATGTCGATTTAGGGAACACTTTTAAGCCGCAGCCAGTATCTGGGGTACCGTCATGAAGCAGAGTACTACGCACTTTATTCGCAATTTTAGATTGAAATCGTTTCCAACTGGTGTCTTTCCGATTTTTACGAAACCCGGCAATACAAAAATCAGTGCCGAATGGTTGTAACATGGCTTGATCGATTAGTTTGGGAATATCCGCTGGGTCATTTTGGCCATCAGCATCCAAGGTAACAATCAGTTGGCCTTGAGCTAACTGAACGCCTGTATGAATAGCCGTACTTTGACCCACAGAATAACGATGTTTGACTGGAGTAATTTGCTCAATACCTTGGGCGATTAAACGTTGAAGTTCACCGTAGGTTTGGTCATCACTGCCATCATCTACGTAGACAATTTCAAAAGACACTTTGTCAGTTAAGGCACTGACAATGGCTTCAATAACAGGAGCGACATTTTCCTCCTCGTTTTTGGCCGGAATTACGACTGAAACATCCAACGTTTTTTTATTCATTTTTTGCTCAAAAATTTTAAGTTAATCAATACAATATATAACAAAACTTAAGTCACTATTAACCCAGTATGTAACTTAATCGTATGATTATCGCCAGTTCATTTATTGCACTATCTGTACTTATTCTTGCAACTTAAACAACAAAAAGCCCCTAAAGGTTAGAGGCTTATACATACTGTTCATCTAATTTAAAAAGGGATGTCATCATCAAAATCAAAGTCTGGCTCAACCATAGGAGGCTGATTTTTTTGACCTGCTGGAGCCTGATTGAATCCTTGATTTGCTGGCGCTTGATTAGATCCACCTTGATTAGGCATCTTCTGATAACTCGGTTGTTGGCCCTGATTGTAGCCGCCTTGATTACCTTGAGGTGCTTGGCGAGGCTGAAAACCACCTTCAGATTGACCACCACCTTGTCCACCTTTACCGCCCAACATTTGCAACTGATCGGCAATGACTTCTGTGGTGTAACGATCTTGACCTTGTTGATCTTGCCACTTACGAGTCTGCAATTTTCCTTCAATATAAATTTGCGAACCTTTACGCAAGTATTCACCGGCAATTTCTGCCAAGCGACGGTACATGGTAATTCTGTGCCATTCAGTGCGTTCTTGTAATTGTCCCGCTTGATCTTTCCAACTTTCACTGGTGGCCAAGGTTAAATTTGCCACTGCATTGCCGTTAGGCATATAACGAACTTCAGGATCTTGCCCTAAATTACCCACTAAAATTACTTTGTTTACACCTTTAGTCGCCATTTTTTCTCCTCTTATTCTTCTAAATTCAGGGAATTGCGAGCCCGCTGAATATCAAATTTCTGCCCATCGACTTTAATATAAATAACCTGTTCACTTGGCATGAAGGTTAAATCTTCAACACCATCCAATTCGGCTATTTGTTGCATGGCGTGCTCAGCAGTTTGACTGTTAACCTTAAGTGTATAACGTTTTAAGCGCTGTGTACTATGCAAACCTTTGATTAAATATACCCACACTACACATAAGACCGCGGCAAGACCAAATACCCACTGACTACCAAAAAATTGACTGATTGAAGCCGACAACATACCACCTAAAAAGGCTCCAAAAAACTGGCAACTGGCGTATATACCCATTGCAGAGCCTTTTTTACCCGCTGGCGCCACACTAGACACCATAGCCGGAAAATTCGCTTCCAAGTAATTGAAGCAAGTAAAAAACACACTTACCAGAACCAATAACCACAGTAGTGATACGTGTTCGATACTCAGTAAAGCAAAAACAATTGCGAGGCCCATCACACTGGCTACCATTAAGCTGACCTGATTAATCTTACGGCCAAGGCCCATGATAAGCGCCAAACCCGCAATAGAAACCATTAGAATACCTAGATATAACTGCCAGTGCTGCGACATTGGCCAGCCCAAGGCCACAAAAAACTTTGGAATGTGCACAAACAATAAGGTGATTAGCATGTGCAGCACCAAGACGCTCAGGTCAAGCCTCATAAGCTGAGGATGGGCAAGCAATCTCTTAATGTCTTTGATAACAGGCAGCGTGTCGCCTTTAGGTGCGACATCATAAGGGTTCGGCACCACCAACCAAACTAACAACATACATAAAATGGCGAGTACACCTGTGGCTAAAAAGATGCCTTTTAGGCCATATGCATTAGCGATGGTAGGTCCTAATAGAAGCGCTATGTAAAATGAAAAGCCAATAGCAATGCCGATAATTGCCATGACCTTGGGCCGCTGCTTTTCACGGCTTAGATCTCCTGCCAAAGCCATAATTGCTCCGGCTATCGCCCCCGCCCCTTGTAGAAAACGACCAAGCACTATCCACATTAAACTATCAGAAAACGCAGCTAATAAACTTCCAAGGGCAAAAAACACCAAACCTATAATAATAACGGGTTTGCGACCAATTTTGTCTGACAACACTCCCATAGGTATTTGCAACATCGCCTGGGTTAAACCATAACCGCCAATGGCTAAGCCGACTAACATAACAGAGTAATCAGGGTAATCTCGGGCTGCAACGGCCATGACAGGCATAATCATAAATAAGCCTAGCATGCGCAGAACATAGATAAATGCGAGCGAAAAAGCCGCGCGAAGTTCAGTTGAATTCAAAGTAATTACTATTCGGTTAAAGTCGTTAATTAGGGGCGTTTTTAGCGCGCTATAATATCACAGCAAGTCAGTTTTGCCGATAGCTTAAACTGTCTATTCCAGCTAATTTGCTAGCGCTACAAAAGATAATCACGGTTGCCGTAGAGCTACTTTGCAGAGTATGTAATACTACTCTTTTGCCCGCAAATATGGTTAAAAATGGACAGAATTGAAGTACGTGGTGCTCGCACCCACAATCTGAAAAACATCAGCTTAGACATCCCACGAGACAAACTCACCGTTATCACTGGTTTATCAGGCTCAGGTAAATCATCACTGGCATTTGATACCCTGTATGCAGAAGGTCAGCGTCGTTATGTGGAATCATTGTCTGCTTACGCTAGACAATTTTTATCAATGATGGAAAAGCCTGATGTGGATCACATCGAAGGCTTATCACCCGCCATTTCCATCGAGCAAAAATCCACATCACACAACCCTCGCTCAACAGTGGGCACAATCACTGAAATATATGATTACTTACGGTTGTTATACGCTCGGGTAGGTGAGCCACGTTGTCCTGACCATCACGTGCCACTAAACGCCCAAACCATCAGTCAAATGGTTGATCGTGTATTGGATATGGAGCCAGAAACAAAATTAATGTTGCTCGGCCCAGTCGTGCAGGATCGTAAGGGAGAACACGTTAAAACCTTAGAAAATTTATCTGCTCAAGGCTTTATTCGTGCTCGTATTGACGGTGAGGTATGTGACTTATCTGACCCGCCACCATTAGATTTACATAAAAAACACACCATCGAAGTGGTGGTCGATCGCTTTAAAGTAAGAGAAGATTTAAAACTTCGACTGGCTGAGTCCTTTGAAACCGCGCTGAATTTATCTGGCGGCACCGCTAAAATTGCCTTTATGGACGATCCGAGTAAAAAAGAACTGGTGTTTTCATCCAACTTTGCCTGCCCGCATTGCGGCTACAGCATGGCCGAACTTGAACCTCGTTTATTTTCTTTCAATAATCCGGCTGGCGCGTGTCAGACTTGTGATGGCTTAGGTACTAAGCAGTTTTTTGATCCGACGCGAATTATTGGCAATGACGAGTTAAGTTTGTCTGGTGGCGCTATTCGTGGCTGGGACAAGCGCAGTTATTATTATTTTCAGATGTTACAAGCGGTCGCTGATCATTATAAGTTCGATTTAACTAAGCCCTATAAAGAGCTCGATGCCAAAGCCAAAGATTTGATTCTATTTGGTAGTAAAGGGACTTCGCTGAAATTTAAGTACATCAACGACCGTGGCGATATTATGGAGCGCAAGCATCCTTTCGAAGGGATAATTCCTAATATGGAACGCCGCTATAAAGAAACGGAATCAAATGCGGTTCGGGACGAATTAGCCAAATATCTGAGTCAACAAAGCTGCACTAGCTGTGGCGGCACCCGTTTACGTTTAGAAGCTCGCAATGTGTTTATCGGTGACACGCCCCTACCTACGATCACTGATATGTCTATCGCCGAGGCATTAGCGTTTTTTGCCAGTGTCACCTTAACCGGTAGTCGTGAGCAGATTGCTGAAAAAATCTTTAAAGAAATAAACGACAGACTGACCTTTTTAGTAAACGTGGGGCTAAATTACCTGTCATTATCACGCAGCGCCGATACCTTATCCGGCGGTGAAGCACAGCGAATCCGTCTGGCTAGTCAAATTGGCGCAGGATTAGTGGGTGTTATGTACGTGCTGGATGAACCTTCCATTGGTTTGCATCAACGAGACAATGAGCGCTTGTTAAAAACCTTGATTCACTTACGTGATTTGGGCAATACCGTTATCGTGGTAGAACATGATGAGGATGCCATACGCGCTGCCGATTTTGTGCTTGATATTGGTCCTGGAGCAGGGGTACACGGAGGCGAAATTGTTGCTCAAGGCACGATTGAGGATATTAAAAACAGTGAGCACTCATTAACCGGTAAATACCTATCTGGCCGAGAGCGAATTGAAATTCCAACGGTTCGTACGCCCATCGACCAAAGCAAATGGATCGAGATGACGGGCGCCACTGGCAATAATTTAAAAAATGTCACTTTTCGCGCCCCAATTGGATTAATGACCTGCGTAACCGGTGTGTCGGGCTCAGGTAAATCGACCTTAATCAATGATACTTTTTATCGTATTGCACATCGTGAATTAAACGGCGCCACGACGGGTGAGCCTGCACCCTACGCCAGCATAGATGGCATGCAGTATCTGGATAAAGTGGTCGACATTGATCAAAGTCCAATTGGTCGTACCCCTCGTTCTAACCCGGCTACCTATGCTGGCATATTCACGCCAGTTCGCGAATTATTTGCAGGTACGCAAGAGTCTCGCTCAAGAGGTTACCAAGCCGGTCGTTTCAGCTTTAACGTAAAAGGCGGACGTTGTGAAGCGTGCCAAGGTGACGGTGTTATTAAAGTAGAAATGCACTTTTTACCTGACGTGTACGTGCCTTGTGATGTGTGTAAAGGTAAGCGCTACAACCGCGAAACCCTTGAAATTCAGTACAAAGGATTGAACATTCACCAAGTATTAGAGATGACCATTGAAGAAGCCAGACCGTTCTTTGATGCCATTCCTGCCATCGCGCGTAAATTACAAACTCTGATCGATGTGGGTTTATCTTATGTGCGTCTGGGTCAAGCAGCAACCACCCTTTCTGGTGGTGAAGCCCAGCGCGTTAAACTTGCAAAAGAGCTATCTAAGCGCGACACAGGACAAACGCTTTACATACTCGATGAGCCCACTACGGGTTTACATTTTCACGATATTAAGCAGCTACTAGCGGTACTGCATAGACTTCGCGATCATGGCAATACTGTGGTGGTCATTGAACATAATTTGGATGTGATTAAAACCGCTGACTGGGTCATTGATTTAGGGCCTGAAGGGGGCTCTGGCGGGGGGCAAATTATCGCACAGGGCATCCCTGAAGATATTTGTCATGTCGACGCTTCGCATACCGGACGTTTTCTTAAGCCATTGTTGTTTAAAGAAGGTTAGGAATGTTACGTGAAGAAATAAAAGTGCGCTTTTGTGAAACGGATGCCCTTGCACATGTGAGTAATACCGTGCTGGTGCAATGGTTTGAAACAGCGCGTGAGCCTATTTTTAGGATGTTTAACCCTGAGCTCGATTTAAAAAACTGGCCATTGATCTTGGCCAGTTACAAAGTCGATTTTCTGCAACAAATATACTACGGAAAATTAGTTGAAGTCCGCACGTTTGTCAGTCGTATTGGCAATAGCTCCTTCGATATTTATCAAGAGCTTTGGCAAAATGAGCAACATTGTGCGACCGGCGTCACCACCCTAGTTCACTTCGACTTTACTTTATCAAAAGCGCAAACCATCAATGAAACGGTTAGACAACAATTACAGGCTCACTTTAAAGTCTAAAGTGTGGTGACGTGAGCTAGTTGTTAAGTACAAAAAAGCCGTTCTATTTGCACACTGACTTGCTTGAGTCTTGTACAAATAGAACGGCTTTTACATAAAGCGTGTAATTACACCTTAAACTGTTTGGTAATGCCTTCTAAATGTTGTGCTAACTGAGCTAATTCAGCACTAACAGAAGCCAGTTTACCTGAGCTATTCGATGTTTCTACTGTGCGTAAATGGATTTCATCAACGTTGGTACTGATCGTGTTAGCCACCGATTGTTGCTCGCCGGTTGAGTGTGCTATTTGATCATTCATGCGAGTAATTCGGCTAATGGTTTCAGTAATGACCGACAAACTTTGGCCTGCCTTGTTAGCTGTATCCACACTATTAGTTGCTTGCTCAGTACCTTTTGACATCACATTTACTGCCGAACGAGCGGCGTTTTGTAACTGCTCGATGGTTTTTTGAATCTGTTCTGTTGATTGCTGTGTACGTGAAGCTAAGGTTCTCACCTCATCTGCCACCACCGCAAAGCCTCTACCTTGCTCTCCGGCACGAGCCGCCTCAATAGCTGCATTTAAGGCTAATAAGTTTGTCTGCTCGGCGATACCTTTGATCACATCTAAGACCACACCGACTTGATTAGAATCAGATTCTAATTTACGAATAACCTCTGCGGTTTCTTCAACATTAGCCGCCAACTGACGAATACTTTGCACTGTGTGATTGACGACTAACTGCCCGTTATCAGCCGCTGAAGATGCGTCTCCGGCAGCGCTTGCCGCTTCAGCTGCGCTTGTTGCGACGGCACTCACGCTGGCGGTCATGTCGTCGACCGCGCGTTTTGCCTCGCCAGCAGCACGTTGCTGCACATCGATGGTTTTGTTGGTATCGTCAGTTAATTGATTTAAATTTTGCGCTAATTCAGACAAGGGCAAAGACGCATTAACAATGTCTTTTACCACGCCTTGGAGTTTTTCCATAAATTGGTTAAACCAATAAACCAAGTCGCCAATTTCATCTTTATTTTTGGTGACCAAACGTACTGTCAAATCCCCATCTTCCTGGGCAATATCTTTTAAAGAAGTCACGACCTGAACAATGCTGCCGCGCAGTCCTGTTACGATAGGAATAGCAGTGGCAAACAACAATACGATAATAAACACCGCCATAATGGCACCAACAGTGATTAGATTGGTACCGCTGTCTTTGGATGCATTGATACCTGTTTGGAACGCTTTGATGCGAGCATCTCTGAATGAAGTCAGCGCTTTGGCGACGTCAGAATAGTTATTATTCATACGAACTGAGCTTTCACCTAATTTCGACATGTCTGCCGTTTGATTGACCATGGATTCTGAAATATCAAAGGCAAACTGAAAATAACGATCAAAGGATTCGAGAATGTCATTCGCTTCGTTGGCTAAATTGGGATTAATCGATTTGATTTTTTTGAGTAACGCTTCGGTATCAGACGCAATAGTTTTTGCGGTATCTAATGCGTCTTCATCACCGGTGATCGCTGCACTGCTGAGGGTATCTCGAACCTTTTCAATTTTGACTAAGGCACTATTAGTAGCATCTAAAGCGGGGTACTGCACCTCGATAATATCATCTAATAACTCGACATTTCGTAAGCCTGTTACGGTGGTGATCCCCAAGTACAACAAGAATCCAACGGTCCCGATGATTGGGATGAGAAATAACTTTTGTGCTATGGACATTTTCGTTAGGAAATTCATCGAGCTACCTTTTTGTAATATCAAACTATTAGATTAAATTTGCTTATAAATAAGCTATACCACAAAACTTCAAACCGCCAGATTTCCCTGCAAAGCAACTTGAAATATCTATAAACAATTACACGCGAACACTATTATCCATCATAAGGTGTCACACTTATACCCGTTAAACTATAACCAACGCTAGCGAGTTCACCTTCCCATGCATCTGTCGATAAAATGCCAGTCACCCAGACCGCGTCATATAGGTTATCTATCGGCACACCTTGAGAAAACTTCACATATACTATTTGATTAGGCGGAGGAGGGGGAACATGAATACAAGCGCCAAAATAAGGCACCAGTAAAAATTCCCGAGTCAGCTCGTTGTCTCCTTCAAGAGGCACAATAAAACCAGGGATTTTTACGCGCTTACCATTTAATGATGTGACCACAGGCGCATCTAAATTTTGCTGGGCCATACTGCCCTCATGCTGCACTTGTTGTTGCGGAGCGATATAATCTTTAGGGACCATATCTTCCCAGAATAACTCTAAGGTTTCTGAGTGCGCGTTCATGGCTATAAAACACAGCATAATAAGAATTTTTTTCATTTTTTGACCTTTTAATGCGCTTTGATTTAGCAATCTTCGTTTACATCTGTCAATAGACAAACGGATTTCAAGCCCTAAAGCTCCCACTAAACTGACTGTGCCCGACTAACGATTCATTTTTCATCACGATAGTATCACTTGCAATGCTATGTAAAGCGAATGAAGTAGACACAAAAAAGCCGACTGATGTCGGCTTTCACTAAAACAATACGCGATTGGTATTATTTA
>NZ_JANQVQ010000216.1 GCF_030730205.1 Paraglaciecola sp.
ACTCTATTAACTTAGTCGATTCCCTAAAAAAGCGGAAAAATCATATTTATTTTACTGAATTAGTTAAAACGCGACTAATTACCCCCTTTTTTTGTTGTTCCAAAATTATAAATTCTTTAATTTCTAATTCTTTTTGACTAGCATGATCACAATGATACAGTTGCAAATATAACAGTTGCATTTGCTAACAAATGAATGAAAATAGCTACTTGATGTTTATATGAGCCATGTGACCAATCTTGAATTCGAAATTCCCCGAGAAAAGCAAATAAATATAGAGTAAAAGAGGAGGCATTTTGAGCATGAAAATTAACTTAACTTATTTGTTAGCCGCAGAAAACCTAAGAAAAGTAGCGACTAAAATAAACGTTAATATTTCTGAAGAACTAAAGAAATTCGACTTCAATTTTGATCAAGCAGTAATGATTTATGAGTTGAATATCCAAGAACACATCACCCAGACCCTTTTGAGTAAAAGAGTTAATTTGCCTAAACATACCATAAGTCGAAACTTAGATTTTTTGGAAAATAAACTTTTTGTCAAACGTATTACCGATCCCTCATCCCGCAGAAGTTTTCAATTAGAGCTCACTGAAAAAGGACGAGAAATAGCACCAAAACTAAATTCCATCATTGAAAATGTTTATTTCGAAATATTGTCCCCGCTTGATAAAAGTGAGCGTGTAACTTTGATCAACTTACTTTCAAAAATTCAATAGTTTTTTAAGTATTTAGCCTGTTCAGTCATTACCTCACCATTTTAATCGGCAAGATTATTATAATGAACTTCATGGCGGCCTTTTTGTTTCTGTGTTTTTGAACAAGAATGTCTAGTTCGTCCCCATCTTGATCGACTGACCACCAAAGGAAAAGCAATACACCGTTGATCTTGATAAATACCTCATCCAGATACCTTGTGTCATCAAGCGCTACTCGGTTCATTTTTAATCTGCTTACAACATCTTGCCTCCTACTTTCTGCAACATTGGCCGATGGTTTCATAACTTACAGTAATATCGTGTGCTGCAAGTAATTCTTCGATGTCACGAAAGCTAAGTGTAAATCTATGATAAAGCCACACACCGTGACTGATTATTTGGGAGAGATAGCGATATCCGGCATCAATATTGGTTAGTTATATTGGCATCTTAAACAAAGCGTGTTTCTGATTTAATGTTCATCAAGCTGAAACAGCGGATCCATAACTTGCCACTTCGCGGTTCCTGATCGGACAACATCGAATTTTTGAAAACGTTCCATCAACCTCTCCCATTCCTGCACTTTGGTATTATTGTTATCGGCTACAGATTTAGCCTCAAAACTAAACTTATCATTAACCTGCAAAACCATAACTAAAAGCGTGCCGAGACGACAAATTTGCATTTGCTCTATGCCCGAATCACGAATACTCGCCAGTACTTCTGGCCACACCCGACCTGGTTGATGATAGCTTTCATATAGGCATATGAGATCCTCATCATCCTTTAACTCTAGGGTTAATACATGCTGCTTGTTAGCCATATTCAATAAATCCAACCTCAAATTAATTTAAGTAAATTAAGCGTTATAAACTTTGTGCGCGCGGTAGCCATAAATTGTGATCACCACGAAACAAATTAAAGGTAATAAAAAAGAGGTTTGCACCGAAGGAATATCACCAATAATAGAGCTGCCATCGATCATTGACGCTTGCAAAGGCGGCATTAACGCGCCCCCTACAATGGCCATGACTAAACCAGCCGAGCCTAAACTTGCATCGTCACCCAAATCTTTTAAGGCTATGCCGTAAATAGTTGGAAACATCAAAGACATACAGGCCGAAATGCCGATTAAACAGTACAATCCCAGCATACCGCCAATAAATATAGTGCCTAGCGATAAGACGATACCGCCCAATGCTAAAAACATTAACATCTGACCTGGGCGGAATAAGCCTAATAAGAAAGTACAAATGAAACGACTGGCTAAGAAAATAATCATTGCCACCATGTTGTAGCCCTGTTATTTCGAAGATCCGGAACCTAATTCCAGATCTTCGATGTACTTTTGGCTACCCCAACGGTAATAACCTCATAAATAATTAGCTTATGACTAATTCAGTTCAACTTAATCAGTAGTTTTTCTGGTGAGGCGTACAGTCAAAAATATCCCCAGACTAAATATTGCCAGTATCGACGGAGCGGGTACAGCTTGAATATTTGAAAACGCTAAATCATCCCACGCGAATACTCCAGATTGACTAGCAATACTTATGGAATAACCCACACCACTAAATGCTAGGGAAGCAAAATCGAAGCTAGTAATATCGTTTGCCACGAGATTAATGCTACCCAAAAGATTCCCCGTCCCATCGGCACCATCAAATATATTAACTATTGAGTCTACGAATGCACCGTAAGTAAAGGTAATTTCATCAGTGAAGCCGTCCAATATATTCACATAACCAATACCCGACAATGAGGTGGCAAAGTTTGGTGCTGAAGTTTCCCCAAACCCTGATGAAGCAAGCCAGTCACCCGCTTGAAACTGCACATTTTCTGCAGAATAAAAGTCATCAACCATATCGTTGGCGGCCAAACTATCAAAGTCAATCAAGGTTGCTTGAGAAAGGAATGAACAGGCCATTAAAGCCGCCCCTAAAACTATATTTTTGTATTTCATATTTTGTTCCTAATTTGGTTTTTGAAATATTTTTTAGATACAACCCACGCTTTTTAGCGTGGGTTGTTTTTTTATAAAAAGAGCTTTAATTACCTATCACCTGCACTTCAGCCAAATTAAGAGGGTTAGTCCCAACTAATTGCACACGAACGTACCGCCCAGTCTCCGACACATCAATAACGGTTGGAGTACTTGCTTGACCTGCAGTTAAGAAACTACGTACGCCAGACTGCGCGAGCGTGTCGTTTAGGCTAGTTGAGGTAAAAGGCGTGTCAGACACCAACACATAAAAGTTAGTCAGTCGGTCGGCACAGCAAGAATCGGTGCGATTCCAAATATTAATCACATCAATATCAGAAACCGCCTCTAGGTCGACTTCCCACCAAGCTTGCGCTTCTGTCAGTGTATGCGTAACTGAACCGTTCACCCAAATGCCGTCTGTCGAACCATCCACCGCACGGCTCGCTAAGCCTCCGTAACCGGTAGTTGACTGTGTCGCCGCTTTACCTATGGCAATGTTACCGCTGCTGGCAACAAATTCGATTGAATTAAAGTTGAAATTACCGCCAATCAGTTCGAGGCGTAAGACCAAGTCAGACCCCCCACTGAGAGTGACGTTTTCTAATGTAACGGTTTGCCAATTGTCCCAAGTTCCCGTGCCATTAAAGCTAACAGTACCAAGCGTTTCTCCGTCGAGTATGACCTTAATTCCCCTACCACTATCCGTATCATTTGCTGAAATTCGAAAGTTAATATCATAGGTATCAGGAATAACATCATAAACCGTATATTCCAGCCACTCTCCATCAGCCGTCCATCCAATGTTGTAGCTACCATCGGCATCGCTGGTAGTTTGAATGTCTACACTGTCATCACGATAGGTGTCACCTGAGTTACCTAAGCTGGTATCAAAATAAGCAACGTCTGCGCCGCCATTATCGTAATTTTCAGCTTCAATGACTCCCGGAATAGTGGTTAATATATATGCGGATTGGCCTGCATCAACTACTTGGGCGTCAACAATCAAACCATCAAGTTGCATGTAAGCGCCGTTTTTCTTAACCACTTTCAGTGTATGAGTACCTAACTCAAGACCGCTTACGCTGTAAAGTGTCTGCTGCGCTTGATAAGAATCTGCGTAAGCATTAACGGTTTCTTGAAACACTCCATCCAAATACACATCCGCTTCCCCATAATTAAGATACATGGGGGCAATATATTGAATGGCTTCACCTTCAAAAGTGTATTCAAAATAATCACCGTCAATCTTGGTATAATGTAAGTCTTGGCGATAATCATCTGTTTTTCGACCAGAGGAATATAACCAACTACCTGTGTACACAATACTTTCTTCTGTATCGTTGGTAATGTCATCAACAATGGCGTTTGCTCTGTCTCGCACAGCATAAAGTACTGCAAGAGAATCTTCAGATACCGTGCCATCTTCGTACATCAACATATTGAAACTAAGTGGTATATTTTTTTCGTCAGCTTCAAGGGCTATTGCCACAGCGTAAGAGGTGCTGATAGAAGTATTGATCACGTAATTCGGTGCATTAATACCCCAACCATTTTCCATTTTAAACATAGAATGCTGCAGTAAACCTTTAAGTGGTCCATCGGTGAAAATACCGTCACTGCCCTCTGCCGCACTACCATATTTAGAATCACCATGCTCTGACTCACCAAATGTCATATCTTGGAAATCGGTGTACCGAACGGCATTAATGTTATTATAGGAAATTAAACGATTAGGATTCCCTGTTCTCGCGGCTTCGGCCATGCTTTCAAATGGGGCAGGATAATAAGCCGCGCCATCATCAAAAAACCAACCATCCAGATTTTCACCGTAACGTGCCCCCATATCAGCGACTACAGCTTTCCAGTTAGCAAAAAAGGTGGTGCGATCACCTGTACCGGTATCATCAAACTCACCTGGAAAGTTTTGTTTAGCCGCCCATGTAGGCTCTTGCTGTAAGCCCTGATGATAATAGATCATAAAACGAATGCCTTCGTCTTGCAGCGCTTGTGCAACGTCTCCAATCAAATCACGGGACGCAGTAAGGCTAGAATTTCCCATGATATCGTCAATCGCAGTAATCGGTGCTTGCACCCAATAATTCCACCAACTCATCGACCAAATCACATATCCGGCACCCGTGCCTTTCACCATGGTGACAAATTTAGTCACATCAAAATCTGCAGCGCCTTGATCAAGGCTTTTACGATCACCCGTTTGTGGATAACCCCAAGCACCATATTGAAACATCAAGCCATAGGTTGCTTCTGACAACCAAGTGGATTTTCCTTTGTAACTAGCAACTCGACTATCATATGCGGCAACATCGGTAGCACGTAGCAACTCCAAAGATTTTATTTCAATATTTCCAGCTGTGGCATCATTTCTAACCAGCTTTAAGGTAACTAATCCTGCCGGTAAATAAATATTACCCATTTCAAGCTTATCCCAGCCGATATTTTGAGTCGTTTTATTCAAAGAAATAAACGTGCCTTCGACTGACAACCTTAAGGGCACATTGGTATTCGTGTTTAATAATGCTTCAACAGAATAACTTCCTGCACTTGGTACACTCAATGTCCATTTCATATAGTCATTGGTGTTGTCGTCAAAATTTGTAACGTAATAATGCTTTGGATAAGCCTTACGCACAGATAAACCTGAATTATGTTCAGAGCCTGCAGCCATTAAATATACAATATTGTCAGACGTGGCACTTTGATCGATGATAATAGGATTATCACCTGATTGCGCGACGTTGGTATCCGCCAATACTGCAAGTGGTAGAAAACAAATTATCCCTAACAGCAGCTTTTTATGTTGTAAAAAATGTTTAAATCCAAACATTTATCTCGCCCTCATAAAGTTATTAACTAAAAAATGCTCTCCAATTACTACCCTGGAAAACGTAGCGTTTTAGTACCTTATGAGCTCAAAAAATGCTCAAAGTACTTAAACGTCAATCATGTATCTTTAAATTCAAGACACACCTCTCCCTACGCAGGCTATTAAGCTTGCGTATAAAAAGGACTTTAATGAAAAATCAGTTAGTTAAATTGCTATCTGATTCACATTATTATTGTGCTTTATTGTTCATGGAGCTGAAATATTTGCTTCATGACTTGCCACTTCCCTGCATTTTCTTGAGTCACATCAACTCTTTGAAAACGCTCCATTAACCGCTCCCATTCCTGCACTTTAGCGTTGGCTTTGTCGGCTTTACTTTTAGCTACAAAACTAAAACTGGCATTAACTTCAAGGACCATAACTAACAAAGTATCAAGTCGATAGATTTGCATATTTTCAATACCCGAGGCGTGTATGCTTTCAAGCACTTCTGGCCATACATTACCCGCTTGATGATACTCTTCGTAAAGTCTGATGAGTTGAGGATCATTATTCAATTGAAGGGTTAAACAGTGTTGTGTTGTAGACATTCTATTGCAGTCCTATAACCATTAGGCGTTATAAATTTTGTGTGCGCGATAACCGTAAATAGTGATCACTACAAAACAAATTAAAGGTAATAAGAATGACGTTTGCACCGAAGGAATGTTGCCAATAATAGAAGCGTTATCGATCATAGCCGCCTGCAACGGTGGCATTAAGGCCCCCCCCACAATCGCCATGACGAGACCAGCCGAGCCTAAACTTGCGTCGTCTCCCAAGTCTTTTAAGGCAATACCGTAAATAGTAGGAAACATCAGTGACATACAGGCCGAAATGCCGATTAAACAATACAAGCCCAGCATACCGCCGATAAATATAGTGCCTAGCGATAAGACGATACCGCCCAATGCTAAAAACATTAACATCTGACCTGGGCGGAATAAGCCTAATAAGAAAGTACAAATAAACCGACTGGCTAAGAAAATCATCATAGCCACCATGTTGTAGCCCTGAGCTTCTGACGCAGTCAGACCAACAGAGGTCATGCCATAGTGAATAATAAAGGTCCAGCACATGATTTGTGCGCCAACATAAAAAGCCTGAGTAATAACCCCTTCGATATAACGGCCATTTTTGAATAAACGCTTAAAGGTAGCGCCTAATTCACTCACAGTTAGTGGGTTGTCATGAGAAATAGTACGCGGTAATTTAACAAACAAAAACAGGCAAAAAAGGATAGTAACCACCACGGCAATCGCGATATATGGACCGCGAACCGTTATTAAATCAGCAGCTTGCATTGCTTGGTGTGCAACAGGATCGCTAACCGAAAAATCACTTAAGGCGGAAGTTAACTTGCCGTCTACCACACTGGGCAACATATCGGCGTATTCTGGGTGAGCCGCCCGCTCTGTTACCCGAAACTCCTCAACCTGTAACTTATTTAAAATTAGTGTTGAGGCAACAAACATGCCCGTTAATGAACCTATAGGATTGAAGGCTTGAGCTAAGTTCAAACGGCGAGTTGCAGTAACTGGGTCACCCATCGATAGAACATAAGGATTAGCTGTGGTTTCTAATAATGCCAAGCCACAGGTTAAAATACATAAGGCGGCCAAGAAAAAATTAAATTCTTGCTGTACGCTAGCAGGAATAAACAACAGCGCGCCGACTGCATACAGGGCTAAACCAAGCAGAATCCCCGATTTGTAAGAATATTTACGGATAAAGATAGCGGCAGGAATAGCCATAATTCCGTAACCTAAATAAAACGCAAACTGCACCATACTGCTTTGTGCATTGGTAATTAAGAAAATATCTTTAAAGGCTTTCACCAACGGATTAGTGACATCGTTAGCAAATCCCCACAATGGGAAAAGCAACGCCACTAATATAAATGGCAGCAACATACCCGCGCCAATTAAAGGCATTTTACCATTCACATTGTCTTTTAGTTCTTGGTCTACTCTGACTTGCGATGTCATTTTATTCATCCACTCAATTAAAAAAGGAGGTTCGCTTAAGCTTGCGCTCGGCGCTCACCTCCAAAAGGAACACACACGTTTTTGTACAAAACTCAGTCAATTAAATTAATCGTAATTTGTTGCTTCTGCTGGTTACGTGAAATCATTATTTCTAACACGCCTCGCCATTTTCTCGATTGATACGCGGCCAATAAATCAGCAGCATTTTTAATCTCGTCTTGTCCACCAAATTGAGTATCAACCACTTGCAGAATCACATCCGAAACTTGTATACCTGCGGCGGCCATTTTGCTGTTAGGGGCAACTTTTAATATCATAACCCCGGCTATATCAGCGATACCTAACGCCGATTGTTCACCCAAGGTTTCCACCGATTTAAGTGTGGCCCCTAATAATTCATGGGTTTTGCCAACTTGGTTATCTTTGGCAGAGAGAAACAATTCAGGAAATTTAGGCGTTTCTGCCAGAACCCTAAGTGCTTCAGTTTGGACACCGAATTGATCCATCGGAAAATTTTTAAAACCTAACTCAAGCCCTAAAGAACCCTCTGCCAATTGATAATTGCCTTGCTCAGGAGCAACAAATTGTGGTTCACCATGCATTGAATGTGTATCCAAACCCAAAGCCTGCGCCGCCTTTAAATCGGCTTGATTAACAAACAGGTTGTAATCAATTTGCTGGCCCCAATGGTCATTTAAAATGGGCTTATGACCAGATAGCAAAATATTGTGAGCGAAAATATCTTCACTGTTTTCAAACCACACATGAGGATGAAAGGAGTTATTTAAAATAATGTTGTTCGTCACGATACGTTTAAAACCTTCACGTAATTTCAAACCACCACTGAGCATGACATTGTTGTATATTTCATAGTTTGAGGAGCCATCATCAAGATCAATATCCCATCCGTGATCACATTGAAAACGATTATTACGGAGGATCGTTGGTTTGATTGCATCTAAAAGGTACATGCCTGGATTGCGTAGATTAATGTCATCCATTTTTGCTCGATCAGGATGCCAAAATCTATCTCGTCCCCATGAATTAAACGCCCCATGATCACCAGTTTCTAGCACAGTATCGAACACATCATTATATTCAATCACGTGCCCACCCCAAGTACCTTCACTGACATTAATGCCTGCTCTAGGCACCCGATAAATCGAGTTGTGGCTAACTGTGATATCTGATGCCATAGATAACTGCACACCTGCCACTTGTTTTTCGACTAAACCAATATCGTGGATAAGGTTGTTATCAACTAACGAATGACTTGGATATTGGTCGGTTTTAGGTCCAAGCTGAAAATCCAAGTCACCTTCAGGTACAAACTCATGGTATTCAAAACTAGGCGAACGAACTGCGTTTGCATTGCCCACAAAACTCACAGCACTGGCTCCGATATCATGAATATGATTGTTTAGTATCTCGGTATTACGATTATAATTGCTGACAAAAATAGCATTACCACCTAATTGACTAAAACTTGAGCCCTTCACTTGGATATGTTCAGTGCCATCTAACAAAATGGCCCCCCCTCGATATATCGCCCAGTCACTGCGTAAAAGTGGTTCTTTGGTTTGCATAAAAGTAGGCTGAGTGTGGCTAAATTGAATGCCACTAATCTGTACATGTTTAACCGGCTTACTTTGAGTACCTCGTAGTTCTATCAAGTTATCGAGCTGAGGCACTTCGACTTTTGCTTGGTGGATATCAATACCTTTAGGTGGATAAAAATATAGCGTGCTAGCCGCCTTATCCAAATACCACTCACCCGGTGCATCAAGTTCTTCAAATATATTTTCTACAAAACGATATGTCAGGTGCATAGGTGAACGACGATTATTCTGATAACCCCCGTCTAGCTGTAAGCTTTTATCCTTACTCACCCCAGTAATTCGATAATGCATATCTCCCCAACGGCTTTCGTGCAGACCATGCACAAATCCGCCAATAGGGTTTGCCCATGTTGCTATGCGCTCAGGCGCTATCGCGTCTTTTGCATAACCATTAAAAATCGCTACATCAGGGCTAAAATTAGGATACCTAGCCATAGGCTGTAAGGCCCCATTGATATAAAGGCGAGTAAAATCGAGGTCACTAATTTTAGCTTGGAATATTTGCTCGGTATAAGGCTGCCAATTCAGCTCAATGGCTTTGGCACCGCTAATGATTACTTTGGCATTATCTTTTGCTGCAATCACAAAAGGTTGCTCGGCCGTACCAGAAAATGTTTCATCTAACACAAGGGGGTGATCTAAATAATAGGTACCTGCAGCCAATTCAATCTTAACCGACTGCTTAGCATTAAGTAGGGTGCGGCTATATTCTATCGCGTCCGCTAAATCAGCATAATCTGATGAAACTTTGCCCACAGATAATATTGTGGGGAACTGAGAAACTTGACTTTCAATGGCCACATCGTTGGTTCGTGAACAACTAACCAAAGTGATTATTGATGCCACTATACAAGTCAAAAATAGCAATCTCATATTTACCTTACCCATATTTTATATGTATCAACATTTTAAAATGGGGCGCAATTAAAGCGCCCCACAAGCTCAATGCAACGAATTAAAATTTCGCACGCACACCTAATGTAAAGCGTTTACCCACATCTTCTAAACCACGGTTTATGCCTAGTGAATTGAGTTGTATTAAAACTTCATCGGTAATATTGAGTGCTTCAAAATCAATAGACACATTTTCGGTCACGTTATAGCTGGCTGAAAAATCTAATTGACTGTATTCGTCTGTAAATGAACCATCACCAAAATAGTTTGTGCCATTATTCACAAAACCATCACGATAGTTATAAGCAAAACGGGCACCAAAGACGTCGTTTTCATAGTAAGCGACTAGGTTGTAACTGGTCTCTGAAAGGCCATCTAAAGTCAGCAAAGGACCATCTTCAGAAGCCTGCACTTTATCTGCATCTACCAAAGTGTAATTTGCGGTAAAACCTAAACCTTCAACTAACATGTCCAATGGTTGTTGCCAGTTAAACTCGATACCGGTCAAGTCACTGCCTTTACCATTGTCTGGTAAAAAGCGAGTAAAGGTAGTTGTAACCGAATTATTACCATCTAAGTCACTATAAGTGACTTGCTCTTCGTTGGTAGAAGCCACTACAAAAGAGTCGATAAACTTAACAAAAGGAGCAACCGAGAACATACCACCATCTTCAAAATACCATTCAACAGAGAAATCCAGCTGATCGGCTAAGAAAGGGTCAACATCAGGGTTACTTGAATTGATAGTTTTAACATTCACATTAATAGTGGTCGCTGGTGATAAAACACTCAACGATGGGCGAGACATCACACGGGCTGCACCAAAGCGTAATAACACATCATCGGTTAAATCATACTTAAGATTCAAACTCGGTAATATTTCAGTATAAGTTCGGCTAACTGAGCTTTCACTAGTATCAACAAAGGTCTGCGCTCCCCCTTGATCAAAACGTATAGTACTAAAGTCAGGAACATTGCCTGAAGACTCCTGATCTGTCGAAACAATTCTAATACCAAAATTACCAGTTAGACGGTCATCCAAACCTTCAAAATTGACCTTGGCATAAGCCGAAAATACATTTTCTTTTACATTAATTTCACTGGCTCCTCCTTCAGTCAATGTGCCGTTAGCCACTAATGTAGACAAAGGAACTGCATCCAATAATGTGCTTACATCTGCAGATAACCACTGACTGGGATAACT
>NZ_JANQVQ010000217.1 GCF_030730205.1 Paraglaciecola sp.
ATTAAATGGTTAGAATTTGCGATTAAGAGATTATTTTAGAAAGAGCAATTTGTTTGCTCTTTTTTTTATCTTGATTTTTGTCCGAGCATAACAGAATAATTTGATTTAACTGTCACTTGCTCAGTAATTTGTGTTGCTATCCAGCCTTGAAAAGCTAAAATCATATAAGTTACATTGGCTTACAAGAATAATAAGTGGTTGAGGAAGGCATGAGCGACATTTTGATTATTAGTTCCCAAGTAGATCGAGCCAATAATCTATGCACTATTTTAACCTTTCTTGCTGAGTCTTTTGGCAGTATTACATTCGCTGAAAGTATGCAAACCTTGCAGAAAAAACAAGGCTTTAAAGCAGTGTTTATCGATGCCAATGATCTTCAACTTGCCTCTGATATTTGTGAAAAATTCCCTCATTTACCTTTCGTTATGTTTGGACAAGAACTCGACTTAACTACCAAGGGCAATATCGTGGGAGCAATAGGCGAACCTTTTACCTATCCATCATTAACCCAAGTGCTGCACCGTTGTCAGGAATACAAACGCCACCAACCCAATGCAAAAACCAGCGTTAATAATAAAACCCGTTTATTTAGAAGCTTAGTCGGGCAGAGCCGGCAAATTCAAAATGTTCGTCATTTGATTGAGCAAGTTGCTCCCACTGAGGCAAATGTGCTGATTTTGGGGGAGTCTGGTACGGGCAAGGAAGTAATTGCCCGTAATGTACACTTTTTATCAAATCGAAATGAAAGCACCTTTATCCCTGTGAATTGCGGTGCTATACCCGGAGAGTTGTTGGAGAGTGAGCTGTTTGGCCATGAAAAAGGCGCTTTTACAGGTGCGGTTAATTCACGTAAAGGACGCTTTGAGCTAGCCGAAGGTGGAACATTATTTTTAGATGAAATTGGTGATATGCCTTTGCAAATGCAAGTTAAGTTGCTCAGGGTCCTCCAAGAAAGAACCTATGAAAGAGTCGGGGGCACCAAACCTATTAAGTGCAATGTCAGAGTGATTGCAGCGACCCATAGAGATTTGGAAATGATGATCGAGCAAGGGCAATTTCGCGAAGATTTATATTACCGCCTGAACGTTTTTCCTATTGAAAGCCCAGCGTTGCGTGAGCGAAAAGAAGATATTCCGCTGTTATTACAAGAACTTATTTCACGGCTTGAATCTGAGAATGCGCAAATTAAATTTACTGAGAATGCCTTAACCTCTTTGATGGAACATAATTGGGCAGGGAACGTGCGTGAACTGTCAAATCTGGTAGAACGCTTGATGATTTTATTTCCCAATCAATTGATTGATTTGCATGACTTGCCTCATAAGTACAAACATATTGATGCTGAGGCCTATCAACCCGAATATCCCCAAGAATTGTTGGAACGCGAAGCCATTAATGCGATGTTTCAAGAGTCGGTCAATGCAGAAGAGGATCTAACTACCTTTGACGAATTGGCTGACCCAAGCGCTAAAGCCTTACCTTCAGACGGCTTGAATCTCAAAGAATACATTTCAGATTTAGAAGTGAGTTTAATTACTCAAGCTTTGGATCAGCAAGACTGGGTAGTTGCCAGAGCTGCAGAAGTGTTAGGTATGCGACGCACGACTTTAGTGGAAAAAATGCGTAAATATACTATCTGTAAAGACTAATTTTTATCGTTCACTTTCTATCTTATCTTGAATTGCGTCAGTACCTTGACGCTTTTTTTCTGCCTTAAACTATCTAAATAACTGATTTTAAACAATATATGCCTTGGCATGCCCTGTGCAATAGCTCTGCTGTAACTAATCTGTCTAAGTTTTGACGAGAGGACAATATGGCAAGTAGTGAATTGTTAAAAAATGAACATGTTCAAAGCCCATGTTTGACTTCAAACTCGACCAAAAAAATACTTCAAAAGGCCAACACTGAAGTTGTTGAGCAAGGTATCACTTGCAGTGAGCAAGAAATTGCTAATTTGCGTCAAGAAACGGCGCGACTTAATCATATATTACAAGTCATGCCTGCTGGTGTTGTGGTCATAGATGGTAACGGTCTGGTTAAACAAGCGAATAAGCTCGCTACAGACTTGCTGGGTGAACCGTTAGAAGGTCAGCTATGGCGCGTTATTATCCATCGCTCATTTAAACCTCAGGCAGATGATGGGCATGAAGTATCCTTAATCGATGGTCGTAAAGTGAAACTATCCATTACGCCGCTCGCTAACGAGCCGGGCCAACTTATCGTTTTGACCGATTTAACCGAAACAAGACAACTACAACAACGGATTGGCCATCTACAAAAACTGTCCTCTCTAGGAAAAATGGTCGCCTCTTTGGCTCATCAGATCCGTACTCCTTTATCTGCAGCCATTTTGTATGCGGCTAATTTATCGAATAATACCTTGAGTAAAGAGTCCCGGGCTTCGTTTGCTGATAAGCTGCAATCTCGATTGCGGGACTTGGAAAATCAAGTCAATGACATGTTGTTGTTTGCTAAAAGTGGCAGTGAACAAGTGGTCAGCCGAATTTCTTTGCAAAGCTTACTGCAAGAGGTACAGCTTGGTGCTGAGGTGATGTTAGGGCGCCAAAATGCCGTATTAAAAGTTAATCTGCCTGACCCAGATATTCACATACTGGGCAATAAAGTGGCCCTTGCAGGGGCTTTACAAAACCTTATCCATAATGCCCTTGGGTTTACTCCGACCAATGCAGTTATTGAGCTTACTGCAAGTCGCGACTTACAAAACAACAGCCGAGTAAACATATCTGTTGCTGACAATGGACCAGGTATTAAAAAAGAACACTTAAAACAAATTTTTGAACCGTTTTTTACTACCCGTACACACGGTACCGGCTTGGGGCTTGCGGTGGTAAAAACAGTGGCACAATCTCATCATGGTAAAATTACGGTGACAAATAATATTGATGGAGGGGCCTGTTTTACCCTGCGCTTACCCATTTTATCAAGCCAGCCTTCACAAATAACGGCAATTCAAAATGCTACTGAATCTACACAACACTTTGCCAATGTAGCGAGGAACTAAAGTATGTCGCAAGCAAAAATTATGATCGTTGAAGACGATGCCGGGCTAAGAGAAGCCTTAGTTGATACCTTACTGTTAGGTGGTTATGACGTTGTTGAAGCCGATAGCGGTGAACAAGCTTTAGTTAAGTTAGGCGAACATGTTGTTGATTTAGTGGTGAGCGACATTCAAATGGGCGATATGAGTGGTTTAACGCTGCTTAAAAATATTAAACACCGCAACGCAACTATGCCCGTGTTATTGATGACGGCGTACGCCACCATCAATGATGCGGTGCAAGCAATGCGCGATGGCGCTACAGATTATTTGTCTAAGCCCTTTGCTCCTGAAGTACTGCTTAATTTAGTGGGACGTTATGCTCCAGCCCATAAAGTTGAGTCTTGTAACCCAATCGTCGGTGATCCTTCAAGTGCCCAACTATTAGAGTTGGCCAAAAAAGTAGCACGCTCAGAGGCAAGCGTTATGGTGTTGGGCCCAAGTGGTTCAGGCAAAGAAGTGCTTGCACGATTTATTCATGATCAGTCACCTCGCAGTCAACAGCCTTTTGTTGCGATTAATTGCGCCGCGATCCCAGAAAATATGCTTGAAGCCACTTTGTTTGGTTACGATAAAGGCGCGTTTACAGGCGCTGTACAAGCTTGCCCTGGTAAGTTTGAGCAAGCTCAAGGTGGCACTATTTTACTGGATGAAATCAGTGAAATGGATTTGAGTTTGCAAGCAAAATTGCTCAGAGTACTACAAGAAAAAGAAGTTGAGCGCTTGGGTAGTCGTAAAACCATTGCGCTGGATGTCAGAGTGATTGCCACCAGTAACCGGAATTTAAAAAAGACCGTAGACAATGGTGAGTTCAGAGAAGACTTATACTACCGCCTCAATGTATTTCCACTTACCTGGTTACCTCTTGATAAACGAGCGGGCGATATTCTGCCATTGGCCGAGCATTTAATAGAAAGACATTGTCAAAAACAGGGCAGTGCCATTCCTAAACTCAGTGCCGCGGCGCGCAGTAAATTGCTGCAACATGCATGGCCTGGTAATGTGCGTGAGTTAGAAAACGTGATCCAGCGGGCGCTAATCTTAGCAGAGCCCTCACAAATTGATGCTGGCGATTTAATGATTGAACAAGATCAACCTTTTACCTCGAGTAACAGTCAACTTAGCGTTGAGAAGTTTGAAGATGACAGTAAATTAGGCTCTGAGCTGCGCCAGCAAGAACATCAAATTATTTTAGATACCCTTCAAAGCTGCAAGGGGAGACGGAAAGATGTTGCTGAACGTCTTGGGATTAGCCCACGAACCCTGCGTTACAAACTTGCTAAAATGCGTGAAGTAGGTATTGACCTCCCTGCTTGATAACGCACATTAGTAGGTTTTTCAAAAAAACGATAGCGACCTTTCTGCTATCGTTTTTGCTTATTTGCACCCCACTTAGTGAATTATTGCCTTCACTAAAAAGAGCGTTTCCAAAATCCACATAGCGTGTAATGACGCGCTGCAATAATTCCGCCGAGCTTTATTTGCTTTAAGTCAATTTTATGACGCTGTTTTCATCGTTTTAAATAAGTTTAAGTTATTGATTTTAAATAAATATTGTTATTTGTTGGCTGACTGTATGTTGGCACTCAGTTTGCTATAACTCTCTATATACAGTTTTTCACATCGTATAGTAAGCGGCGTGATAATCGGAGAAAACCAATGGATATTAAAGCTCAGTCTCTTTACTCAGAATTTCAAAATATGGCGGCGCAAAGCAAAATTGGCTTAGGCGACAGTATTCCTAATTTGCAGGAAAATCCGTCTTCAGCCAACTTTGCTGACATGCTTGGCAAGGCGATAGATACGGTTAACAGTATGCAGCTCGAATCGAAAGAAAAAACCATGGCATTTGAGATGGGTGATAAAAGCCTAAGTTTAGCTGATGTCATGGTAGCTAAAGAGAAGTCGAGCATTGCTTTTGAGGCCACCGTTCAAGTACGTAACAAAGTGCTTGAAGCTTACAAACAAATCATGAATATGCCGGTGTAGGAGTTAACTCGTGGCTGAAGCAACTGGTACAGAATTAGCGATGAACAATAACATGGGAATGGATTCCTATGGCAATGATCAAATCGTTGAACAAAAGTCTGGATTCATGGATTCGCTTGGTGGCACAGACTTAATGCGACAAGTTGTGTTAATTATTGCCTTGGTGATCTGTTGTACTATCGCGATTGTGGTTTTTTTGTGGGCCAATCAACCTGATTATCGCCCTTTGGCGGCAATGCAAACCCAAGAGCTGGTAGAAACCCTTGATTACTTTGATCAGAACCAAATTGATTATCGTCTTGAGGGCAACACCATTCTTGTAAACAGTGAACAGTATCAAAGCATCAAATTAGGTATGACCCGTCAAGGACTGACCCAAAGTGATACTCAAGGCACTGATATTATTATGCAAGACATGGGCTTTGGTGTCAGTCAGCGGGTCGAAAAAGAGCGTCTAAAACATTCTCGTGAGTTACAAATCGCCAATACCATTGAAGAAATGAGCGGTATTACCCGTGCAAAAGTCTTATTAGCTTTGCCTGTAGAAAATGTGTTTGCAAGGCGTGAAAAGAAAGCCAGTGCTACCGTGGTGGTCACACCTCGTCGCGGCACCGCGATTACCAGTGAAGAAGTGAATGCCATCGTAGATATTGTGTCATCAGCCGTACAAGGTATGGAGCCACAGCGCGTTACGGTCACAGACAGTAACGGCAGGTTGCTAAATTCAGGCTCGCAAGATGCCGACTCAGCTCGTTCGCGTAAAGAATATGAATTAGAAAAGCAGCGTGAAAGCGAATACTTATCCAAAATAGATTCAATTTTAATTCCGGTTTTAGGGCTCGGTAATTATACCGCGCAAGCTGATGTATCAATGGATTTTACGGCTGTTGAGCAAACGCAGCGCAGTTACAATCCAGATTTACCGGCAATTCGCAGCGAAATGACGATGGAAGACAATAGTATCGGTGGAGTGATTGCAGGTATACCGGGGGCGTTAACCAATCAACCGCCGCTAGATGCTAACATTCCAGAGCGAGCGACAGGCAGTAATTCTCAACAAACGGCGCCAGGTAGAAATCTTAAAGAAGCCACTCGCAATTATGAACTTGATACCACGGTAAGCCATACCAAACAGCAAACTGGGGTTATTCGCCGTTTAAGTGTCTCGGTCGCCCTTGATTATGTTGCTACAACTGCAGCCGATGGTACCGTAACCACCGCACCTCGTGCACAGGCAGAGCTACTCGATATTCGTCGTTTATTACAAGGCGGTATTGGCTTTGATGTCACTCGTGGGGATTCACTGGAAGTGGTGAGCATTCCGTTTAGTCGTCAAGATGAGTATGTGCCAATCGAGCTACCGTTTTGGCAAGATCCTGAAAACCTGCCGCTTGCTAAGCTTATTGCTGCGTTAATTGTAGGCATCATCTTGGTTCTGTTTGTCCTGCGTCCTATGGTTATGAAACTGATTTACCCAGATGATATTAAATCTAAAGATGAATATGACGCAGACGAAGCACTGGACTTGGGTGACGAAAGTATCAGTATGTTGGCTCAAGAGTTTGATGAGTCTCAAGTGGGCTTCGCTCCGGATGGAACCTTTAGATTACCTGATTTACATAAAGACGAAGATTTACTCCGTGCAGTACGGGCCTTGGTGGCCAATGAGCCAGAGTTATCGTCGCAAGTGGTTAAAAATTGGTTGTTACATGATGAATAGCAAGATCAAGGCTATGAATAAAGACGTAAAGGTCGCATTATCTGCAAATAGTATTTCAGTAGGAGTTGCTCATGGCTGATGAAAATCCAGCGGAAAGTTCTGGTTACGATATTAGTAAACTAGAAGGTGTTGATAAGGCTGCTATTTTATTATTGAGCTTAACTGAGGATGATGCTGCCCAAATTTTAAAACATTTGGAGCCAAAACAAGTTCAGCGGCTCGGCCAAGCCATGGCCCAAATTGACGATATGACGCAGTCTAAGATCACGGCCGTGCATCGTCATTTTATCGAAGAGATTCAAAACTACAGTACCATTGGTTTCCAAAGCCATGACTTTGTTAAGCGTGCGCTTACCTCCGCCTTGGGTGAAGACAAGGCCGCTAATTTAATTGACCAAATTTTGATGGGTAGCGGTGCGAAAGGTCTGGATTCTCTTAAATGGATGGATTCAAAACAAGTGGCTAGCATCATTCGTAATGAACACCCACAGATTCAAACCATTGTTATGTCTTATTTAGATGCCGAGCAATCTGCCGAGATCTTAAGCCAGTTCCCTGAAAAAGTGCGACTTGATTTAATGATGCGCGTGGCTAATTTGGAAGAAGTCCAACCAGCGGCATTACAAGAATTAAACGAAATCATGGAGAAACAATTTGCCGGTCAAGCGGGTACTCAAGCGGCCAAAATGGGCGGCTTAAAATCTGCTGCAGACATCATGAACTACCTCGACACCAATATTGAAGGGCAGTTAATGGATGCTATCCGTGAACAAGATGAAGAGATGAGTCAGCAGATACAAGACCTCATGTTTGTCTTTGATAACTTAGCTGATGTTGATGATCGCGCAATTCAAGCGATTCTGCGTGAAGTCCAACAAGATTCCTTACTTAAAGCCATCAAAGGTGCAGACGAAGAGCTGCGTAATAAGATCAGTAAAAATATGTCTAAACGCGCCGCTGAAATGCTCATGGATGATTTGGAAGCAATGGGACCTGTTCGAATTAGTGAAGTTGAGACCGCCCAGAAAGAAATTTTGTCTGTCGCTCGGCGCTTAGCCGATGCGGGTGAAATCATGTTAGGCGGCGGTGGTGGTGATGAGTTCTTGTAAGCCCAACCCTGCCAACCTAGGCGAGTACCATTATGTCTGAAGAGCCAAAAGAAGGGGTGAAGTCTTGGGATTTGCCTTACATTGAACAACGTCCTGATCACAACGATGCAAATAAAACCAATGTCTTTAACCGCCGTAATGACTGGAAATATGAACCACCCGAGGAAGAGGAAGAGATCCTTCCTCCTACCGCTGAAGAAATCGAAGCCATTCGTGCTGCGGCTCATACTGACGGTTTCGAACAAGGTAAGCAAGAAGGCCATGAAAAAGGTCTGCAAGATGGTCTTAAGCAAGGCTACGAAGAGGGGTTTGCGAAAGGACTCGAGGAAGGCAATCAGCAAGGTTTAGCCGCGGCGCAAGAAGAGGTTTCGGCGCATATTACTGCTCTAGCTGATATCGTTGAGCGCTTGCAAAAACCAGTGAGTAAAGTTGAAAAAGTACTTGAGAAGGAAGTCGTCCTTTTGGCCGTAAGTTTGGCGCGGGCGGTCATACGAGCCGAGGTAAAAACCAATGAAAATTTAATTTTTCAGGCATTGAGTGAAGGCTTAAAAGTACTGCCTATTCAAGAAGTAAAATATCAAATTCATTTACATCCGCAAGATCTTGCTTTGGTGACTAACCATTTTAGTCAGGAAGAAATCGAAAAACATCACTGGAATTTTGTCGAAAATCCAGAATTTAATCGCGGTGGATGTGAGGTTATTACTGAATCGAATGCCGTAGATATCACCATCGAGCGGCGTGTGCGAGATGTGCTTGACCGCTTTTTACTAGAACAAGGTTTACATACCATCAGCACTGACGCCAGTGATGACGTATTATGAGCAGCGCGCTTCTAAACAAAATAAAGCAGTTGCAAGAGCAAGTGCCGCAAGCCCCCATTATCGCAGCCGGTAAACTAGTTAGAGGCATTGGCCTGACGTTGGAAGCTGTAGGTTGCCAAATGCCTGTTGGAAGTCAGTGCCTGATCCAAACCATTGACGGTGAAATAGAAGCGGAAGTGGTTGGCTTTGCAGGCAATATCACTTACTTGATGCCAACTACTGCCGTTAAAGGCATTGTGCCAGGTTCTCGCGTACAACCCCTTAATCGAGAGCAAGGACTTGCCGTTGGCATGAGTTTGCTAGGACGAGTGGTTGATGGTAATGGTCAACCTCTTGACGGTCTAGGGCCGATCAAAGCTGAAAAACGTGTTCCTTTGACACGCCCGCCAATGAATCCTTTGTTACGCAAACCTATTAGGCAACCATTGGATGTTGGTGTTAGAGCGATTAATTCGCTGATAACCGTCGGCTCAGGCCAGCGCATGGGCTTGTTTGCTGGCAGTGGCGTAGGTAAAAGCGTGCTATTGGGAATGATGACCCGAGGAACGTCGGCCGATGTGGTTGTGGTTGGCCTGGTGGGTGAAAGAGGACGAGAAGTAAAAGAATTTATTGACGATATACTCGGCGAAGAAGAGCGCAAAAAAGCAGTTGTGGTTGCAGCTCCTGCCGATACCTCACCCTTGATGCGCTTAAAAGGCTGCGAAACGGCAGTTACTATTGCCGAGTATTTTCGAGACAGAGGCTTGAACGTATTGCTTTTGGTGGATTCTTTGACTCGCTACGCCATGGCTCAACGTGAAATCGCCCTTGCCGTCGGTGAACCACCTGCTACAAAGGGTTATCCTCCGTCGGTTTTTGCTCGCTTACCAGCCTTGGTTGAACGGGCGGGTAATGGCGCTGAACATCAAGGCTCGATAACCGCTTTTTATACCGTGCTTACTGAGGGCGATGATTTGCAAGATCCTATTGCTGACGCCGCTCGGGCCATTCTTGATGGTCATATTGTATTGTCGCGTAGTATCGCTGATGCAGGTCACTACCCAGCCATCGATATTGAAGCTTCTATCAGCCGTGTTATGCCGATGGTGGTGTCACAAGAACATGTGCAACAAGCTCGGCGTATCAAGCAGGTCTATTCTACTTACCAACGTAACCGAGATTTGATCAGTATTGGCGCTTACACCAGAGGCACTGATCCGCGAATAGATTTGGCCATTAACGCTGAGCCTGCAATTAATGCTTTTTTACAGCAAGGTATGCACAACATTATTCCTTTTGAAGAGTCTGCAAACGCAATGAAAAGTCTGAGTTCCGGACTGGGTAAAGGCTAAAACGTTGAGGCAAACAAGGTGATAATTCAATGTCCATAGCGCAATTAGAGATGGTTGCTGAGCTGGAAAGCAATAAGGAGCAAAAATGTCTTCGCGACTTCCAGTTAGCTCAGCAACACGTGCAAAACAATAAACACAAGTTAACAGGCCTTGAACAATATCGTCTCGACTATTTGCGTCAGGCTCAGGCTAAAGCTAAACAAGGCATGGCCGCCACAAGTTATGGCCAGCATCAGCAGTTTATTGGAAAGTTAGATAAAGCCTGTGAGCAACAAACTAAAGTGGTGAGCAACGCTCTGCTAGTGGCCGAGCAAAGGCGACAACAATGGTTAAACCAGCAAAAAAAACGTAAAGCAGTAGAAATGTTACTGGCCAAACAGCGCAAAGCGATTGATTTTAAAATGGCCAAACAAGAGCAGCACATGCTGGATGAATTAGCCCTACAACGCTTTGTTCGCAAAGAACCCAGCTACAAGTTTTAAGCAACTCGCACCTTTGGAACAGACTTTGCTATTACCTAAGCATTGCAGCCCTAATGACTGTTTCAACTGGCTAAAGAGGTTAACATGCACATGTTTTATCGCCAATTGGCATTAAAATATTCTCAAAATACAACTCGATCTATAGGTTTATCTCAATTAAATCAGGGAGTTGTCTGACTATGATGCAAACTATTGCCTCTTCTAAATCTGAGCTTGCCGCTTTTGCCGCCCTGTCTGAACCCAGCGAAGCCAGCGTAAGCTCTACCTTTGAACAGATATTTCAGCAGCAGAGTAAGCAACAGACTGCGCCTTCTTCACCGCAAAAAACAAGCGCCAAGTCATCTGAGCAAACAACGGTACCAGTATTAAATAACTCAGCCAAAGCATCAGATGTGAAACCTGAGCCAAATTCTGAAGACTCGTTAATCGTAAGTGATTCTAAAAGCGCTGAAGAGCTCACCACATCGCCAAAGAATCAAGACCCCGCGCAAGATTTGCTTGAAAGTACACAGCCGACAAAAACTAAATCTGTGTTCAACGGACAAGAGGAGCAAGTTGTTAATGACGAGCAAGCCCAAGATTGGGTGGAGCTTGTTTATCAATTGCAGTTATTGAATATTGATGAGCAAAGTCAAGAAGTGGCGCCACGCCCAGAACAGGCAGTAGTGAATGAGGGGGAGGAGCTAACTGATGTACTAGCGTTCATTGATACATTAGCTAACGCCCCTCGTTTTCAAGA
>NZ_JANQVQ010000218.1 GCF_030730205.1 Paraglaciecola sp.
CTAATCGGCTAAGTAATATTCCACCGTTGATACGACCCTGACACTTTTTATATGGGGGTTATTTTTGTCGCGATGACTAATGCTGAATTGGCCTTGGCTGGCCTGCTTGATTTTACCTAAACGGCTGTGAGAATCAGAAGCAAATTTTTCAGCCACCTCGCGGGCCTTATTGGTTGCTTCCTCTATCATGGCCGGCTTAACATCATTGAGCTGGGTGAAAATATACTCCACTTGTGCTTGATAATTATCACCAGTAAACACAATGCCCTCTTTACCCAGATCAGATAAGGCGCTCATCACTTGTCGGACGTTTTCAACGTTTTTTGAATAAACAGTAATAGTTTGCACACCGGTGTAGCGAAATCTCACATTATTGTCACTGCCATATTGCTGAGCCGACTTATCGGTAATGGCTGGCGAACCCAGAGTAATTTCACTCGCATCGATACCTTTGTCTTTTAAAAAGTTCTGTATTTTTACACTGCTACTATCTACCAAGGCATAAAGTTTGGTTAAGTCATTTTCAGCAAATGCAAATTGAATCGGCCAGATCACAATATCGGCTGGATATTCACGCTCTGACAGGCCTTTTACGGTCACACTTCGCTCAAATTGTTTGTATTCTAAGGCTGCTGTTTTTAACAAATAACCCAAGCCCAATAAACCAATGATGGTACAGATCCCAAGGATCATCGCGGTCGCTTTGCTCATATTGTGCATCTTGTCTCTCCTTTAATCGCACGACTTGCAACCATAGACCTATGATGTCCAATAAAGGTTCTATTGAGTCTTAATTTCAACTTGCTTTGATTCATCAAACGACAGCCCCCTAGCCAAGAGTTAGTTAAACTCGTCATATTGCTTTACCACAAAACGCGGTAAACCAAAGGCTATTGCAGCTAAACCAAAAAATAAAATTAACATCGGATACCAACAATACAAAGACAACTGCCACGGTGATAAACCCGCTATGGCTGCCGCAGCTAATAACTGACCACCGTAAGGTACTAGGCCTTGAAAACCACAGGAAAAAATATCCAATAAGCTGGCGGTACGCCGAGGATCGAGTTGATATTGCTCGGACAAGTCTTTAGCAATTGGCCCAGCGGAGACAATGGCAATAGTATTATTTGCAGTAGATAAGTCCAAAAAGCTGACCAAGCCCGCAATGCTTAATTCGGCCCCTTTTACGGTTCTGATATGGCGAGTGAGTTGATGCATTAGCCAATTCATGCCGCCATAGGCTTGCATCAAGGCCACGATTCCGCCGATGACGACCGCCACCATCGCTAAGTCTTGCATCCAACCTAAGCCTTTATGCAGGCTATGCAACATACTTTTAAGATCAAAGCTGCCATTCAACAGTCCAATAACACAAGCACAAATAATCCCTGTACCCAACACGGATATCACGTTAAAACCCAGTAAGGCACAGGCTATAATCAGTAGATAAGGCAATACAAGCCACAGGTCGTAGGTGTTTTGCTCAAGCGCTGCTGAGCTATCAATATCGACACTAAATAAAACTAACACCGTGACGAGAGCGGCGGGAGCGACGATCATAAGGTTTGCTTTAAACTTATCTTTCAGTTTGACGCCTTGAGTGCGAGTGGCGGCAATGGTGGTATCAGAGATAAACGACAAGTTGTCACCAAACATGGCGCCGCCTATCACAATACCGACAGCTAAAGGTACAGACACGCCTAATGATTCAGCAAGGCCGATTCCAACTGGCGTAATAGCGGTAATGGTGCCCATGGATGTGCCCATGGCAAAGGCAATAAAACAGGCAATGATAAACAAACCCGGTAATAAGAAGGAGGTAGGCACATACTGTAAGGCCCAATTTACCGTGGCATCCCGCGCACCAATGTCAATGGTGACCGCATAAAATGCGCCGGCTAATAAGAATATAACCACCAATAAAATGATGGTTTTTTCACCCCCGCCTCGGCAAAAAATCTCAATTTTTTCATTTATGCTCAAAGGCTGTTGCTTGTTATTTAGTAGCAATGCGTAGCCTGCAGAGATAAACAAAGCAACTAAGATGGGCATAGTTGAAAAATCTTGAGTCAGCGCTCCGGCAGAAATAACAAGCACAACAAACAGTAATATGGGCGTGATGCCAGCAAATTGCCTGTGCGCATTAGCCACTGTATTTTGAATCATCTTCTATCGCTATAGTAAAAATAATCCGCTATTGTCAAAGGCAAGTAGGCTGACTGTCAATCTTGCAATTCTATTAATCTTGAATAAACCCTAGATAAGCGCTGCTAATTCAGCACCTTGTCTGATTGCACGTTTGGCATCAAGTTCCGCGGCCACATCTGCGCCCCCAATTACGTGCGTGGTAATGTTTTGGGCGAGTAAACCGTCTTGCAGGGCTCTGAGAGGCTCTTGGCCGGCGCATAAAATAACGTGTTCCACCGCTAAGCAGCGTGGTTTCTCATCAATAATGACGTGTAAACCTTCATCGTCGATTCGCACATATTCAACGCCGGGTATCATTTGCACATTTTTACGCTGTAAGCTGCTGCGATGTATCCACCCTGTGGTTTTACCTAAACCCTTCCCCACTTTGGTGGTTTTTCGTTGCAGTAAAAATATCTCACGTTCTGGCGGTGCGATATCTGGCGTCATTAGTGCGCCTGCATGCTGAAACGCAGTGTCAATCCCCCAAGACTTCAACCACTGATCGGGCTTTAAGGTCAAGGATTCATGTTCAACTAAAAATTCAGCCACATCAAAGCCAATGCCACCAGCCCCAATAATAGCGACTGTCTTGCCCACTGTTTTATTGTCGCGTAGTACATCTAAGTAATTAATGACTTTGGGATGCGTAGCACCTGGCAAATTGAGTTTACGGGGTACAATGCCAGTGGCTAGTATCACTTGATCGAATTTCCCCTTAGCTAAACTCTCCACACTTTGCTCGCTTGAAAGATGTATATGCACACCGACTTGGGTCAATCGATTGGCAAAATAACGTAACGTTTCGCTGAACTCCTCTTTACCAGGAATCCGTTTGGCATAATTAAACTGGCCGCCAATTTCACCATCTTTATCAAATAAATGCACTTCGTGTCCGCGCTCGGCGGCATAACAACTAAACGCTAATCCTGCCGGCCCTGCGCCTACCACGGCCAGCTTTTTTTTGTGGGTGGTTAAGGGGAAATTTAATTCAGTTTCAAATCCGGCTCGTGGATTGACTAAACAACTGGCACGTTTTTTCTGAAAACCATGATCAAGACACGCTTGATTGCAGGCAATACAGGTATTGATAAAAGCACTGTTGCCCTGTTTTGCCTTGCGCATAAAGTTTTCGTCGGCGAGAAAAGGCCTCGCCATTGACACCATATCAGCGTGGCCTTGAGCTAAAACACGTTCAGCTACCTCAGGCGTGTTGATACGATTCGAGGTAATTAAAGGCAGGTTTACCTCGCCTTTCATACGCTGCGTCACCCAGGTGAAGGCAGCTCTGGGTACCATCGTACCTATGGTAGGAACACGTGCTTCATGCCACCCAATACCAGTATTAATTATTGTAGCGCCAGCCTCTTCTATCATCTTGGCTAAGGCCACGACTTCTGTCCAATGGCTACCGCCTTCAACTAAATCGAGCATGGATAAACGATAAATAATAATAAACTTTTCACCAACACGCTGGCGTACCGCCTTGACGATTTCAACGGCGATGCGCGCTCGATTAGTAAAGTTGCCACCCCATTCATCATCACGTTGATTCGTGCGCGCGCACAAAAACTGATTAATGAAATAGCCTTCAGAGCCCATGATTTCAACGCCGTCGTAGCCTGCGAGCTGAGCCATTGCTGCGCAATTTGCATAGTCTTCAATCGTGCTATAGATGCCGCGCACAGAGAGAGCCTTGGGCTTAAAGGGCACAATGGGCGATTTCACGGCTGATGGGCCAACAATAAACGGATGATAGCCGTAACGCCCGGTATGCAAAATCTGCATACAAATTTTAGTATCATAGCGATGCACTGCTTCGGTAATCACTTGGTGAGCTTTTGCGTGCCCTTTGGTGGCCATTCGTGCGGCAAAGGGAAACACCCACCCTTGCCGATTAGGGCTAATGCCACCAGTCACAATCATGCCCACTCCGCCAGCCGCTCTCTCAGCATAAAAAGCCGCGAGTTTTTGGTGACCTTGTTTTTCTTCTTCTAAACCAAGATGCATCGATCCCATCAAGGCTCGATTGGCAAGGGTGGTAAATCCTAAATTCAAGGGCGTAAAAAGTTGCGGAAAATGAGCATGTGATGTCATGTAATACCTGATGAAATAATCAATCTGCCTTTGAGTTTATGCGCAAATGCACCCTTATGTAATAAAAAATTACATTTCTGAATGTCTTCTAAACGCGATTTTAGATAGGATGCAGCACTTATTTATTATTTGGTAACGCTCATTTATGTCGACAGGAAGAAGTTGGACAAAATCTCTGTTTATCGGTTTATGGTCAATCCTTAATTTTTGCCGCAAATTATTTTTCAATCTCATCTTTATCGTAATTTTTATTGGTTTTCTATCCTTGTTGATGAAAGACAACAATAAAATCATTGTGCCCAATGACTCTGCATTAGTGTTAAAGCTTAGCGGCAGTATTGTGATCGAAAAACGCGGTGTTGACCCCTTTGAAGAGTTTATGCAGGAAGCATTTGAAGACGACAGTCAAAACAGTGAAACATTACTGCAAGATGTCCTGTTGACCATTGAAAACGCCAAGCAAGATAATCGTATCAAAGTATTGGTGCTCGATTTACAGCAATTAGCGGGCGGTGGTTTAGACAAATTAGAGCAAATTTCACAGGCCCTTGATAATTTTAAAGAAAGTGGCAAACCTATTTATGCTGTAGGTGATAGTTTTACACAAAACCAATATTATTTGGCCAGTCATGCTGACCACTTATATTTGAATCCGATGGGCTTCTTATTATTCGAAGGCTACGGTCGTTATCCGACTTACTACAAGTCAGCTTTAGAAAAAATCAAAGCGCAAACTCATGTCTTCAAAGTGGGGACTTACAAGTCAGCCATCGAACCCTACATTCGTGATGACATGTCAGATGCTGCCAAAGAAGCAAACCAAGCGTGGTTAAGTGCTATTTGGTCGCAATACAAAAATAACGTGGCACAAGCTCGTGGTATTTCGCCGCTAAATTTTGATGAGAAACTAGAAGACTTCATGGTTAAATTTGAGCAAGCTGATGGCGACTTTGCTCAATATGCCTTGCAGAATAATTGGGTGGATGCCCTAAAAACCCGTGAAGAAATCAGACAAGAGCTCATCAGTTTGGTGGGAGAAAACGAATCAGGCATGAGCTTCAAACAGATTAGCTATCGCAACTATTTGAAAATCATCAATCCGCCCTTGCCCAACATCAGTACTGATACGCAAAAAGTGGGCATAGTAGTCGCTAAGGGCACCATTCTAAATGGCACACAAAAACCAGGTGATATAGGGGGTGACAGTACCGCTGAATTGTTAGTCAAGGCACGCTTAGACGACAATATCAAATCAGTAGTCTTGTATGTCGACTCACCAGGTGGCAGTGCTTTTGCCTCCGAAATTATTCGCCAAGAAGTAGAAAACCTCCAAGCCGCGGGTAAACCCGTTGTGGCAGTAATGAGTACTTATGCGGCGTCAGGTGGCTATTGGATTTCAGCCGGCGCCGATCAAATTTGGGCAGCTCCTAGCACCATTACCGGTTCAATTGGTATTTTTGGGATGTTTCTTACCTTTGAAAACACCTTGGACTATTTGGGGATACATACCGATGGTGTGGGCACTACAGAGTTTTCTGGTTTTGGTGTGACTCAAGCCTTGGATCCTAGAATGGGCCAAATTCTGCAGCGTGGTATTGAACATGGTTACGATCAGTTTATTTCATTGGTGGCAGACAAGCGCAATATGACTAAAGAGCAAGTAGATGGCATTGCTCAAGGCCGAGTGTGGATCGGTGATACCGCCAAAGAGCTTGGCTTAGTTGATGAGCTAGGTTATTTGGAAGATGGTATAAAAGCCGCAGCCCAGTTAGCTAACCTTGAACGCTATGACACCGTTTATGTGCAACGTTCATTGACAGGTCGTGAATTATTCTTCAAAGAACTGTTTGGTCAAGCGACGGTACTGATGGATGGCGCGTTTAAAACCAGTGCACCCAGCCCGTTCATGAACTTTATAAAGGGGCTCGCCGTCGATATGGACACCGCAGCTAAGTTTAATGATCCCCGCGGTGTGTATTCGTTTTGTTTGGAATGCACCTTATAAAGTAGCGATGATGCGAGTTTACGCTTTTACCTAAGGCCCTAGTTTAAAGGCAAGGCACTGTGTAATCTCGCATCTAAACTCTGCGCAGCTAGCTTGGCTTCAATCGCGTATTGTTCTAGAGCGATATCGTCTTCTTGCTCAGGCTCCCAGGTCGGAATACTAACTGGATTACCCTTTTCATCGCATGCTACAAATACAACTAAACAATGCCCTGTCGTTTTAATGTCGTTGCACTTTGGATCAACCGCTTGAATTTCAATAAAAATATGCATACTGGTGCGCCCGGTATGCACAACTTTGGCTTTCAAGGTCACCAATTGCCCCACTAAAATTGGACGAATAAAGCGAATTGCCCCAATGGACACTGTCACACAGTATTTACCACTGTACTGAGCAGCGCAGGCATATCCCGCTTGATCCATCCATTTCATGACGATGCCACCATGTACTTTTCCGCCAAAATTGACGTCTGTAGGCTCGGCTAAAAATCTAAAATCAATTGCTCTTTGTGGTGACATAATACTCTCTTATTGTTTTGGTTATGGCGTAGGATTGTTTACTATCATAAAAAAACAGTAGGTAAGTAAAGATAAACGTGCAAAAAACAGCATTAATTTTAATCCAACAACAAATCACTCAACGTGTAGAGGAATGCATGGAGCGGGCTTGCAAAGGTCTCCAACGTCAATTTGCTATGCCTACCATCAAATTTAATCAGCGGGGGAAAATTGCCGGAAGTGCACGCTTGCATCTCAATGAGCTTCGCTTTAACCCCGTATTACTGATGGACAATGTTGAGCATTTTTTGAGTGATGTAGTGCCTCATGAAATTTGCCATCTTATTAGTTTTCAGCTTTTTGGCAGAGTAAGACCCCACGGTAAAGAGTGGCAAGCGTTAATGGTGGAACTGTATGGCATAAAGCCACATCCGTATCACGCTATGGATGTAAGCAAAGTGGCAGGTAAAAAGTTTAGTTATCGTTGTTCGTGCGGTCCGGTCGAATTGAGCATCAGGCGGCATAACAAGGTAGTCAGAAAGCAGCAGCAATATCGCTGTTTGAAATGCGGCACACAACTTGTGGCCGCATATTAAACGGTGCTAGAAATTTAAAACCAGCGCTTGGTAAACGCTTTATCTAATTCGTCAAAGGCGGTTTTTAACAATCGAGCCAGCTCCATATACTTTGGTTTGGCTTGAGGATTTTGTAAGGCACAGCCTTGTAATTGCATCTTGTGATGAATTTCAAAATACCACGCACTCAATGCAGGCGGCAGCACTTGATTTGCACGATGCCCTAACCACAATAAGCCTTGCATGGGCAGGGTTAAAAAGAATGCCCCCATCGCTAATGCCTGTGGCAATTGTTCAACACCTTGAAAATTCACCACAGCAGCAACCGATAACACCGCTAAGGGCGGCATCACTTTTATGGATAGCTTTGTTGCAGCAATAACGCGGTTTTCGGCAAACAGTGTGGTTAACTGCTTTTCTGCCGGCCATGTAAGCATGTATTGCTGACCATCTTTAAACATAGAGCCTATGTTTTGTGCCACAATTCACCTCTCTTTTATTTTGCAGCGTTATTCTAGCGTGTAACCTGCCATTTACCTAAATTCATCTGTTATATCAAATCAACTATTGATACCAAAACCTGTTTTTGCCACGCTAACATTGCTATGATGACTGTCCCTTTGTAAGGAAAAAAGACTTATGAATCAACGCGTACTTGTGCTCAATTGTGGTAGTTCTTCAATTAAATTTGCGATTATCGATGCTGCTAATGGTGAAGCGCCCCTGCAAGGGATAGCTGAAAATTTGGCAGCCAGTCATTCCCAAGTACGTTATACCGATGGGCAAAACAAACACACTATCAGTCTAGAGGATAAGGCGGATCATAAACATGCTCTGGAAGCCATTGGCCGTATTTTGATGCAATTTACTGAACTTCGCTCAAGTTTAGTGGCCGTTGGCCATCGGGTCGTACATGGCGGTGAAAAGTTCACTCATTCTTGTTTAATTGATGATAGGGTCAAACAAGCCATCGGTGATATGGCCCAAATGGCGCCATTGCACAATCCCGCTCACGTTGCTGGTATTGAAAGTGCACAAGCCGCTTTTGCCCAACTTCCTCAAGTCGCTGTTTTCGATACCGCATTTTTTCAAACCATTCCCCAACATGCTTACCTGTATGCCCTGCCATATAATTTGTATGAACAACATGGAATACGAAAATATGGCTTTCATGGTTCAAGTCATTATTTTGTTTCTCGCCAAGCAGCAAAGCTGCTGAATAAAGATATTGAGCACTGCAACCTAATCACCGCCCACTTGGGTAATGGTTGCAGTATTGCTGCCATCAAACAAGGTAAAGCGGTTGATACCAGTATGGGTTTTACCCCACTTGAAGGTTTAGTCATGGGCACGCGCTGCGGTGATATCGACCCCAGCATTACGACGTTTTTAATGGAGCAACTCGGCTATAGTGCAGCCCAGGTCAATGCCTTGATGAATAAACAATCGGGTTTACAAGGTATTTCACAAATAAGTAATGATTGTCGCACCTTAGAGAGCGAGCAAGAGAAAGGCAACGAACGGGCTAAACTAGCGCTGGATATGTTTGTTTACCGACTAGTGAAATATATCGGTTCGTATTTAGCCGTAGTTGGGCCGTTGGATGCCCTGATATTTACTGGTGGCATAGGTGAAAACTCCAGCTATATTAGGCAGCAGACCATTGCTCAGCTCGCCCACTTGGGACTGCACATCGATGATAAAGCCAATAAAGACATGCGCTTTGGTCGTTCAGGCTTAATCAGCAACGAAGATTCAAAATCCATTTTTGCCATAGCCACTAATGAAGAATGGGTTATTGCACAAGACACCATCAAATACGCATTTAACGCGTAAGGAGCAGTCATGGCACGCAGAATAATGTTAATTCCAGTGGGCAGCAGTGTCGGCTTGACCAGCGTCTCTTTGGGCTTAGTCAGAGCGATGCAACAACAAGGGTTAAAAGTAAACTTTTTTAAACCTATGGGCCAACCTCGACACGGTGATGATGAAGCTGAAAAATCCACTACCATCATCAATCAATTAGGCTTAATAAAAGCTGCCCCTCCGCTCACTCCGGCCTATGTAGAGGACATGATCAGCAATGATAAAATGGATGTCTTGTTAGAAGAAATTATTGCCCTGTACGAGCAATATTCGAACGATGAAGATATCGGTATTATTGAGGGCTTAGTCACGACACAGAGCCATCCTTATGCCGTGCGCCTTAATCGTGAAATTTGCAATGCCCTTGACGCGAAGATCGTTCTGGTCAGTTCACCCGGAAATTTAAGCCTTACTCAGTTAAACGATAAGTTAGAAATTGTGGCCGATAACTATGGCGGACACAAAAGTAAAAAGGTACTAGGCTGTATTTTTAATAAAATCAATGCGCCGCTGGATGAGCGAGGCCGTTTAAGCATTGAGTTGATCGAACATCATGATGAAAGCCAAACTGAAAAAATCATCAAAAAACTTAAAAAACTCGCGATTTTCAATAAGTCTTTTGCCTTACTAGGGTGTATCAGTTGGAGTTTTGATTTGATCGCACCAAGGGTCAATGATCTGTGCAAGCATCTAAATGCAAAACTATTAAACGAAGGAGACTATTTGCATCGCAGACTGCGTAGCGTGCATTTGTGTGCACGTGAGATTAATAATATGGTGTGGGTCTTACAACCGGGTGCATTATTGGTGATTTCAGGAGATCGCAACGACATGTTTGTGATGGCCTGCCTCGCGGCACAAAACGGCACTAAAATTGGCGCAATCTTGTTAACAGGTGGCTACGAACCTGACCCAAGAGTCATGGCACTGTGCTCTCAAGCTTTAGAGAGCGGCTTACCTGTGATGCTAGTTAATGACAATACTTGGCAAACTTCGTTAAATTTGCATTTTTATAATCTTGAAGTGCCAGTAGATGATGAACAGCGCGTGAACCGCGTAATGGATCATGCAGCCAATTGTATCGACCCTAAATGGATAAATTCACTGACTGAGGGCGCATCAAAAGTATTGCGTTTATCACCGCCGGCCTTTCGATTTAAATTGACGCAATTAGCCAAAGCTGCGAAAAAAACCATTGTTTTGCCTGAAGGTGAAGAGCCCCGCACCATCAAAGCTGCAGCAATTTGTGCCGAACGCGGTATTGCTAAGTGCATATTGTTAGGCGACAAAGCGGAGATCCTCAGAGTTGCCGAACAACAAGGGGTAGCGTTACCTGACTCAGTCATCATTCAACAACCCGAAGATGTCAGGCAAAAATATATTGAGCCACTAGTCGAATTGCGCAAACACAAGGGCCTAACAGCGGTAGTTGCCCAAGAACAGTTACTCGATAATGTGGTATTAGGCACGATGATGTTACAACAAGGCCATGTTGATGGTTTAGTGTCAGGTGCGGTGCACACAACCGCCAATACGATCCGCCCTGCCCTGCAGTTGATTAAAACGGCTCCAGGCGCCTCGTTGGTTTCATCGATATTCTTTATGTTACTGCCAGAGCAAGTGCTGGTGTACGGTGATTGTGCGATTAACCCAGACCCAACGGCCGAACAATTAGCCGACATTGCTATTCAGTCAGCCGACTCAGCCGCAGCCTTTGGCATTGAGCCTAAAGTAGCCATGATCAGTTATAGTACTGGCGATTCAGGCACGGGCGTTGATGTAGATAAAGTAAAAAAAGCCACACAATTAGCCCAGCAAAAAAGACCGGATTTACTAATTGATGGTCCTTTGCAATATGATGCCGCTATCATGGAAAATGTCGCAAGCAAAAAGGCCCCTAACTCTAAAGTGGCGGGCCAAGCGACGGTGTTTGTATTTCCTGATCTAAACACCGGGAATACCACGTACAAGGCGGTGCAACGCAGTGCCAATTTAGTTAGCATAGGCCCGATGCTGCAAGGAATGGGCAAACCCGTTAATGATTTGAGCCGAGGTGCCTTAGTTGATGATATTGTTTACACTATTGCACTGACGGCAATTCAAGCCACACAATAAAGAAAAAACACAAGTTAGCCATAATGGCATTGATTATGGCTTCACTGCCCTTATTATTAGCCCCAAGATTTCATTTTTGGTCATACCACGACAAATTCGGAGAACACCATGTCTGCAACAAGACACGTAAAATTATTAATACTCGGCTCTGGACCTGCAGGCTACTCAGCGGCTGTGTATGCGGCACGTGCTAATCTTCAACCCGTGCTGTTGACGGGCATTCAACAAGGTGGCCAATTAACCACCACAACGGAAGTAGAGAACTGGCCAGGTGACCCTGAAGGTTTAACGGGTCCAGATTTGATGGTGCGTATGCAAAAGCACGCTGAAAAATTTGATACTGAAATTATTTTCGATCACATCAATAAAACAGATTTAACCAAAAAACCCTTTACGTTGTTTGGTGACCAAGGCACTTACACCTGTGATGCCTTAATTATTGCCACCGGTGCATCGGCTAAGTACCTTGGTATGGAATCAGAAACTGCCTTTATGGGTAAAGGCGTATCGGCGTGTGCCACTTGTGATGGGTTTTTCTACCGTAATCAAAAAGTAGCCGTTATCGGCGGAGGTAATACCGCGGTTGAGGAAGCCTTGTACTTGTCTAACATCGCATCAGAAGTACACGTCATTCACAGACGTGATGCATTTAGAAGTGAAAAAATTCTAGCCGACCGTTTAATGGACAAAGCGAAAAACGGTAATGTGGTATTACACATGGACAGTACCTTAGATGAAGTACTCGGTGACCAAATGGGTGTAACAGGGGTAAGAATTAAACATGTTGAGTCAGGAGAAGCCACTGAGTTGCCTGTTATGGGCTTATTTGTTGCTATCGGGCATCAACCCAACACTTCCATTTTTGAAGGCCAACTTGACATGAAAGATGGCTACTTAAAAGTGAAAAGCGGTACAGAAGGCAATGCGACACAAACCAGTGTTGAAGGTGTATTTGCCGCAGGTGATGTGAGCGATCATATCTACCGTCAAGCAATAACCTCAGCTGGCACGGGCTGTATGGCCGCGTTAGACGCAGAAAAATACTTAGACGCATTAGAAAAATAATCAAAGGCCTCGTAGAGGCCTTTTTTAATTGCAAACACCATTATGATTCATTTACCTGAGTTGACTCACAAAGCGGTTTTCCCTGATCCGAGTCAGGCATTATCTCGGCCGAACGGCTTACTGGCATTTGGCGGAGACTTGTCCGTAGCTCGTTTAACGGCGGCCTATGCTAAGGGCATATTTCCTTGGTATAGCCCTGGTGAACCCATTTTGTGGTGGTCACCTACCCCCAGAGGCATATTGCCACTAGAGCAGTTTTACTGTAGTTCTAAGTTGGCGAAGTTAGTGAGACAACAGCGCTTTGCAGTCACTCTCAATTACGCATTTGATGCCGTAATCGACGCCTGTGCCACCACCCCCCGAAATGACTCTGGTACGTGGATTACTGCTGAGATGATCGAAGCATACAAGCACCTGCATAAAGCAGGACATGCGCATTCAATTGAGGTGTGGCAAGGCGACATCTTAGTTGGCGGACTGTATGGTGTCGTAAGCGCTAAACTCTTTTGTGGTGAGTCGATGTTTCATCACCTGACTGATTGCTCAAAATTGGCCATGTATTATTTGGTCGAATTGCTGAAAGCAGAAGGTTCGTCATTTATTGATTGCCAAATGGTTAATCCACATTTGCAAAGTTTGGGCTGTATCGCCACGCCCAGATCGCAATTTTTAGCGCAATTAAAGGTACTGCAGTCACAGTCTTTTTCGATAGACTGTTGGAAAGCACGTACTCTTAGCCCTCACATATGAAATTTGGTATTACCCAATCCTTTCCTTGTAGTTATCTGACTGACCAACAAGAGCGTTTGCTGGTCTTTGTCGATGACAACAACGCCCCAAGCGCTCAGCATTATGATGTGCTTATCGCGGCAGGTTTTAGGCGCAGTGGCACCCAGATATATCGGCCTCACTGCACTGATTGCCAGGCTTGCAAATCTTTACGTTTACCGGTTAAGGATTTTAAACCATCAAAAAGCCAAAAACGGGTTTTGAAATTAAATAGTGATGTCACCACGAATGTCAGTCTGCACAGCAAACCTGAATATTACGCTATATACGAGCGGTATATTAATGAACGTCATGCAGATGGCAGTATGTACCCTGCCTCAAAAGAGCAATACGAGGGTTTTGTGATTAGCCCTTGGGATAGAGCGATGTATGTCGAACTGATGCTGGGTGAAACCCTCATCGGTGTGGCGGTAACCGATCGACTGAATTCTAGCTTATCTGCCTTGTATACCTTCTTTTTGCCAGAATATGCGCAACGTTCACTCGGCACTTATGCTATATTGCAGCAAGTTCAGCTAGCGCAGCAATTAAAATGCGACTTTTTATATTTAGGCTATCAAATAGATAGCTGCCAAAAAATGAACTATAAGCAGAATTTCTTACCCCATGAGCGTTTTTTAAACGATAAATGGCAACTAATTGTAAAAAATGTCGGGTAAAGCTTTACACTCGCGGCCTTATTGGGCAAAATCTGCGCGGCTTTTTTAGACACTTATTTTTAAGACAGAGGTAACAGAGTTAGATGGCGAAAGAAGATTGTATTGAAATGGAAGGAACTGTGTTGGATACCCTTCCAAATACTATGTTTCGTGTTGAGTTAGAGAACGGTCACGTTGTGACAGCTCATATCTCAGGTAAAATGCGCAAAAACTACATCCGTATTTTAACCGGTGACGCTGTAACTGTTGAAATGACACCATATGACTTAAGCAAAGGTCGCATTATCTACCGCGCACGCTAATCAAATTATTAGTTGTTGATACTAATTTAGCGGTAAATTTTTCTTTGAAATAAACCTTGCTTGCAAATACAAAAAAGCCCTTGAGTATTACTCAAGGGCTTTTTTTTGACACCTGCGCTTTTAAGCTTCAGATTTTTCTTTACTGTCTGTCTCAAATTCAAAGGCAAGTTTCTCGTCTGCCAAGTCAATCTTGACACTACCGCCATTACTTAGCCGCCCAAACAATAACTCATGAGCCAGTTCTTTTTTGATCTCTTGCTGAATAACCCTTGCCATAGGCCGAGCCCCCATGTTTTTATCGTAACCTTTTTGTGCTAACCAGCTTCTTGCTGCTGTTGACACTTCAAGGGATACCCCTTTGTTATCAAGCTGAACTTGCAACTCAACGATAAACTTATCCACGACCTGTAAGATAATTTCTTGATCCAAATGATTAAACCACACGATTGCATCAAGACGGTTTCTAAACTCAGGCGTAAATAAGCGATTAATCTCGCTCATCGCATCGTGACTGTGGTCTTGTTGTTTAAAGCCAATAGAGGTGCGTATGGTTTGCTGTACGCCGGCATTAGTGGTCATCACCAAAACAACATTTCTGAAATCAACTTTACGACCATTGTTGTCAGTGAGTGTACCGTGATCCATCACTTGCAATAAAAGATTGTATATATCGCTGTGGGCTTTTTCGATTTCGTCCAATAAAACCACACAATAAGGGTTTTTAATGACTGCATCGGTAAGCATGCCACCTTGATCAAAACCAACGTACCCGGGAGGGGCGCCAATTAATCGACTAACCGCATGGCGTTCCATGTATTCCGACATATCAAAACGCACCAATTCAACGCCCATAACCTTAGCTAACTGAGCCGTCACTTCGGTTTTCCCCACCCCTGTTGGGCCAGCAAACAAGAAGTTGCCAATAGGTTTGGACTCGTTGCCTAAACCTGAGCGAGATAAACGAATGGCATCGGTTAAGGTATCAATGGCTTTGTCTTGACCAAAAACCACTAATTTCAAATCACGGTCAAGATTTTTCAGGACTTCTTTATCCGAAGCAGAGACTGACTTTTCTGGAATGCGCGCTATTTTAGCAATGATCAGCTCGATATCAGGCACACCAATGGTTTTTTTGCGTTTCGACGGAGGCAACAACCGTTGACTCGCACCTGCTTCATCAATAACGTCAATCGCTTTATCTGGTAAATGACGCTCGTTAATGTATTTCGCAGACAATTCTGCCGCTGCACGAATCGCCTTAGTGGTGTAACGCACACTGTGATGTTCTTCATAACGGGATTTTAAACCCATCAATATTTTAGTGGTGTCGTTCACGGTTGGCTCTAATACGTCAATTTTTTGGAAACGACGAGCAAGCGCTCGGTCTTTCTCAAAGATGCCTTGGTATTCTTGATAAGTTGTTGAGCCAATACAACGCAGCTCACCGCTACTCAATTTAGGCTTAAGTAAGTTAGACGCGTCCATTACGCCACCTGACGCGGCTCCTGCTCCTATAATGGTGTGGATCTCATCGATAAATAGAATGGCATTGGGGTCATCTGCAAGTTCTTTAAGGATACCTTTGAGACGTTTTTCAAAATCACCACGGTACTTAGTGCCCGCTAATAAGCCTCCCATATCCAAAGAGTAAACCACTGCTGACTCAATGACCTCAGGCACATCGTTATTCACGATGCGAAAAGCCAATCCTTCTGCAATCGCCGTCTTGCCGACGCCAGCCTCACCCACCAGTAATGGATTATTTTTGCGTCGACGACACAACACTTGAATACAGCGCTCTAACTCCATATCACGGCCAATGAGCGGATCAATCTTGCCGTCTTTGGCCAAGTTATTTAAATTAACGGAGAATTTGTGCAGTAACGAAGTATTTTCTTCCTGCTCGGCAGTTTCTTCTGGTGTGTCCGTATGAGAGCGAGCCTCATCATCAATTTTAGACACACCGTGAGATATAAAGTTGACCACGTCTAAGCGAGTGACATCTGATTTTTTTAGAATGTAAACTGCTTGAGATTCTTGTTCACTGAAAATAGCTACCAGTACATTCGCCCCAGTTACTTCATCTTTTCCAGATGACTGCACATGAAATACTGCGCGCTGCAAGACACGCTGAAAACCAAGCGTGGGCTGGGTTTCTCTCTCTCTGCCTTGCTCATCTAGCAACAGAGGTGTGGTGTCTTTAACAAAATCAGTTAATTCTTTTTTGATTAAATCGATGTTAGCACCACAGGCTTTCAGTGCCTCTTTAGCAGCACTGTTATCGAGTAGGGCAAGTAATAAATGCTCAACCGTCATAAATTCATGACGATGTTCTCTGGCAAAAATGAACGCTTCGTTTAGCGTCTGCTCTAAATCTTTATTTAACATAAAATGCCCTCTGACTACTGACCAAATACTTCGGCTAATAAATTACGCTTGTTCCATCGTACACATTAATGGGTGTTGATGCTGCCTGGCATATCGAGTCACCTGCATGACTTTAGTTTCTGCAATCTCAGCAGTATATATGCCACAAACTGCTCTCCCGCGATAGTGCACAGTCAACATTATTTGATTGGCCTTCTCGGCGTCCAAATTAAAAAAGCGCATCAAGACTTCAATGACAAAATCCATCGGGGTGTAATCATCATTATTGAGAAAAACTTTATACATGGGTGGCGGAACCGCTTTTTGCTTCTCTGCATCTAACAGTTTGACCCGCTCTATATTGATTGTTGTGTCTTTACTCATTTGTCTGACTAATTCGTTATATACGTATTTAAATGGGAACAGTTTATTAAAGTTTCTTTACAAACCAAGGAAAAACCAAATTAGGCTTGACAAAAACAGGTTAAAAAACCTACATTTTCTAAGACGATCGTATTGAGTAGTTATCTCGTCTTTCCTCATACCCTAGTGTGGGGTCAAAGTTGCATTTGTTCAAGGGATTAAAAGGAAGCAGAAGTATGGCAGTCGGCAAAGTAAAATGGTTCAATAATGCAAAAGGGTTCGGCTTTATTGTACCGGATGATGGTGGGGAGGATATTTTTGCACACTACTCCACTATTCAGATGGAAGGTTACCGCTCTCTGAAGGCAGGGCAAGAAGTGAAATATGATGTTCAGCAAGGCCCAAAAGGCTTACATGCTGAAAACATCGATTTCAAAGGTGAGCCAGAACGTTAAATTAAAATCTTCATAAAAAAGCAGACTTAATAGTCTGCTTTTTTTCTGTTATATCAATTTATTCTAATTAAAAGCTAAGGCCGCTTTAAATGTAGAACTGGGGAATAATGCCTCAGTCGCCAGTTTTTCATCTGGATAGTAGTATCCGCCGATTTCAGCTGGTTTACCTTGAGTTGCATCAATCTCGCTCATAATTTTTGCTTCGTTAGAACTCAGCGAAGCAAACACAGGAGCAAACGTCTTGGCTAGTTCAGCATCCTCAGACTGCAGTGATAAGGCCTCTGCCCAATATAAGGCCAGATAAAAATGACTGCCTCTATTGTCCAATTCACCGGCTCTACGAAGTGGAGACTTGTTATTAGTCAGTAATTTTTCAGTGGCTTTATCAAGCGTTGCAGCTAATAGTTTCGCTTTAGTGTTCTTGGTTTTAATCGCCAAGTCCTCTAAAGAAACCGCAAGAGCTAAAAATTCTCCCAGAGAATCCCAACGTAAATGACCTTCTTCAACAAACTGCTGAACATGCTTAGGAGCCGAACCGCCAGCGCCAGTTTCAAACAAGCCACCGCCCGCCATCAATGGCACGATAGACAGCATTTTTGCGCTAGTTCCCAACTCGATGATGGGGAACAAATCAGTGAGGTAATCTCGTAGTACGTTACCTGTCACTGAAATTGTGTCTAAACCACGAATAGCTCTTTCCATGGTATAACGAATTGCTCTCACTGGTGCCATAATAGAGATATCAAGTCCGTCTGTGTCATGGTCTTTTAAATATTCAGTGACTTTAGCAATCAATTGAATGTCATGAGCACGCTCATCATCCAACCAGAATACAGCTGGCATACCAGACTGACGCGCACGAGTTACGGCTAATTTAACCCAATCGCGTATCGGTGCATCTTTTGCCTGACACATACGCCAGATATCACCGTCTTCAACCGCATGTTCAATTAATACGGTTTCATCTTGGTCGATAATTTTAACCGTACCGTTACCCTTGATTTCAAAGGTTTTATCGTGTGAACCGTATTCTTCCGCTTTTTGCGCCATCAAACCAACATTTGGCACGGTACCCATTGTAGTGGGATCAAAAGCACCATGGGTTTTACAGAAGTTGATGACTTCTTGGTAAATAGTGGCATAGGTACTTTCAGGAATAACCGCTTTGGTGTCATGTGGCTTACCATCTGGTCCCCACATTTGGCCTGAGCTACGGATCATCGCGGGCATTGATGCATCAACAATGACATCACTAGGTACATGGAGGTTGGAAATACCTTTATCAGAATTAACCATCGCAATAGGAGGACGGTCTGCATAACAGGCATTAATATCTTTTTGGATATCAGAACGTTGTGACTCAGGAAGGCTAGCTATCTTGTCGTAAACACTGCCTAGGCCGTTATTGGGGTTAACACCAAGTTCTTCAAATAAAGCAGCATGTTTTTCAAATAAATCCTTATAGAACACTTTTACACAGTGGCCAAAAACGATGGGATGAGACACCTTCATCATGGTGGCTTTTACGTGTAACGAGAATAAAATCCCCGTCTGCTTAGCGTCTTCGATTTGTTCTTCGAAAAATTTACACAACGCTTTTTTGCTCATGAACATGCCGTCGATAACTTCACCAGCAAGCAAATCAACCTTGGGTTTTAATACCGTGACGTTACCTGCATCATCAGTAAATTCGATTCTGACATGACCCGCTTTTTTAACGGTAACTGACTTCTCAGCTGAATAAAAATCACCCCCACGCATGTGAGCAACGTGAGTTTGTGACGCTTGACTCCAAGCTCCCATTGAGTGCGGGTTGGCCTTGGCATAATTTTTAACAGCAACAGGTGCACGGCGATCTGAGTTTCCTTCCCGTAACACTGGGTTTACTGCACTGCCTAATACCTTACTGTATTTGCCCTGAATCTCTTTTTGCTCGTCAGTTGTTGCCTCATCAGGGTACTCTGGCAATGCAAAACCTTTGGCTTGTAGCTCTTTAATGGCTGCTTTTAGCTGTGGAATTGATGCACTGATGTTAGGCAATTTAATAATATTGGTATCGGGGTCTTGAGTGAGCTCACCCAACTCGTTCAAAGCATCAGGAACGCGCTGCTCTTCGGGTAAATAATCTGCAAACGTTGCTAAGATTCGAGCTGCCAGTGAAATATCACTCAATTCAATTTCAACGCCAGCAGTTGAAGCAAAACTGCGAATAATAGGAAGAAGAGAATACGTTGCTAAGGCAGGAGCCTCATCAGTTTTTGTGTAGATAATTTTTGACTTGGAAGTCGTCATTTTAAACCTCTTGTTATTGGCAGAGCACCACCATGTGAAATTCGGCACATCTAAAGCATGTAGGGTTATGCTTTGTCATTCCATTTAAACTTTTTGCTTATGTTTAAGTTGAAAAATGCAAGACCAGCTTAAACAATCAACAAATAATAACTGCGCTTGTTAGTTAAGTACAAGTTTTGCTTGCATATTATATTTAGCTAAGCAAACTGAAAATAAACTAAATCCGATTTATTAGATCAAATAAAGATCAGTTATTAACATGTCATCTAAGCAAAAACATTTTCAAACAAAAGTTAGCAGAACAGGCTTCAAGCCAAAAGCGCGCGGCGACAAACCATCAGAAGCGCGAAAGGTCGTGCTATTCAACAAACCTTTTAATGTACTCACCCAGTTTACTGACCAAGAGGGTCGCCAAACTCTGAAGGATTTTATTCCAATACAACATGTCTATGCAGCTGGTCGCCTAGACAGAGACAGCGAAGGTCTTTTGGTACTGACCAACGACGGAAAATTACAACATCAACTTGCCTCCCCCACCGCCAAGACTGCTAAAACGTATTGGGCACAGGTGGAGGGTATCCCCGATACACAAGCTATTCAGGCTTTATGTGATGGCGTGCATTTAGCTGATGGATTAACGGCCCCAGCTAAAGTACACGCCATGCCAGAGCCTCCAGTGTGGTTACGCGACCCTCCAGTTAGATTTCGCCAAGCTATACCCACATCTTGGTTATCAATCACTATCACCGAGGGCCGCAATCGCCAGGTCAGGCGAATGACAGCCCATGTTGGCTTTCCAACCTTACGCCTCATTCGATATCGTATTGGTGAATGGACGATAGAAGGCATCGATGTGGGTCAATACAAATTGATTTAAGTGTGTATTCAAGCATTTCGTTACATTTTAAAATTTTTAAGGCTAAGGAGTGGTAATTAACGAGATGATTTAAGTGGTGCTTTTTGCTAGACTTCGGCTCCATTTTTTACGACATCTAAATAAGCTTTTATGGTCTCAGACACAGCCCCAATTTCCGGTCCACACTCATCAGAGGTAGACTCAACAAAACAAGACAACAGCCGCGTCAAGGTCATCGTTGGAATGTCTGGAGGAGTTGACTCTTCTGTGTCTGCCTATTTACTACAAAAGCAGGGCTACCAAGTTGAAGGCCTGTTTATGAAAAATTGGGAAGAAGACGATAATTCTGAATATTGCGCTGCTGCGGAAGATTTAAAAGATGCACAAGCCGTTGCAGATAAACTGGGTATTCACTTACACACGATTAATTTTGCGGCTGAATATTGGGATAATGTCTTTGAGTATTTTCTTGACGAATATCGCTCGGGCCGTACCCCTAATCCAGATATCATGTGCAATAAAGAAATCAAGTTTAAGGCTTTTTTGGAGTTTGCCGCAGAAGAATTAAACGCTGATTTTATTGCGACAGGTCATTACGTGCAGCGTTCAAACGCATCTGGTCAGTGGCAAATGTTACGTGGTTTAGATGGTAATAAAGATCAAAGTTATTTTTTATACACCTTATCTCACGAACACATTGCGCAAACGCTGTTTCCTATTGGTCATATTGAAAAGCCTGAAGTCAGGAAAATTGCCTTAGAACAAGGCTTAGTCACTCATGACAAAAAAGACAGTACGGGTATTTGTTTTATCGGTGAGCGCAAATTCAAAGATTTCTTAGGGCAATATTTGCCCGCACAACCTGGCGATATTGAAACCAGCGAAGGACAAGTGATTGGCCGTCACGACGGTTTGATGTACCACACCTTAGGCCAACGAAAAGGCTTACTGATCGGTGGTTTAAAAGATTTTTCTGAAGACCCATGGTACGTGGTCGACAAAGACGTGGCGCGAAACGTTTTAATTGTTGGGCAAGGCGCTAACCACCCTCGCCTTTATTCTAAAGGTCTGATTGCCAAACAATTGCATTGGGTAGACAGAGCCGGCCCTCAGCAGACCTTGCGCTGCGTAGTAAAAACTCGCTACCGTCAAGCAGACATCCCCTGTGTGGTAAGCCCACAAAAAGACGGTTCAGTTCAGGTTCTTTTTGACGAGCCTCAAAAAGCCGTTACTCCTGGCCAATCTGCTGTTTTCTACGCTGATGAAGTCTGTTTAGGTGGCGGCATTATAGAGAGTTATATTCGCTAACATGACAAATGAAAAACACCAATTTTACAACCGTAATCTTGCACTAGCAGGCGTATGCCAAGCAGCCGCTTTAGTTAAACAAGTTGCAAGAACCGGCGAAGTGAATGAAAAAGCCTTCAACGCCAGTATCAATAGTATCGTTATTACCACGCCACAGAATACGATTGATGTGTTTGGTTCATTGGGTGAGCTTTATCTAGGATTTTCTACCCTAATTAATCAATTGGGCAATGACGATAAGCTCAAAGATATCGAAATTACACGATACGTTGCAAACTTACTTACCTTAGAACGCAAAGTGAGTGGCAACAAAAAAGTCATGCAGAGCTTGGGTGACCGCGTCGGACAAATACAACGTCAACAATTACACATGGACATTCTAGATGGCCAAATGATGAGTAATCTCGCTGCCATTTATAGTGACGTAATTAGTCCTGTGGGTCGTAAAATTCAAATTGCAGGAACTCCCGCCTTGTTGAAACGCAACGATAACCAGCACAAAGTCAGAGCTTGTTTGCTAGCAGGATTACGGGCGGCGGTGTTATGGCGTCAACTTGGTGGCAAAAGACGCCAAATTTTATTCAGTCGGCAGAGCATATTGCGCGATGCCAAATTAGTTTTAAATCAATCTACTACGGTAAACTAGGAGTCAAAATGAACTTAACTGCATTGTCAGCTATATCGCCCATTGATGGACGGTACGGTGATAAATCTGCTGAATTAAGAACAATCTTTAGCGAGTTTGGTTTACTAAAATATCGGGTTATTGTTGAAATCCGATGGTTACAAAAATTAGCTAGCGCCCCTGCCATTGTAGAAGTTCCGGAATTTAGCCAACAAGCCACTGATTTTTTGGATGCCATCGCTAAAAACTTTAGCTTAGAAGATGCCCAACGTATTAAAGATATTGAGCGCACGACCAATCACGATGTCAAAGCCGTGGAATACTTTTTAAAAGAAAAAGTAGCCAATAATGCTGAACTGCATGCGGTAAACGAGTTTATTCACTTTGCTTGCACCTCAGAAGACATCAATAATTTGTCTCATGCTCTGATGCTGTCAGAAGCACGAGATGAAGTCATTCTTCCTTATTGCGATAAGCTCATCAGCGAATTAAAACGCTTAGCCATCGAGTTAAAATCGGTAGCAATGATGGCTAGAACTCACGGCCAGCCAGCAACCCCCACTACGATGGGTAAAGAAATGGCTAACGTGATGATTCGATTAGAGCGTCAACGCCAACAAATTGCGGCAGTTGATATGTTAGGCAAAATTAATGGCGCAGTGGGTAATTACAATGCTCACATGGTTGCCTATCCTGAATTTGACTGGCACCAGTTTGCTGGAGAGTTTGTAGCGAGTTTAGGGATCACTTGGAATGCCTTTACTACTCAAATAGAACCCCATGACTATATTGCCGAGTTGTTTGATGCGATAGCCCGTTTTAATACCATATTGTTAGATTTTGACCGAGACATTTGGGGTTATATCGCTTTAGGGCACTTCAAACAAAAAACAATCGCAGGCGAAATCGGTTCTTCGACCATGCCCCATAAGGTCAACCCCATCGACTTTGAAAACTCTGAGGGCAACTTAGGGTTGGCGAATGCGATGTTCAGTCACTTATCTGCAAAACTACCGGTATCTCGTTGGCAAAGAGATTTAACTGACTCAACGGTATTACGCAATTTAGGCGTTGGGGTAGCTTATTCTGTTATTGCTTATCAGGCCTCTTTAAAAGGGATCAGCAAGCTACAAGTGAATGAGCAAAGCTTATTAGACGAATTGGATAACAACTGGGAGCTATTGGCAGAGCCAGTGCAAACCGTAATGCGTCGTCACGGTATTGAAAAGCCCTATGAAAAACTCAAGGAGCTCACTCGAGGTAAAAAAGTAAACCAGACAATTATGGCAGACTTTATCGATACTCTTGATTTACCTGATGCGGTAAAAACGCAATTAAAAGGTATCACACCGGCTAATTATATTGGACGTGCCATTGCGTTTGTTGAGCAACTGGAACAACAGTAACCAATAATTTGATCTAAAAACCGAGCAATTTTATATCCCAATTTTACCAAACCCGACTAGACTTAGTCGGGTTTAGTTATTTTTAAAGGGATTTAAAAATGTTAAAACACGTTCTTCAACGCTGGGTTTGGGCGGGCAACACCCACCACTCTGACGAAAACTTTACGCCTATACGCCTTACCAACATCATAGCTTTTTTGGTTATATTTGTTTCGTTCTGTCAAATTCCGGGGGCTATCTGGTATTGGCACGACGTTGGTTACGACCAATTTATCATTATCATTAGCACCACAATTTTATTGTGTTTTGTTCCGCTACTGAATGCTCAAAGCGATTATTTGTACGCCAAGCTGCTGCTCATCAGCGTATATATTGGCAACTTAATCTGGACTAGCTTGTTGTGGCAACTTAATCTCTACATCCACTTTTTCTATTTATTAGCGGTGGTTTGTTGTCCGTTTTTTTTCACTGCGAAAGAAAGTGGTTATAAATGGGTTTGTTGCGGCCTTTTTACTGGCCTATTTCTATTAAGTGAATTGTATTACCACGCGACTTCATCTTGGTCACAGCAGAATGCACAACAGATGTTTAAACTGTCTAGCGCAATACTACTTGCCCTCGCCTGTTTGCTTTGTAGCTACCATATTCAAAAAAATATTTATCGTAGTTGGCAGAAATTAGCCCTTGAAAAAAAGCGCTCTGAGCAACTTTTACTGAATATTTTACCCACCAGTATTGCTGACCGACTAAAACACTCTAACTCTCTGATTGCTGACTACTTTGCTCAAGCAAGCATCTTGTTTGCCGATATTCAAAATTTCACGCCTTTATGTAAAAGTATGGATCCACAAAAATTAGTCTTGTTGCTCAACGAACTATTCTGTCATTTCGACCTGCTTGCCCAACAACATGGCTTAGAAAAAATTAAGACCAGTGGCGATAGCTATATGGCCGCATGTGGCTTACCGCACGCGAATGCAAAGCATGCCATTCAATGTTGTCAATGTGCCTTAGATATGCAGGAAAAATTTGAAGAATTCAGTATTCAACATCATTTGGCAACCGGTTTGAGAATAGGGATTGGTTGCGGTGAAGTGGTGGCTGGTGTAATTGGCAAAAATAAGTTTAGTTACGACATGTGGGGAGAAGCCGTTAATTTGGCCTCAAGAATGGAAAGCCATGGGCAAGGCCATAAAATACAAACCACTCAAACCACTTATGACTTAGCTAAAGATGTTTTTCATTTTGTTGAGCGTGGCGAAATTCAAGTAAAAGGTGTCGGAAAAGTCATCACCTATTGGTTAATTGGGCGTAAATGATAAACTGCCCCGATAATTTCATGACGATATCCATTCAATGTACCAATTACATAATTTTGACCAAGAAACCTTCTTACGTGATTATTGGCAAAAAAAACCGCTAGTGATCAAACAAGGTTTTCGGGATTTTATCGATCCATTAGATGAGAACGAACTCGCTGGCTTAGCCCTTGAAGATTCGGTCGATTCTCGGTTAATCAGCCATCACAAAGAATCGTGGCATGTTGCTCATGGGCCGTTTGAGGATATCAATGCCCACTGCATAGGGGCGTGGAGCCTATTGGTGCAAAAGGTTGATCAATTTATACCTGACGCAGATGAACTAATGCGCTGCTTCGCATTTATCCCTCACTGGCGAATGACAGACCTTATGGTCAGTTTTTCAAATGCTAAAGCAGGCGTTGGTCCGCACATTGACCAATATGATGTATTTATCATCCAAGGAAAAGGCACCAGACGTTGGCAAATAGGTTTGCCTGGCAATTACTCTGAATCGTTGCCTCATGCAGATTTAAAACAAATTAGCGACTTTAGCCCTGTTATTGATGAAATTTTGCAGCCTGGCGATATTATTTACATACCGCCGCACCATCCCCATAATGGTGTTGCCTTAGAAGACTGTATGAATTACTCAGTTGGTTTTAGAGCCCCTTCTCAACAAGAATTACTTACATCATTTGCTGATTATGCCTTAGAGCACAATCTCTTTAACAAGCGGTATAAAGATCAATCTGTTGAATTAAGGCCATTCCCTGGTGAAATAAAGCAACAAGAATTACAGCAATTTAAACGTTTACTTTTAGAGAGCGTAAACACTCCGCATTTTGACCATTGGCTGACTCAATATTTAAGTGAAACCAATCGTTTATCCAGCAATGAGCTCAACGAAGAAGACAAGTATAGTGAAGCAGAAATCAGTGAGCTGCTGCTAAGTGGCGTTTACTTTGTGCGTGAGGCTGGCATAAAAGCGATGTTTACTGAACAGCAAAGCACTGAAAATGCAGACTTTATTTTTTTCGTCGAAGGGCAAATGTTTTCAATTGCCGCAGAGCATAAAAACTTCGTACTAAACTTTCTGAATTCCCCCAATTTCAGCCTAGAGTCACAAAAAAAACCAGAAATTTGTTTATTTTTTACACAAACATTAGCTAAACTGGTGAATTCAGGATTTTGGTTTCCTGAATAAAAGGAGTCAGTCATGGCGTTTACAGTAAGAAACGTCGACTGGGGAAACGAAGAACACAAGCTTCGTAAAATTAGAGAAAAGATATTTGTATGCCAATGGCGTATTCCTATCGAATACGAATTTGACCAACAAGACCATGGTGCAAGTCATGTATTGGTGGTTGATGAAAACAATCAAGAAGTAGCGACAGGTCGTATCACTCCCACGGGTGAAATAGGTCGAATAGCGGTTGAACCTCAATTTCGAGGTCCAGAAGTGTATCAATTACTTTTTAAAGCATTAATCAGTATTGCAGAACAACAAGGACTGCAACAAGTGCAGATTTTATGTGAGTTGGAAGGTGTTAATTATTATCAACAACAAGGATTCCGATCAGTCGGCTCGGTGTTTATGGATGCTGGGGTACCACGTCAATGTATGACGTGCGGTTTAGCAAACTTCACACTCAACAAAGTGGAATACACCCACTAGTTTGAAAAAGGGAGAGTTTAGTTGTGGTGAACCTTTCAAGGTTTTAACTACGCTCTACCCTATTGCCACCTTCTTAATGAAGACTTTCTAGCAGCACTTCTAAGGGGTGTTTAGGCTTGAACTCCGCCATTCTTGCCACCTGACTACGACACGAATAGCCTGTTGCAACAATTTGCTCTGGTAAAAATTGCGCAATTTGTTCTTGCCAACTTAGTTCGTACAGTCCTTTCGATTGACTCACATGGCTTTGTTCATGACCAAAAGTGCCTGCCATTCCACAACACCCTACCGCAATGGGTTGTAGTGCTAACCCAAACTTACTAAACACAGTTTGCCACTGTGCTTCGCTGGCGGGCAACGCTGTTTTTTCACTGCAATGGCCAAATAAGGCATATCGTGCAGGTTCTGAAGGCACTGATTTTGCGGGTAAGTCGATAGTCAGTAACCACTCATGGACCAACTGCACCTGAAAACTTCCACGTTGGTCACCCAAAACCTTGGTATATTCATCCCGGTAACACAACACCATGGATGGGTCGATCCCTACCAACGGGATTGCAAGCTGCTGCAACTCGTTCAATAAACCAGCAGCATTTTGTGCTGTCTTCGCAAACTTATCCAAAAAGCCTTTAACATGCTGTGGTTTACCGTTAGGCATAAAGGGCAACAAGACAGGCTCATATCCCAATTTAGTGATCAACTGCGCTAAAGCATCAACCACACCGGCTTCGTAATAACTCGTAAACGGATCTTGCACAATACAGACTTTCTTCGCTTTTTGCGTTTCACTCAATCCTTTTAATTGGGCTAAATCAAAATGCTGTATATCGCTGTCCAACCGTTGCTCTAAAGTGGGTACCGACAAGTGCGGTGTGTCCACGTACCCCACGGTTTTACGAATCGAGTTATTGAACCAATCCTGACGCAAAAAGAAATTGACCATGCTGGGCATTTTCGCCATAAGCGGTGCCATGTTTTCGATATTACCCACCAGATAGTCTTTTAATGGTCGACTATATCGGCGGTAATATATGTTCAAAAAGCGCGCACGAAAGCCAGGTACATCAACACTAACTGGACATTGACTTGAGCACGCTTTGCACGCTAAACAACCGTCCATGACCTCCAATACTTCATGAGAAAAATCTGCCTCATGTTGCTTCGACAAACTATTCGATAGCTTGGTATACCATGCTTCAGATTTGCCTGACTTCTCTAGATTAGCAACATCGATATTCTGCTTAGACAGTAAACGTAACCACTCTCGAATGATGCCAGCCCTACCTTTAGGACTATGGCGTCTATCACCAGTGATTTTAAACGAAGGGCACATGGGTGATGTCGTATCATAGTTAAAACACAAGCCGTTACCATTACAACTCATGGCGGGCTCGAATGATGCACGTACATCAACAGGAATTTGTCGGTCGAAACCGCCCCGCTTTTGATCAGACACCTTAACCAACGCATCACTAGATTCAAATGGCGTGCATATTTTGCCCGGATTCATTTTATTTAGAGGATCAAAGGCCGTTTTGATTTTCCGCAGCTCAGCGTAAAGCTCTTCACCAAAAAAGGTTGGAGAATATTCACTGCGATATCCTTTACCATGTTCACCCCAAATCAAACCACCGTATTTAGCGACTAAAGCAGCAACCGCATCTGAAATTTCAGGGATCATGGCTTCTTGCGCAGGGTCGCACATATCAAGTGCAGGCCTAACATGCAGAACACCTGCATCTACATGACCAAACATCCCATAGTGCAGGCCTCTGGCGTCAAGTAAAGCCCGAAACTCCATGATAAAATCGGCTAAGTTTTCTGGCGGAACGCCAGTATCCTCGACAAAAGCTAGAGGTTTTTTTTCTCCTTTGGTCTTACCCAATAAGCCCACTGACTTTTTACGCATGCCATAGATTTTGTTGATTTCAGCTGTATCATAAGTTAACTGATATCCAATCACGCCGCAGCGATTAAGCTCAATATCCTTATCTAACCTGGCTCGTAATTCAGCAATTTTTAACTCAATCCCAGCTTGGTCATTGCTGTTGTACTCAACCATATTTAAACCCAAAACAACTTTATTGGGTACATCGGTAATTAAGTCTTTCACCGAATGCCAAATAATGTCTTGTTTGGCTAAATTCAATACATTGCTGTCAACGGTTTCTACTGACGTTGCTTGCGCGGCAACCATGCTAGGTGCATGGCGAAGAGCCGATTCAAAGGAGTCATATTTGATATTCACCAGTGCTTTATGTTTGGCAATAGGCGTAATGTTGAGTTTAGCTTCAGCCACGAAGGCCAATGAGCCTTCCGAACCGGTAATAACCCGGCTAATGTCTAGCTGACTTAGCTCATCATTTAAGGCATGTTCTAAATCGTAGCCCGTCAAAAAACGGTTCATACGCGGAAACTTAGCCAAAATTTGTTCGCGTTTACCCACACAGGTTTCGATCAATTGCTTGACAATATTGCCCACGACTGTGGGTTCTTGTGCGAGAGTTTGCGCCTCATCCATAGACATGGGCTGCGAACGCAAAACCGTTCCATCTACCAGAACAGAAGTGAGTCCCAGCACGTGGTCACTGGTTTTTCCATAAACCAATGATCCTTGACCTGAGGCATCGGTGTTCACCATCCCACCAATAGTTGCGCGATTACTGGTGGATAAATCTGGTGCAAAAAAATAGCCCAAGGGGCGCAGAACATCATTGAGCTGATCTTTAACCACCCCGGCTTGCACTCTAACCCATTGCTCGTCGGCATTAACTTCTAATACTTTGTTCATGTAGCGCGACAAATCAACAATAAGGCCTGGCGTTAACGATTGGCCATTCGTGCCCGTACCGCCGCCTCGCGCTGAAAATCTAACCGAAGGAAATTGCGCTGCGGTTTGGCCTATCAGCGCTAAATCGTCAATCGACTTGGGTAAAATAACCGCTTGAGGTAACTGCTGATAAATTGAATTATCTGTTGCTACTGCTAAACGGCTACCATAACTCATCTTAATGTCGCCGCTAAAAGCCGTCGATTTTAACGCAGCCAAAAAGTCACTGTAATCTGGAGCAATGGTTTCTTGTGGGTCAAGAAAGGGTAAGTTGTTCATCATTAGTTTTTGATTTACCGCTTTTAACGTGGTTGAGAGTATACCTAATCCCGCAGCCTATTCTCTATATTACATCGGTATTAATTAGAGCAATTTGTATAAGACGCGGAGCTAATCACATCGCTTGTAACACTTATTTCATTCTGCTGTTTTCACCTTTGTTATACTGTATTTAAGGTAAAAGTGATCATGGAGTATCAATTGAAAAAGCACATCAGAATTACGGTTGGCAGTGTATTTGCTGCCTTCGGCATCATATTTTTTATATTGCCCGGTTCGATGTTTGTTTTGCTACTGGGTTTAATGATGCTCAGTTATGACGTTCCCAAAGCTCGCGAATGGTTACGCTGGTGTCAGAACGCTATGAGCCAATCAGCTCGCAAACTCGATGCCTATTTATTAAAGCGCAAGTTCAAAAACTAGTTCTTATAAAAAATGGCTGCAACTGCAGCCATTTTTATTGCTTACTCAAGGGATTACTGTTTGAACGTTTCACCCAAGTACAACCACGTTTCAACTACGGTGTCAGGGTTTAACGATACGCTATCAATGCCCTGTTCGACTAACCATGCGGCTAAATCTTCGTGATCAGAAGGACCCTGTCCACAAATACCAACGTACTTACCGCGCTTTTTAGCCGCTTGTATCGCCATGGATAATAAGGCTTTAACAGCCGGGTCACGTTCATCGAATAAGTGTGCAATCAAGCCCGAGTCACGGTCCAAGCCTAATGTAAGCTGGGTTAAGTCGTTTGAACCAATTGAGAAGCCATCAAAGATATCAAGGAACTGGTCAGCCAACAACGCATTGGAAGGTAGTTCACACATCATGATCACTCGCAAACCGTTTTCACCTTGCACTAAACCTTCCTCAGCGAGCAATTCAATGACTTTCTTGCCTTCTTCAAGAGTACGTACAAAGGGGATCATGATTTCAACGTTAGTTAAATCCATATCGTTGCGAACCCGTTTTATCGCTTCGCATTCCAGGGCAAAACACGCTCGAAAATCTTCTGAGATATAACGGCTTGCGCCGCGGAAACCAAGCATTGGATTTTCTTCATCCGGCTCGTATTGAAAGCCGCCTACCAAGTTAAAATACTCGTTAGATTTAAAATCTGACATCCGCACGATTACTTTCTTCGGTGAAAACGCTGCCGCTATAGTTGAAATGCCTTCAACCAGTTTTTGAATGTAGTATTCAACCGGAGAGGCATAGCCTGCCATCATGTCAGTAATCTCAGCTTTTACATCTTCAGGCTGTTCATCAAAATTCAACAGAGCCTTAGGATGCACACCAATCATTCGGTTAATGATAAATTCTAAACGGGCTAAACCAACGCCTTCATGAGGTAAACGCGCAAAGTCGAAAGCGCGATCGGGATTACCCACATTCATCATGACTTTCATCGGAATACTTGGCATCGCATCAATACGCGAAGTGACAACATCAAAATCGAGCACGTCAGCGTAAATAAAGCCAGTATCACCTTCAGAACAAGACACGGTAATTTTATCGCCGTTACTTATAAGATCTGTCGCATTACCACAGCCAACAACAGCAGGAATGCCTAATTCACGAGCGATAATTGCAGCATGACAAGTACGGCCACCGCGGTTGGTCACGATCGCCGAGGCTTTTTTCATGATGGGCTCCCAATCCGGATCAGTCATATCGGTCACCAATACATCACCAGGCTGAATCTTATCCATTTCAGCGACAGAGCCGAGGACCTTCGCGATACCCGCCCCAATTTTGTGACCAATCGCACGCCCTTCACACACTATATTAGCCTTACCATGTAAGCGAAAACGTTCGATTACTTGAATGTCTTCACGGCTTCGTACGGTTTCAGGACGCGCTTGAACGATATACAATTTACCGTCTATGCCATCCTTAGCCCATTCGATATCCATGGGGCGTTTGTAGTGACGTTCAATGATCAAGGCTTGTTTGGCCAATTCCATCACTTCATCGTCGGTCAATGAAAACTGTTTACCCAAGGCTAAGTCGTTATCAACAATTTCAACCTGCTTTCCGTGGCTAAGATCGTCTGAGTAAATCATTTTAACTAATTTACTGCCCAAGGTACGTCTAACGATTGCAGGTTTGCCTTTTTCAAGCGTAGGTTTGTGGACATAAAATTCATCTGGATTAACCGCGCCCTGCACCACCATCTCCCCCAAACCGTATGATGAAGTAATAAATACGACATCTTCAAAACCAGATTCGGTATCAATTGAAAACATAACGCCGGAAGAAGCACAGTCACTGCGCACCATACGTTGCACACCAGCGGAGAGTGCCACACCTTTATGGTCGTAGCCTTGATGTACTCGATAAGAAATAGCGCGATCGTTAAATAAAGAGGCATAAACGTGTTTAATGGCAACCATGACAGCATCAAACCCTTTCACATTCAAAAAGGTTTCTTGCTGGCCGGCAAATGAGGCATCGGGCATATCTTCAGCAGTAGCCGATGAGCGTACGGCAAATGAAGCTTCATCACCGGCTTCACCCTGCAATGTTTCAAAAGCAGATTTTATCGCTTGCTCAAGCTCTGGTAAAAACGGGGTATCGATGATCCAGTTTCTGATCGTTTCTCCTGCTTTGCCCAAAGCAGGAATATCATCAACATCCAAGCTATCAAGCAAAGTGTGGATTCGTTGCTCCAAACCACTTTGCTCAAGAAATAAGTTAAACGCGTTAGCGGTAGTAGCAAAACCACCAGGAACTTGCACCCCTGCGTTTGATAAATTAGAAATCATTTCACCCAGTGAAGCGTTTTTTCCCCCTACGACACCCACATCGCCCATTCCTAATTGCTGATACCACAGTACGTGCTCTTGCATTCCTTCAGTCTCCAAAGTGAAATTTGTCGGGTTACTTAGTGTGCTCGCTTGACCAATCACAGAGTAAACTTTTGCTATATACTCAATCGAAATTTTTATCTTTCTCAACGGGCTAGCTTTTTGCGTGGGGGATTTTAGAATGTTGCTTACACTAAAGTAAAATTTAATTTTTTCTGTAATTAAATTACAACAATGTTAAGGAAATGTTTTGCGAACAGCCTACTATATTTCGGATGGAACAGCGATTACTGCGGAGGTTTTTGGCCACGCACTCCTTTCTTTATTTACCATAGAGTTTAAACACATCACAATTCCCTTTGTGGAAACAGCAGAGCACGCGCTACAAGTTGTTAACAAAATATCTGAAAGTTTTCAAGATGATCAACAACGCCCTTTAGTGTTTTACACCATCGTTAATGTTGAAGTGCGCAAAATCATCTCAAAATCGGTGGGTATCAATTACAATTTTCTTGACCAATTTGTTGCACCTTTGGAAAAAGTATTAGGTGTGCCATCCAAACCAGAAAAACATCGTACCCACAGTATTCATGAAAAAACCTATGATATTCGAATCGAGGCAGTCAACTATGCCCTTGCAAATGACGACGGTTCAAATCTAAAAGATTATCATGAAGCCGATATCGTGCTTGTTGGTGTTTCACGCTCTGGTAAAACCCCAACCAGCCTATACCTTGCTTTGCAATACGGCATTAAAGCGGCTAACTATCCTTTTACCGAGGATGACATGGGTGACGTTTTAAAAATGCCGCCCGCATTAAAACGGTTCAAAGATAAATTGTTCGGCTTAACTATCGAGGCGGAGCGCTTACACCAAATACGGTCTGAACGCAGAGCCAATAGCCGTTATGCATCTTTAGCTCAATGCCGTATGGAATTGCGGGAAGTTGAAAACTTGTATCGTAAAGAAAAAATTCCCTTTTTAAATAGTACCCGCTACTCCATTGAAGAGATTTCTGCAAAAATTTTGGCCCAAACCGGCTTACAACGGCGAAAATACTAGGTTCTGTTTTTTATTGGAATCAGAAAAACGCGGTTTAGCCACTTTGCCCCTTCGCTGCTCGTTTTTACGGCAGCGACAGGCCAATAACAATGGCGAGTGGTTTACTTCGCATAAGCAGGAGTATGAAGACAAAGTTCGCCCTCGAGCGCTTGAATATATCGAAACAATTGAGCCTTGGAGTCGCATGTTTCACCACACGACGACGCCTCTGCAAAAATAGGCATTGTTAGTGGCTTATTCTGATCGAAAAAATAAAACGCGAAGATTTAATATCCCTTTTTCATTTACCAGAGTCAGCACTTTACCGAGATGATGTTTGACAACGTATTGCGAGGCTGTTTGGTAGAGCACAACCCTTGCAAAATTTTTGTGTGAAGCGCTAAGATAGCGATGCTAGGGGTGCTTAGCGCGTTCAACTTCTCTTTGTTCGATTTCAAATATAACCATGTTGGCAAACTCTTGCAGCATGTCTAAGTCAGCGTCGCTTAATACACGTGGCTGGTCATCAATAAGACATAAGGTGCCAATGGCATATTCGCCAAATATAATCAGCGGCACCCCAGCATAAAAACGCACATAGGGTTCGTTGAGTACTAAAGGGTTATCAAAAAAACGTTCATCTGCTAGCGCATTAGGTACATAAAAAATGTTGTTATAGTTGATGGCGTGACCACAGAAAGAGATGTCTCTGCTCGTTTCACTTAACTCGATACCCTGACAAGATTTAAACCATTGGCGTTCTTTGTCGATAATAGTCACCAAAACATAACTCACATCAAAGTACTTTTTGACTTTCTTAGTAATATAGTCAAAACGCGCTTCTGGGGCAGTATCAAGAATATCTAACTTATATAGGGCTAGCAGTCTGTCAGTTTCATTTTTTGGAAAATCTGGAAATTTAATACCTACCTCAATTTAATCCTTAGGATTAATAATCAGTCAACATGGCTATCTATAATTTCGCCCCAGTGATCTTATTTGCTCTGCCTTCTTCCTTGGCTTTTTCAGCCCGCAGCCTGCGTGCTTCTTTGGGATCAGCAATTAGGGGACGGTATATTTCAATTCTATCACCCTGCTTAGGCAAATCAGAAAGTTTACACGTGCGGTTCCAGATACCCACTTTTTGCACGTCTAGATCAATATCAGGAAAGCGCGATAAAATTCCAGACGCCTTAATCGCTTGTTCAACCGTTGTATCGCGCTCAATTACCACTTCAAGCAAAGCTTGTTTTGCTGGGGTTGCGTAGGCCACTTCAACTGAAAATTGGTGTTCGGTCATAATTTATTTCTCTTTTACGCGTAGATCTTTTTGGCTCGCTCGGTGAACGCCACGACCATATTGCTGGCAATAGAATTAAAGACCTTACCAAAAGCAAACTCAACAATTTTACTGGAAAACGAAAAATCTAGGTTCAATTCAATTTTACAAGCACTGGGGCTCAAAGAAGTAATTGTCCAACCACCGCTTAATTTTGAGAACGGACCGTCAACTAAGTTCATTTGAATTGCTTGCCCACGAATTAAAGTATTTTCGGTAGTAAACCACTGTTTCACTCCCGCCTTTGAAATCAATATAGACGCTCGCATGCTGTCTTCATCTTGCCTCAACACTTCGGTTTTGGCACAACCGGGAATAAACTCTGGATATTTATCGACATCATTTATTAAATCAAACATAGATTCAGCACTATAAGCGACTAAGGCACTGCGCGACACGTTTGGCATTAATTCTCCACTATCATTACCAAAGTTGAAAACTGCATAAGGCTAACATATTTTACGCTAACACGTTCAATTTCAATGATTTTAGTTGTGTGCGACTGGACATGCTTTATAATGCCCGACATGAATATGAAGAAGTCCAAACCAAACAATAAACCTACCATTGCGCTAAATAAAAAAGCGCGTCATGAATACCACTTGCAAGACAAAATCGAAGCAGGACTGGAATTACAGGGATGGGAAGTAAAAAGCATTCGCTCTGGTAAAATTAATATTACCGAGAGCTTTGTGTCGATTGAAAAAGGTGAAGCCTTTGTTTTAGGCACGACCATTCAACCTCTAAATCAAGCGTCGACTCACGTTGTCTGTGATCCAACCCGGAAGCGTAAGTTGCTCATTAAACGTCGTGAACTGGATAAACTTATCGGCTCTGTAGAACGTCAAGGTTACTCTATTATTCCTACTGCCATGTATTGGAGTAAAAATTGGGTAAAACTTGAAATTTATTTGGCGAAGGGTAAGCAGGAACACGACAAACGGGATTCGATTAAAGACCGTGATTGGGCCCGCGATAAAGAACGTATGATGAAACATAAGGTCTAATAAACCTGTATGTATCTAACCGAAGCCGAGCATTGTCCTCGGCTTTTTTATTGCGTTAAGCTTGTCGCGTATTTCAATAACCATGAACAGGACGGCGCTTTGCTCAGCTTCTTATGAAGGGAAAGAGTCGCTAATAGCTTGTCTATAGGGTGCGCTTAAGCTATCTCAACTCCATTAACACACCAGGAATTAAGTACTATGTTTAGCCACGCAATCGCTCGCAAACCCTGTCGTTCCATGGTCAAAGGAATAACCTCAGCCAAACGTGGAAAGCCCAATTTTGAGATAGCCTGTGAGCAACACGATGATTACATATTGGCACTACAAGAATGTGGTTTAAGCGTCACAGTGCTTGATGCATTAGAAGCCTTTCCAGACTCCTGTTTTGTTGAGGATGTCGCGTTGTTTACACCTATAGGGGCTATTTTAACCCATCCTGGCACGCCCAGCCGACAAGGCGAAGTAAAGTTCATCGCTGAAGTAGTGAACCAATTTTATCCTTATCCAGATATCATTGATGCCCCCGGCCACCTAGAAGCTGGTGACATCATGATGGTTGGAGGACATTTTTATATTGGTTTGTCTGGCCGTACCAATCGCCAAGGTGCACAACAATTGATTCACTTGTTAGCTAAACAAGGTTTGTCTGGTTCAATGGTGAACATGTCAGGGTTGCCGCACCTAAAAAGGTCTTTAAGTTATTTAGAAAACAACAATTTACTGACCTTCGGAGAGATGCATCACCATGCCGATTTTAGTGACTACAACCGTATTGAAATGAGTGCCAATGAACGCTATGCCGCGAGTAGCGTGTGGATCAACGGTACAGTGTTAGTGCCTAAAGGATTTCCAGAAGCACTCGCGACCATTCAGTCACTGGGTTATGCCAGTCGTGAAGTAGCAATGTCAGAATTTCAAAAACTCGATGGTGGCCTAAGTGGTTTGTCGCTACGCTTCTAATTTAAATCATGGACTAATCAAGCTCAGCCGCATGCAGATTTCGGTAGCGCTTAGTCAATTTAGCTAAGCGCAATTGATCGTCTAATAGTGCAAGCCATGCCCAGCTATCTTTTTTAGGAGCCTGACCTTTACTCATTCGCCTAAGCTGTTTTTTGATCAAGGCCATAACAGCAAGCGCACTGAGGGTTTTGTCTTGCCAATTCACTGACGGAATAAAACCAACCCGCTCAGGATGATCAAGCCATTGTTTAGGTAAGTCGGGCGTATAAGCCAGCGCACTTGCCATGCCCACCAGCGCAACTCCACTTTCAATGACTTGTTCGGCAATTTCTAAACGCCTGATCCCGCCTGTTGTCATTATTGGGATCTGGCTTTCAAGTGCTATTTTACTGGCAAACTCTAAAAAATAAGCCTCTCGTGCTAAAGTGCGCTCATCCGCGCTACGACCCTGCATGGCTGGCGCTTCGTAACTACCTCCAGACAATTCCACCATGTCAACGCCGTATTCAGTCAACCAATAAACGACTTGCTGGGCATCCTTCACATCAAAGCCACCACGCTGAAAATCTGCTGAATTAAGCTTGACCGCTAAATCAAATTTAATCCCACATGCCACACGCACTTGTTCAACAATGTTCAGTAATAATCTAGCTCGATTCTCAAGGCTACCACCCCAACTATCCTGACGTCTATTTGTCAGAGGTGATAAAAACTGCGCCAGTAAATACCCGTGAGCCGCATGCACTTCAACCCCGTCAAAACCAGCCTCCTGGGCTTTTTGAGCAGTAGTAACAAAGCGCTTGATCACATCTTGTATTTCCTGTTCATTCATCGCTTTTGGCGGAGCAAACAAAGCAGAATGTTTGCCTAGATTTAAGGCCACATCTGAAGATGATATTACCTTACCTCCCATGCGTTTATAGACTTGGCGCCCAGGGTGGTTTATTTGCATCCACACCTTGCAATTATGTTGCTGTGCTTGTTTGGCTAATTGGCTATAGGGCTCAAGCTCAGTGGACTTTTCTAACACCAACCCACCCGGTCCTGTCATGGCTAATCGATCCACCATCACATTACCAGTGATAATCAAACCCACTCCCCCTCGTGCCCAGGTGCTATATAATTGCATCAAAGGCTCATCAGGCAATTGGTAAACATTTGCTAAATTTTCTTCCATCGCTGCTTTAACTAAGCGATTCTTGAGTTGATTACCGTTTGGCAAGGTAAAAAGGCTGAATACATCTTGCGGCATGTGTGGTTTCCTGGGAGTTAGCACGCTAAAACGTAGGCTAACACAAACTAGATCAAAGCTAATCATGCTCCCTAGGGATGAATGCTTAAAAATTTTATTAACATTACCCACAAACTGTTTAAAAAACAGACGAAAAACAAAGATTTAAAACTTAGCTTGGTACAAACGCCAAGTGCTGTGTTAACATAATAGCGTTGGCAGTTTGCAGCCAACACACTCTGGGGCTGATTTTGGATTCGACAGGATGCTTGAGGCTTTAGGTGCATGCAGAGGAGCGGTTTGCCTCTATAAAAGCCGCAAACAAATAGTCGCAAACGACGAAAACTACGCTCTAGCCGCTTAATAACCGGCTGAGCCCTTCCACTCATACTCTTTCTGCTAGTAGAGGTTCGGAAGGTCATCCCAGCAGAATAGCGAGGGAACCTTGTCTAAGGGTGAACCGCGAAACAGTATTAGGCCAGCTATGAGAAATCCTGTTTGTCGGAGTTCAAAATAGTTAAATAAATGACAAAATAAGCATGTAGTACCGACGGTTGATGTATTTTGGACG